>ONQZ01000012.1 GCA_900320095.1 uncultured Lentisphaerota bacterium
CGGGTTCATGCTCTCTCCTATGGTTGCCGGCAAGCTTCCATTAAGATGGCATGAATCCGCTTTTTTTCAAGTCCTGAGAAAAAATATGGGATGGCTGTGGGTTTATTCGGTATTGGCACGCGGGCGACCATTTCCAATGCGGAGGACAGAATTGTGATGTAGAGGTGCCTCAATATCGGCTTTATGAATTGGACGACTTAGCTATGGCGTATTTTATCAGCAATGTTGTGTGGGATATTGGCGAGCTACAGAGAAGAGGAGACCCCTTAAGGGGGAGAGATATGTCCGGACTATGGTTCCCTCTCGAAGAAGGAAAGGAATCTCATTTCGTTTGTGGTGTGTCAAAAAATGGTCGTGCTGTAAACGAATATGGCAAGGAAGTGTAACTCGCGGTCTCCATAAGATGTTGAAACGTGAGTCGTTTTTACGTCTGAGGATGGCGGATTCCGTTTGTCTTCAGTGCGCAGGATAGGTGCGGCCACCAAAAATCGCGGTGCCGATGCGGACGATGGTCGCGCCCTCGGCGATGGCTTCGCGGAAATCGCCGCTCATGCCCATGGAGAGTTCGGGCAGTTTGACGCCGAATTCCTGTTCGAGCGCGTCGCGCTGTGTACGGAGCGAGGCAAACACGCGGTGCAATGCGGCTTCATCGGACCCGAGCGGCGCCATGGTCATCAGGCCGCGCACTCGAATGCCGGGGAGCGAGAGGGCGGCCTCGAGCGAGGCGCGGAGGTCGTCGGGAGAACGGAACCCGGTCTTGTTCTCCTCGCCGGAATTGACCTCGAACAGGATGCTGACCGTTTTATGGAGCGAATCCGCGGCGGCCGAGATCTTCCGCACGAGCTTTTCGGAGTCGACGGAGTGGATCCAGCTCGCGAGCGCGGCGGCTTTCGCGGCCTTGTTGGACTGGAGCGAGCCGATCAGATGCCATTCGATCGTGTCGGGCAGGACGGGGACCTTCGAGGCGAGCTCCTGCACGCGGTTTTCGCCGAAACACGTCTGGCCGCACGCAAACGCCTCGGCGACGTCTTCGGCGGGGAAGGTCTTGGAGACGGCGAGGAGGCGGACGGAGCCCGCGGGGCGTCCGGCCGCGATTTCGGCGGCGGCGATCTGCTCTCGGACGGATTCGAGGTGGTCGCGGATGGTATTCATGTCAGAAATCGAACTCCAATTGATCGGAAGCGGGCTTCTCCGGTGCCTTTTCGGCGGCGGGAGCCGGCTGTTCCGGTTTCGCGGGCTTTGAGGCGGCGAACAGGTCGTCGGGATCGTCGCAGGCGTCTTCGGACGCGGTTTCCGGCGCGATTTTGTCGAGGTCGCGGATGATGCTGTGCAGGTCGAGCTTTGCGGCGAGCTCGCGGATGCGGCGGAAATCGGGTGCGGTGCGCACGAGCATGGCGTCGGACCAGCTTGCGCCCGCCGGAGGTTCGCGGAGCAGACGCACCAGCGCCTGGTTTTTGCGGAGATGTTCTGCGCCGTCGACGAGTTTGCGCCGGAGATTTTCGTTTGCGACCGAGGATGGATTCGCGAGGATGGCGTCGATGGAGCCGCAGGCGCAGATGAGCTTGGCGGCGGTCTTCGGGCCGACACCCTCGATGCCGGGGATGTTGTCCGCCGTGTCGCCGACGAGCGCGAGGTAGTCGATGATGCCGGACGGCGGCACGCCGAACTTCTCCACCACGGCAGCTTCGTCGCGCAGCTCGAACCCGGTCCCGGAGCGGGACGGGATGAGCATGGCGACGCGGTCGTTGACGAGCTGGGCGAGGTCCTTGTCCGCCGAGATGATGCGGATCTCGCGCTCGGGGAACGCGCACGTGAGTGCGGAAATGAGGTCGTCCGCCTCCCACGCCTGCTGCTCGAAGAGCGGCCAGCCGAACGCCCGGATCAGGTCGCGGATGATCGGGACCTGCGCGTTCAGGTCGGGCGGCGCGGGCGGACGGTTCGCCTTGTAGTCCGGGGCGAGCTCGAGCCTGTGCGCGGGTTTCCCGAGGTCGAAGACGAACGCGCCGTCGAACGCGTCGGCGGGGTAGTCCGCGTGAAGCTTGAGCAGGAACTTCGCCATCGCGAAGACCGCGTTGGTGGGCGTGCCGTCGTGGGACGTGAGCACGCGCACCGCGAAGTACCCGCGGAAGATCTGAGCGTAGGAGTCGATCAGGATGAGGGAGCGCATGGGGCAGGGGGGGACGCCGGGGAGCGGACGGACGAAACGCTTTGTTTGAGGTTAAACGTGCCGGGCGCGAAGTCCCGGCACTGTATCAGCACCGCTTGCAGTGTGCCCGAGCGAAGCCGGGCACTGCTTCAACACTGCTTGCAGTGTTACTTCAGGTTCACGATGGACTTGTCGTAGTCCGCGGGCGGGAAGTAACCGAGCAGGGTCATGCAGGTACCGGTGATGGAGCTGATGCCGAGTCCGGAGTTCAGCGTGGTGTCGTATTCCCCCTGGTACTCGGGGTCGAAGAGGATTGCCGGGACCGGGTTCAGCGAATGGCTGGTCTTGCGCTTCGGGTTTCCGTTCTTGTCGAGCTTCACGGAGCCGTCCTTGGCATGCTCGTACATGTCGTCGGCGTTGCCGTGGTCGGCTGTGACGAGCATGACGCCGCCGGCGGCCTTCACGCTGTTGTAGATGCGCTCCAGGCAGATGTCGAGCGCGCCCATGGAGGTCTGGACCGCCTGGTAGACGCCGGTGTGGCCGACCATGTCGCCGTTCGGGAAGTTGAGGCGGATGAACTGGAATTCGTTGTTGTCGATCGCCTGGCAGACGCGGTCGGTGATGATCGCGCACTGCATCCACGGACGCTGTTCGAACGGGACGATGTCGGACGGGATCTCGATGTAGGTCTCGAGCGCCTCGTCGAACTTGCCGGTGCGGTTTCCGTTGAAGAAGTAGGTCACGTGGCCGTACTTCTGGGTCTCGCTGATGGCGAGCGACTTGATGCCGGTTGCGCAGAGGTATTCGCTGAGGGTGCGGTCGATCTCCGGCGGGTTCACGAGGAAGTGGTTCGGCACGTGCAGGTCGCCGTCGTATTCCATCATGCCGGCGTAGTAGACGTTCGGGCGCGGGCCGCGGTCGAACTCGGTGAGCGTTTCGGCGTCGAACGTCTTGCTGATCTCGAGCGCGCGGTCGCCGCGGAAGTTGAAGAAGACAACGGCGTCGCCGTCGACGACCGGGCCGATCGGAGTCGCACCGTCGTCGGAGATCACGAAGGGCGGGAGGTCCTGGTCGATCGCCTTGGTTTCGGCGCGGAGGGTCTCGACGGCCTCGTGGGCGGACTTGAAGTAACGGCCCTTGCCGAGGACGTGCGTTTCCCAGCCCTTGCGGACCATGTCCCAGTTGGCGTTGTAGCGGTCCATGGTGATGACCATGCGTCCGCCGCCGGATGCGATGCGGCAGTCCATGCCGTCGGTGTTGAATTCCTTCAGCCAGGCTTCGAAGGGATCGATGTAGTCGAGGGCGGAGGTCTCCGGCACGTCGCGTCCGTCGAGGAGCGCGTGGATGCGGATCTTCTTCACGCCTTCCTTCTTCGCCTGTTCGAGCATGCCCTTCAGGTGGTTGAGGTGGCTGTGGACGTTGCCGTCGGAGAAGAGGCCGATGAAGTGGAGCGTGCCGCCCTTCTTGACCTGTTCGATGAGGGCTTTCCAGGTGGCGCCCTCGAACATGCGTCCGCTTTCGATGGCGGCGGAAACGAGCTTCGCGCCCTGTTCGAACACGCGGCCGCAGCCCATGGCGTTGTGGCCGACTTCGCTGTTGCCCATGTCGGCGTCGCTGGGGAGGCCGACCGCGGTACCGTGCGCCTTCAGCGTGGTCATCGGGAGGGTGGCCATCATCTTGTGGAGGAACGGCGTGTTGGAGTCGAGGACGGCGTCGCCTTCCTTGTACTTGCCGATGCCGACGCCGTCCATGATGACGAGGACGACCGGGCCGCGGCGGGTGTGGAACGATTCATTCTTTTTCAGCGCTTCGAGCATGGGAAAACTCCTGAAGGTTGGTGCGCCGCCGCGTTTCGCGGGCGGGCGTGTTGTGTTTCGGTTGAAAATGTCATAACCTATTAATATACCACGCGAGGCGGGCCGATGCAAGCGGGAAGCCCGGAAGGAACGAAAAATGGCAAAAAAAAGCGAAACGGACTTGCATTTTCCGAAAAGGCATGTATCTTAAAAGGATAAAATTCGTTTTAAATCCCGCAAACAGGAATGGAATTCAATGGAAAAAGAAACTAAAACCGCGATCATGCAGAAATACGCCCGCCACGAGGGTGACGTCGGATCCCCCGAGGTCCAGATTGCCGTGCTCAGCACCAAGATCGCCGAACTCACCGATCACATGCGTTCTCACAAGAAGGACAACAGCTCCCGTTTCGGCCTCATGGCCATGGTCAACCGCCGCAAACGCCTGCTGAAGTACCTCTCCAAAGAGAACCACGAGCGCTATCTCTCCCTCGCCGCCGAACTCGGTATCCGCGGCCAGAAGTGACAGCACCCTGCTCTTTGAATCGACACGCGAAAATGGTTGCGTTCCCGGGCTGAACTCGGGGATGCGGCCATTTTGTGTATTATAACCCTTTCACCAAAACCGTCCGCCGCGTGAAAAATGGCCGGCTTTTCCGGTCAAATGACGCGGCGGCAATCCAACAACCGCCGACAGGAGCCACGCTCACCTGCTGCCCGTTCCCTGCGGAACCCGAAGCGGACGCGAGCCCTGAAACTGAATGGATGCACCATTTCGACGGCGGCCGGTGTGGAATTGACGTTATCAGCTCCCGACATGGACAGCAAATCCGGGTCCGGGCGCGGAGGCTGATACCGCGGTTCCACGCGGGCAAGCTGACCGAACAAATCCATTCGGGGACATGCAGGCTCCTGAGGCACCAAACCACCTCAAGGAGGTACCACATGCTGGAAGAGATTTCAGTCAAAATCAACATCGGACCGGGCCGCGACCTCACGCTGGCAGCCGGTAAGCTCGCTCACCTCGCCAACGGCTCCTGCACGGTCCGTCAGGGCGACACCATCGTCTTCTCCGCCGCCTGCTCCGGCGAAGCGAAGAAAGGCCAGGACTTCTTCCCGTTGCAGGTCGACTACCGCGAGAAGTATTCCGCGGCCGGCAAGTTCCCCGGCGGCTACATCAAACGCGAAGGCCGTCCCAGCGACAAGGAGATCCTGATCTGCCGCATGGCGGACCGCCCGATCCGTCCGCTCTTCCCGGAAGGCTTCTTCGATGAAGTCCAGGTCTGCGGCCTGCTGCTCTCCGCCGACGGCGTGAACGAGGGCGACGTGCTCTCCATGCTCGGCGCGTCCACTGCGCTCGTGCTCTCCGACCTGCCGTTCCAGGGCCCGATCGGCGCCGTCCGCGTCGGCTGCATCGACGGCGAGTTCATCGCGAACCCGACGATCCAGGAAATGGAAAAGAGCACGCTCGAGCTCGTGTACGCCGGTCTGCCGGACAAGGTCATCATGATCGAGGGCGAGGCGAAGGAATGCTCCGAGGACACGCTCGAAAAGGCGATGATCTTCGCCAACGAGATCGTGAAGAAGCAGTGCGAGGCCCAGCTCGAACTCGCCGCCAAGGTCGGCCGTCCGAAGAAGGAGCCCACGCTCCACCTCGTCCCGGAAGATTTCAACGCCGCCATGATCGCGCTCATCTCCGACAAGATCGAGGCCGCGTGCCTCGTCCCCGGCAAGGAAGACCGCGAAAAAGGCCTCTCCGAGCTGAAGGAACTCTGCGCGGAACAGCTCAAGGAACAGTACCTCGAAGCCTACGGCGAAGAGGATTTCAATTTCTACCTCGGCATGGCGTTTGACAAGTACGTCCGCGCCACCATCCGCAAGGCGATCCTCGAGAAGGGCTACCGTCCCGACGGACGCGGCGTGACCCAGATCCGCCCGCTCTCCGCCGAAGTCGGCGTCCTCCCCGTCGTCCACGGCAGCGCGCTCTTCCAGCGCGGCGAGACCCAGGCGCTCGTGATCGCCACCCTCGGCGGCCCGAAGGACGCCCAGGAATCCGACAGGATCTACGGCGGCACCAACGTCAAGAAATTCTATCTGCACTACAACTTCCCGAACTACAGCACGGGCGAAACCGGCCGCATCGCCGGCCCCGGCCGCCGCGAGATCGGACACGGCAACCTCGCCGAACGCTCCGTTGCGCAGGTCGTGCCGAAGGACTTCCCGTACACCGTCCGCTGCGTCTCCGAGATCATGGCGTCCAACGGCTCCACCTCCATGGCGTCCGTCTGCGGCGCCACGCTCGCCCTGATGGACGCCGGCGTGCCGATCAAATCCCCGGTTGTGGGCATCTCCTGCGGCCTCGTGACCGACGACACCGGCAAGGAACTCCTCCTCACCGACATCATCGGCGCGGAAGACCACTTCGGCGACATGGACTTCAAGGTCTGCGGCACCGAGGAAGGCATCACCGGATTCCAGCTCGACCTGAAGCTCCCCGGAATCCCGATCGCCACGCTCGCACGCGCCATGCAGCAGAACAAGGCCGCGCGCGCCGAGATCCACAAGGTCGTCCGCGACTGCATCGCCGCGCCGCGTCCCGAGGTCAGCCCGCGCGCTCCGCAGATGGAAGTCATCCATATCAACCCGGACAAGATCGGCGCCCTCATCGGTACCGGCGGCAAGAATATCAAGGAGATCACCGAATCCACGCAGTCCCAGGTCGACATCGCGGACGACGGCTCCGTCAGCATCCTCGCCGGCAACAAGGAGATCCTCGAAGAGGTCAAGCGCAAGATCCAGTTCTACACCGCCGAGGCCGAGATAGGCAAGATATACCGCGGCGTCGTCAAGACCGTCAAAGACTTCGGCGCGTTCGTCGAGATCCTGCCCGGCCAGGACGGCCTGCTGCACATCTCCGAGATGGCGAACTACCGCGTCGCGAACGTCACCGACATCTGCAAGGAAGGCGACGTCGTGAGCGTGAAGGTCGTCGACATCGACCGTAGCGGCAAGATCCGCCTCAGCCGCAAGGCCGCCCTCGAAGAACTCGACGGCAAGAAGTGATATCGCATTGTGCGCGGCTACGCTTCGCGCACACCGCAAGCGGTGCTGTGGCAGTGCTCTGCTACGCTTCGCGCACGAAGGGCTTGCCCTCAGGGACCGGATTCCACATAGGTTTCCGGTCCCTTCCTTTTGCCTCGATTCCGGAATGAAAGAACGATCATTGATGAAATCTGACCGAATGAAATCGTGAAATCTGACCGAATGAAATCGTGAAATTTGACCGAATAAAAACGCGAAATTTGACCGAATAAAAACGTGAAATTTGACCGAATGAAATCGTGAAATTTGACCGATTCGTACTTGAAAAGTTGAAAAAAGGAGTTATATTATTTGGTGAAACACAAGCGAAGGAGGCAGACCGATGAAACGCAAGGATTACAAACCGCGCCTGATCGACCGGCAGGTCGAGGATTTTCTGACCGCAATGGGAGCCGTCGTCATTGAAGGTCCCAAGTGGTGCGGAAAAACGTGGACTTCCGCTCAGCACAGCGGCAGTGAGTTCTACGTGGGGAGTCCGGATGGAAATTTCCAGAACAAGCGTCTCGCGGAGCTTTCCCCGGAAAAGGTCCTGGAAGGCAAATCGCCACGGATGCTGGACGAATGGCAGGAAGTCCCCGCGCTTTGGGACGCGGTCCGCGCCGAGGTGGACAGACGCAATGCAAAGGGGCAGTTCATTCTGACCGGGTCCGCCACGCCGAACAGGAAGGGGATCCTCCACAGCGGAGCCGGAAGGATCGGCCGGATTCGGATGCGTCCAATGACCCTGTACGAATCGGGCGCATCATCGGGCGAGGTTTCCCTGCGCGAACTGTGTATCGGCGAAGAGTTCCCGACCCGGATGAACGAAGCTGTTTCCCTGCAGCATCTCGCGGAGCTTCTTGTCCGTGGCGGATGGCCGGGCAATCTTCAGGTCCCGGAATCCTCGGCGGGGATCCTGGCGAAGGAATATATTACGGCGCTCCTGGAAACGGATGTGTACCGGGTGGATGAAAAGACGCGGGATGCGCACAAGATGAACCTGCTTCTGCGGTCTCTGGCGAGAAACGAGAGCACCACGGCGTCCCTCTCCGTCCTGAAAAAGGATATCGGCGGCGTGGACGGCGAAACGATCGACGATGACACGATTTCGGCTTATCTGGACGTTCTGAGGCGGCTTTTCCTGCTGGACAACCAGTTGCCGTTTGCTCCTGCGGCCCGCTCGTCGATCCGCATCAAACAGGCGGAAAAACGCCATCTCGCCGACCCGTCGCTGGCATGTGCCCTGCTCAAAATGACGCCGCAGGGGCTGATCAACGATTTGAACACCTTCGGGTTCCTTTTCGAGGGAATGTGCATCCGGGATCTGCGCGTCTATGCCAATTCGTTCGGCGGAGAGCTGTACCATTATCAGGACTACAGAGACAACGAATTCGACGCCGTGGTCGAACTGCCGGACCGGAGCTGGTGCGGCTTCGAAGTGAAACTGGGCGCGCATCAGATCGACGATGCGGCGGCGAATCTCCTGCGCATCAATGCGGCGATCAGGACGGCCGGAGGCAATCCGGCTTCCCGCCTCGTCGTGATCTGCGGCCTCAGCAACGCGGCCTATCTGCGTCCGGACGGCGTGTACGTCGTCCCGATTACCATGCTGAAACCGTAAACACGAGTTCGTGAAATTTGACCGACTGGAATCGTGAAATCCGACCGATTGAAATCGTGAAATCCGACCGATCTGCGCTTGAAAAACGAAAGAATGGAAGTTATATTATCCGCAGAACGGCAAAAAAAGGATGCAATACGATGAAATTCAAGCCCCGCCTGTCCATGTTTCTGCTGACCGGCATGTTTCTGCTACTGTCTTTTTTTGCGTCGTCGTGTTATTATTCCTGGTCCATGTCCGGTGAAGGCTACGAGGGCGGCCATGTTTATCTGGTGAAGGTGCCCGGGCGATGCGTGGATTACGATTACTTCGAATCGCAGGATCCGCTGGATTACCTGAGGAAAACGGATTTGCTGTATGCCTATGATCAGGATTTTTCCGGATATGAGGTGTCAAGCGAGCGGTATCAGGCCAGTTTGGAAACGTATGAGGAGTTGAACTCGCAGGGGTATTCGGTCGGCGGCAAAGGCGACGGCATGATCTGGGACAGGGAGGAAAGAAAAGTGATCCGTTTCGCGCTTCCTCCGGGGACCTTGTTCCGCGTGACGCATTTCCGGTGGAATATGGACACGGAGACGAAGATTTATGCCGATGTCTTAAACGGTCCTTTGGCCGGAAAGGAAATCGAGGTGGGTGGTCTGGGCACGTATTTTCATTACCCCGACGGCATAGACGATCTGTTCGAGTATCCCGCCGGGCGGACGCAGCCGTTCTGGCTGGAGGAAGACCTGTTTTATGTTGTTTTGGACCCGGATGTCGTGCAGGACCTGGGCAGGCTTTCGGACGAGGAACTGAAGGCGAAAGGGCTTTGGCTGGAACCGGGCACGGAGGCGGCGAAAGCCGTCGTAAAACAGCTCCCGGAGGGGATCGACCTTGAGCGGCTGCAGAAAGACGCGGAGAACAACGACGTCGCCGCGCTGATTCAGCTGGGCAAGCTCTATTACGAGGGCGCCGGAGTCAGGAGAGACCGTGCCATGGCTGAGTATTTGTTCCAGAAAGCCGCCGCCCAAGGAAGCAGTGAGGCCGAAATCCGGCTGGCCATTGTCCGCGCGGGTGATTTTTGGGGAACGCAGAGGGCGGCGGTGGAAGACGTCTTCCGGAAACACGCGGAACAGGGCGAAGTCGAAGCGCAGTTCTGCCTCGGTCTCCTGCTGGGGTACAAAGGAAACAGGAACAGATGGAATCCCGATTCGGTCCTGTGGTATCAGAAAGCCGCCGATCAGGGAGATGCGCGGTCGATGCGGGCGCTCGGGATGTTTTATGCGACGAGCGAACGACCTGAAATGGCGGCGGAATGGTTCCGGAAAGCGGCGGAGCTTGGCGATTTCGCCGCCCAGCGGAACCTGGGGCATCTGTACCTCAGGGGCAAAGGCATGAAAAAGGACAAGGCCGAGGCGCGGAAGTGGCTGGAAAAGGCCGCCGCCCAGGGTGATTCCTATGCACAAGAACTTCTTGCCGAATCTTTCCCGGATTCCGAAAAATAGCATTCCAGTCTCTCAAATCTTTCCTGTCCCAGCTTGCAATATCGCCGAGGAACGATTTGGACGAACGCGGAGTAATTATGTTGAGCGCCGGAAACACCTTCATCTCCGAGGCCGCTCCATCCGGCAGCGGATGTGCGGTCAATGATTCCCTCGCATTTTCCTTGTATTTCCGGTATTTTCCGCTTGTTTTTTTGCATGGGGCGTGGTATAATAAAGTTGTGATACCTCAAACCCTCCAATTTAGGAACTAAAGAGCCAAGACACCTCTAAACCCTTTCATTTGATTGTTTGTTTCGCTTCAATTCAAGGAAGGAAAGGCAACTATGTTCATGAGAAAAACGTTTTGTTCCGTAAAACCTGTCCCGATTCTGCTGGTATTGGCGTGTGCTGCGGCATTTTTCACCTCGTGTGCGACGGATTCCGGGGAACCTGTATCGCGAAAAGCACAGGGATTGCAGCTTCCGCAGGAAAAGAATCCGGATCTCATGGATGCGGGCAAGCGCAAGGCAATCGCGGAAGAGGCTCTTGCGAAAATCGACAGCCAGTTTCCGGGTCTCGGTCAAGTACGCACATCACCTTTGAATCAGCTGAGAATCCGCGACATTTGCATCCTGCCGAATGATGATGGGTTGTATTACCTTGTGGCATCCGGCGGCGTCCGCACGGCGGATGGGCAATTCGGGCGTGGATTTGTGACGTATGTCAGCGAAGACCTGGAACAGTGGCGCGGCCCTTATCCGGCATTCATACCGAAGGAGGGGACGTTCTGGCGCATTCACGATTTCTGGGCACCGGAACTTCATTGCTGGAAGGGCAATTACTATATCTTCGGGACGACCGGAGATGATTCGCACCGAGGCACCCAGATATTCCGTTCGACCAGCGGCAATCCTGCCGGGCCTTACGAGCCCGTTAGCCCGCGTCCGGTGACGCCGGAGGATTGGATGTGCCTGGACGGAACGCTTTACGTGGATGAGGCGGGCGCCCCGTGGATGGTGTTCTGCCACGAATGGGTACAGGTCACAGACGGAACCATCTGTGCTGCGCGGCTCTCGGATGATTTCACACATCTGGAAGGCGAACCGGTTCTGCTGTTCCACGGTTCCGACGGTCCGAACAACCACCCTGATCCGGGCAAGGATAATTATGTGACCGACGGGGCATATCTTTTCCGTGAGGGCGGGCAGTTGAAAATGATCTGGAGCGGTTATGACAACGGCGCCTACAATCTCTGGCTGGCCGTGTCGGAAAGCGGAAAACTTCAGGGGCCGTGGAAACAGATTGCGAAGCCGCTCTACACGAAAGACGGCGGGCACGGGATGCACTTTGTGACATTCGAGGGGAAACATAAAATCATTCTCCACGCGCCAAACCGCGATTCGCGTGCTGTCCTCCTGGACTGTGACGGGAAGGCTGTGCAGCCGTAAATGCGGGAAAGTTCAGGCTATAGGAAAACCTATTCGAACGAATCAACATAACAAACAGCCCGAGACAACAAAACGGGCGGAGGTACAACATGAAGAACTTATTGAAAGCGGCATCCATCCTGAGCGTGGCGGTACTGTCCGCATGTGCAACAGTCTCATCCGACGGCGACGACCCGTCGAAGGATTACGCCTGGGCGCGGGCGACCGTGGAAGCCGCGGAGCCCGGCGACCTGTCCGGCATCACGCCGTACGGGAAATTTCAGCGCTACACCTACTTTTCGCGCACGGCAGGCCGCGACACGAACCTGAACGTCCTGCTGCCGCCCGATTATTCGAAGGACAAACAGTATCCTGTTGTCTACATCCTGCACGGATATACCGACGACGAGACCTGGATGGCACGCGACGTCGTCGGCATCCCGCAAATGCTGACGCGGCTCTACGCGGACGGGAAGGCCAAAGAAATGATCGTGGTCCTGACCTACAACTTCACGAACAAGGAACATGCGCGTGTCAACGGACTTGACATCATGACCGCCATCAAGGGCTACGACGATTTCATCGACGACATGGTCACCGACGTGATCCCATTCGTCGAAAAGACTTTCTCCGTGAAGAAAGGCCGCAGGAACGCCGCGATCACGGGCTTCTCCATGGGCGGCCGCGAATCCATGTTCATCGCGTTCCGTCACCCGGAACTTTTCGGCTATGTCGGCGCGGTCTGCCCCGCACCCGGACTGATTCCCGTGCCGAATTCCCCCATGCATCCCGGCCAGATGACGCCGGAGGAAATGAAGTTCCCGGCGGAATACACCCCGAAATTCTTCCTGCTGAGCGCGGGCGGAAACGACAACGCGGTCCGCAATACGCCGTCGGACTACAGCAAGATCCTGACTGACAACGGCATGGATCATATTTTCAACCTGACGCCCGGCACGGGTCACGACCCCTCAAGCGTCAAACCGCATCTGTACAAGTTTTTCCAGATCATCTTCCAGTAACACCCTGAACAATATCGAACGGGAATGAACCTCGTTTTCAACGGGGATTTCGCCGCCCGGCGCAATCCGGGGTAAAGGACAGGACCGAAGCGGAGAAATGCCTCCGCAAGGCCGCCGTTTGACGAAATCCTCCAACTTTTTGCAATGTCAGAAAGGAACAGCCCCATGCCGTCGCGAATCGTCAGCAGAGTGTTCGTTCTCTTCGCCGCCGCACATTTTGTGTTCTTTTGCGCGGGATGCAGACACGAAGTGCGTACCGGAAAGAATGATGAAACGGTCAGCGCAGTGATCACGCCGCTCCAGATCGGACCGCTGCTACTTCCTTTCGGCGAGGAAAATGTCACCACCTACGGGCTTGCCACCGGACTGATTACCGTAAACACCGAGTCGTACGGGATATCCGCCACAGTTTTGGGCTCGGGATTCAAGGGGACCAACTACGGGATATCATGCAGCCCTGTATTCTGCGTCGAAGGCAATGATTCAACGTTCAACGGGATCACGGCCGGTGTTCTGAATTTCGGGGATATTCTCGGGTATGCGGGCATCGGAATGCAGAACGGCATTTCCATTTTCCCGCTTGAAACCTATAGTTGTTCGAACGGATTATCCGTCGAAGGGATGACTCTGAGCAAAGCATTCTCCGGTGTCGATCTTTGCGCCTGCTCCGTATGCGGAACCGTTGGATACGGACTGCAGATAATCGGACTGGACATTTCCTCATTTGATCAAAGTGCAATAACCGGCTGTCAGATCGGAGGGCTCCTGCGTTCGTCCGTGCATGGCGCACAGATCGGTCTGATCACATACAATCGGGGTGATTCGTATGATTTGAAACGCGACGATCCGAAATGCCTGAATGTGGGGCTCCTGAATTTCGATCTGAAGAATGGATTTCAGATCGGGGCGGTCAATAACACCTCGGAAGGGAGTCCGGTTCAAATCGGGCTGTTCAACACCAGCTTCGACGGCAGTCCGTTCCAGATCGGTCTGCTGAACTACAACCCGAACGGATTCCTGCCGGTCTTTCCGTTTTTCAATTACAGCGTCAGAAAGGGCGCTTCCGAAAGGTTCAAACAGTATCGGGCGGATGCCGAAAAAGGCGATGTCGATGCACAGTATGAAGTCGCGTGCTGCTATCTGGACGGACACGGGACAAGCTGTCTCCCCGGATTGGCGCACGACATGCTCAAAAAGCTCGCCGAACAGGGACATGAAAAGGCGAAAGAGAAACTGAAGGAACTCGGTGAAACGGAATGATCCTTCCAGCGTTCAGCAATACACGAAAATGAACGAAACCGAAAAAAACATTGCCGGCCGGGAAACATTCCGGAGCTGACACGATGGCACCGGATTTTCCGAGTTTTTTTGCGCGGAAACAACAGATGACAAACGGTTGAATTGGCTATGCAGGAACAGGATGAACGGATACGGGGTGTGACCGGGGAAGCCGAGCCGGCGGATGATCGGCGGACGATCCGGGATGCCAACGCGTGTCCGCGCGTCCGGGGGCTGGTCTATTTCGACCTGCTGCTGATCGGCGGGACGCCGCTTCTGCTGGTCTTCGAGCTCATCCGGCGGCTGGTCCGGTTCGTGAAGAAACTCTGCCGCCGGGGCACGCCGCCCGTGCCGCAAATGGAAGAACAGCCGCCCCCGAAGAAGGAATTCGGCATTGAATGGTTCACCGCCATCTGTGTTTGTATTTTCATCGTGGAAGAAACGTTTATCGGACTCCCCTATGTGTGCATGAGCTGGCATTTTATGGATTGTCCCGACATCGAGATCCCCATCGAGATCCTGCTTTTCCCCTGTCACGCGACTCTTAATCTGATCCTGTTCGGGTCGATGTTCTATTGAGCGAACCTGACAGGACGCGCCGCGTCCGGTAGAGGCGCATTCGTGCGGCGCATTACCCGTTCCCCTTCCACAAAAAAAGCCCGCATCCGTTGTATGCCGGATACGGACTTGGGCATATTTGTTTTTCCCTGTGGCGTTGCGTAGCAAGCCACTACTTCAGTCCAGGACTTGTCCTGGTGCGCAAGCGAAGCTGAGCGCACTACTTCAGTCCAGGACTTGTCCTGGTGTCGAGGTCGATGAGCTCGTACTGGTCGGTGCCGAATCCGATTTTCAGGGCGTGGTCCACGGTGACGCGCCAGCGGGTGTTGTCGTGCGCGTCGTTGAAGACGTCGTTTCCGTGCCCGCAATCGTCCATCCAGGAGCCCTGCAGGCGCGGCATCTTGTTGCAGAGGTCGCAACATGCCACGTCGAGCGCGACGGGGTCGAATCCGGCGAGCATGCCGATGTCGGGGATGATCGGGGCATCGTTTTCGGAATGGCAGTCGCAGTTCGGCGAGACGTCGCAGATGAGGCTGATGTGGAAACTCGGCTTGCCGTTCACGACGGCGGCGGCGTATTCGGCCATCTTCTCGTCGAGCGGCTCGGTGGACTTCGCCATGGAGGCGTGGATGGCGTCGACGGGGCACACGCTGAGGCAGCGTCCACATCCGGCGCAGGCTTCGCGGTCGAGCGACATCTTTTTCGCGGCGGCATCGAAATGCAGGGCGTTGTTCGCGCACTGTTTGAAGCACATTTTGCAGCCGATGCAGAGGTCGCGGTCGAGCTCCGCCTTGCCGTCGCTGTGCATCGCCATTTTTCCCGCGCGCGAGGCGCAGCCCATGGCGAGGTTCTTGATCGCGCCGCCCATGCCGGTCAGCTCGTGGCCCTTGAAGTGGTTCAGCGTGACGATCACGTCCGCATCGGAGATGGCGCGGCCGATCTTCGCGGTCTTGAAGTGGACGCCGTTCGGGACGGGGAGCTCGACCTCGTCGTTGCCCTTCAGCCCGTCGCCGATGATCACGTGGCAGCCCGTGGTGAGAGGGCCGAATCCGTTGAGGTCGGCGGTCTCGAGGTGCTCCAGCGCGTTCTTGCGGTAGCCCGGGTAGAGCGTATTGCAGTCGGTCAGGAACGGTTTTCCGCCGCGCTGCTTCACGAAATCGGCGACGACCTTCGCGTAGTTCGGGCGCAGAAACGCCAGGTTGCCGAGCTCGCCGAAGTGCATTTTGATCGCGACGAACTTGTCGCGCAGGTCGAGCGTCTCGAATCCGGCTTTCGCAATCAGGTTGTGGAGTTTGTCGGGCAGGGGCGCGCCGTACATTTTCGTGCGGAAGTTGCAGAAATAGATTTTCTCGGGCATGCTGGACTCCATGGGCATTGCTGGGAGTGAAGAGAGATTGTGAAAAGATGAAGATACAATAGCACGCCGCAGGCGAAAATCAAATCCATAACCGGAAAAAACTTTCCGCAAATCAGGAAAAAAACGTCCCGCGGATCAGGAAAAACGCGCACCAATCCGGTCTGAAGAGATCGAATGGTGGGGGAAAAAACGGAAAGCCAACGTTAGGTTTTTTCTTCTTTTGCATTTGCGCGTCTCGCGGTTAAGTATAAAGTTGCCGAGCGCAAGCGAGCCTACCACAATCCTAAAAAACTCTGCCGTTCGCGTCTCTGCGGTAACAATATGCTGTCGAGCGAAGGAAGGCCACTGCAATCCGTAAAACTCTGCTGTGCGCGCCTCGCGGTCAAATAAAAAGATGCCGAACGAGAGCGAGGCTACCACGGCGGCGAAGCCGCCCCCAGCAACGCGGGGACGCATTGCGTCCTTATTCTCTCTGAAAGAGCGGAAAAAACTAAAAAAAGCAGAAAAACCGTTTGATTTTTCTCCGTTCGCATGTAAATTGTGTTTTTGGAGTCGCTTTCCTGTTCTTCGGGAATCCGGTTCCAAGCTCATTCTATCGGTTATTTCAGCAAAAACACATGTAAACCCGCCAAGTTTCAAACATTTTTGCCCAAGAATACGAAATACACCAGCAAGGACCATTGTGTCTTCAAGTCTTGCTGGGCGTATCTCTGTCGTTTCTTGGGCAGGTTCTTGGCGGGACCTACATGTGTGACGTACGGGGATTCGTCCGGCTTTTTTGTACTCAACCGTCAAGAATTCTGAACTTGACGTTTGCAATCAAAACCGCCCGCATCCTCAAAAGTTGGAAAACAACAACACAAATGAAGAGGTCAGGCTATGGAATTCAAGATCGAGTGTCCCTGGTGCAATCAGCATTATTCCGTTGATGATTCGTTCATCGGGCAAAATGTCGAGTGTTCCGTTTGTGGAAAACAGTTTATAGTCAATAAGCCAACTGTTTATGCTCAGGCAATAGAAAAAACAACAGAATACTCCACAAATCAGTCACACACCCCGGAGAAAAAAGTTTTTGCGTTCAAAAATAATACTCGAAAAGTTCTCATTGGCTGCGCTGTCCTTGTGGTCGTCGCGGTTTCTATCTGTGTCGTTTGCTATATGAGATACATCCCGGAAAAAGAATACAAAAACGGCATCAAAGCGTATAATGAACAACGCTACGAAGAAGCTGTCGTTTTTTTTCAAAAAGCAGCTGAACATGGACATGAAGAGGCAAAAAACAAATATAAAAAAACATTAGCAGAAATCAGCTGCAATAAAGGAAAAAAAGCATTTGTTGAGCATCGTTATGCAGAAGCAGTTGAATATCTTCAGAAAGCAGCGGATTTGGGGCATTCGGATGCACAGGTTTTACTCGGATTGTGCTATTATAATGGAGAGGGGATTATAAAAAACTCTGATGAAGCTGTTATATGGTTTCGCAAAGCCGCGGAACAAAACAATCTGCAAGCACAGTATCGGTTAGGATTGTGTTATTTGGTGGGGATAGGAGTTAATCCCAGAGAGGAAGAAGGGCTTTATTGGCTTCAAAAAGCAGCTGAACAAGGAAATCTTGAATCACGGGTTGCTTTAGGGGATTTTTATTACAATAAAGGCAAGACATTGGAGAATTACTCCGAGGCTCTAAAATGGTATCAAAAAGCAGAAGAAACTGGGATGATCTCGGATGAGACAAAGGAAAAAGCTCTGATGTGTATAACATTCCAAAATGCATATAATGGAGATGACGCTTCACAGCTGGCAGTATTTGTTGCTTATGAGGGAGAATTGTTTGGTCTTAAAAAAGATGAAACTGAGGCTAAAAAGTGGTTGGTCTTATCTGCGGATGCAGGGAATCCTAAAGCTCAAAGACATCTTGGTGATATGCTTATGCATAGCGGTGAAGAAAAAGAGGGGTTAAAATGGTTAGAGAAGGCTGGTGAACAGGAAGACCTTGATGCGATGGTACTCCTTGCGAATTATTACAAAAATAAAATTGATGAAGTATATAAAGACTCTACTTCTTCATCTTCTATTGGTAGAATTGTTGCTGCAGATTTGTATCGTGAAAAAGCAATAAAATGGGCGAATAAATATAATGCAGGGATTTCGCAAGTCATTCGGCAGGCAGTAGAGGCCGCCTTCTCGGAAGAGGAAACTGTCGACAAAGACGAACAAAATAGCATAAACACTGATGAGTAGGAGAAAGAACACAATGTTTCCATGGGGTTGATCAATTTGGATTATTCTTCAAAAAGATGAAAGCCTGCTCCACACAAAACTGAAGCAGGCCTTCTTTTTTTGAGAAAAGATTGTTACTTATTGTCTAGTTACATCTTCGTATATTTGCAGGAAATGATCTAAAATATCATTGGGGTGGGGACGTTTTGAGTAATCTAAAGAAAGCATTGCTCTTATTGAGTTAAAAACAAGGCCTCCATGTTTGCCTGCATCCTTAATAAAACCGATCTTGTTTAATGTTACTTGAGATTTTATATCACCGGGAACAAGAGGATTTTCACCAGTAAACATTTCTGCAAGTACTAAGCCTAGCTGAAAAACATCTGATTCAATATGCAAGGTATCTTTTCTATTTGCAAAGTTAACCAGCTCCGGCGTTCTATAGAAATGGGGCATTGCAACATACCCGTCCTCTCCATGGGTTATGCTGTCATTAAGACATTTTATGTCATCTTCAATTTGAGATGGGTCATCACTGGATAGCTCTTTCATTAAGCCAAAATCTCCCAAAATAGCGTTATGATTGTCTATAAAAATATTACTAGGTTTTATATCTCGGTGGATAATATTTCTATCCCGCAAAAAAATAAGAGCATTAAGAAGAGTGCATGAAAACAAGATTTTTTCCCTAAAATCAATACTATCTTCTCTTATGCATTTTTCCAATGTGTCCGGCATATAATTTGTAATGATAAAAGGGTATGTGGTGTTATTGCTTTCCAAATGATATTCACCCGAGTCATGATGTCTTACAATAGAAGGATGGGCAGTAGTTTTCAGAAAATTCGCTTCTCTGTTAAAACGCTCTATCCTCTTAGCTGATGAAAGGTTATATAGTATCTTTGCAACAAAGGATAACCCTCGACAAGCTCCGGACGTACAAACAACAAGATATGAGATTGCGTTTCCTCCAATACCGAGATTCCTATGAACCTGATAATAGTTCTCTGTTTCCGATTTGAGAGATTGACCAATTCTGATAGCACTTCTAATCATTTCATTCCTCCATTGTTATCTAGTTCTTAATATATTGGCGATAAAAACAGCTTATGCTGTCTTTTGTTTAAATATAGCATATGGAAAAAACGAGTCAAATAAGAATCACAAATTTGTTTGATGTATTTGAACTTACATGCTTATATTTGTTCTATAGAATTGGTTCGAATTAAGTCAAAAAGATGGTCTATGAATAAATGTGTTTTTTTTAAAAATCTGTATTCAACTGGTTTTTAGATGGACCGCTTCGCTGGGGGCTCGCATTCGCGAGCCTCGGTAAGCTCGCTTGCGCTCGACATGTTATTATTACCGCGGAGGCGCGAATGGCTGAGTTATTTTGATTGGGGAAGGAGCATATTTCCCTGACCGCGAGGCGCGAACGGCGGAAGATTTTAAATAGCGGAAGAACTATCCGTGCACTGGATCAGCACACGCTGTGTGTCAGTCTGCGTCGTTGTATTTCTTCATGAAGTCTTCGTGTTCGGAGGCGAGGCGTTCCCATTCGACGGTGGCCTCGGCGATGTCGTAGTCGAGCGCCTTGCGGCGTTTCTGGAGGGCGGCGAAATCGGTCTGCGGGGTGGCTTCCATGAGCTGCTTGTCGATCTCCGCCTTCTCGTTTTCGGCGTCCTCGATGATCTTCTCGCATTTCGCCAGACCGCGTTCGATGCGGCGTTTTTCGGGGAGCAGGGCGTTGCGTTTCGCGGCCTTCTCGCGGCGGCGGTCCTTGCCCGCGGTCTGCTGAGGCTGAGCGGCGGAACCTGAATTCGCAGACGAATTGGACGAGGCGGACGAAGAAGCCTTGTTCTGCTGATTGTTCGAGGCGGGCGCGTTCGCGGCTTCCTCCTCGGCGAGCTTTTCCTTGTAGTAGTCGAAGTTGCCGAAGAAGCGTTTCACGCGGTCGTGGCGCATTTCGAGGATGGTGGTGGCGGTGCCGCGGATGAATTCGAGGTCGTGGCTGACGAAGCAGACCGTGCCCTTATAGTTCATGATGGCGTCCTGTAACGCCTCGCGCGCGGCGATGTCGAGGTGCGTGGTGGGCTCGTCGAGGATGAGCAGGTTCGGTGGGTTCACGAAGATGCGCGCGAAGCAGAGGCGGATCTTCTCGCCGCCGGACAGCACCTTGCACTGCTTCATGGCGTCGTCGCCGGAGAACCCGAACGCGCCGAGGATCTCGCGGATGCGGGAGGGCGGGGTGTCGCCGGGCGCGGCGTGCTTCACGACGTCGTACGCGGCCTCCTCGGCGGGGAGGAGTTCGGCGAATTCCTGTGCCTGATAGCCGATCACGACGTTGTGTCCGAGGCGTGCGCGGCCGGAGGTCGGGGCGAGTGTGCCGGCGATGATGCGGAGCAGCGTGGTCTTTCCCATGCCGTTGTAACCCACGATGCCGAGCTTGTCGCCGTTGTTGACCGTGAACGAGACGTCGCGGAAGACGAAGCGCGCGCCGTCGTAGGAATGCGAGACGTTTTCGACGGCGCAGACCTCGGCGCCGCAGCGGGGCGGCTCGGGGATGCGGATGCGCCCCTGGAAATGAAGCTGTTCGGGCAGTTCCTCGGTCTCGATCTTGTCGAGCATCTTGATCCACATCTGGACTTGGGCGGCCTTGCTCGCCTTGTAGCGGAAACGCTCAATGTTCTCCTTCAGCTTGTCGCGGCGCTTTTCGGTGTTCTTGCGGGCGGCCTCGGCGAGCGCGGAGCGCGTTTCGCGTTCGACCACGTACTTGCTGTAGCTGCCGGAATAGCGCGTGGCCTTGCCGCCGTTGATCTCGAGCGTGACGTTCGTGAGGGAGTTGAGCAGGAAACGGTCGTGGGAGATGAGGAGGAGCGTGCCGGTGTAGACGCGCAGGCGGCGCTGAAGCCATTCCACGGCGGGGATGTCGAGGTAGTTGGAGGGTTCGTCGAGGAGCAGGATGTCCGGTTCGGAGAGCAGGACGCGAGCCATGGAGGCGCGCATCTGCCAGCCGCCGGAAAACGAGTTCAGCGGCTTGTGGAAGACGTCCTCGTCGAACCCGAGTCCGGCGAGGGCGGCTTCGGCACGGTGCCCGGAATCGTAGCCGCCGAGGTGTTCGTAGGTGGTCTGCAGGTGGCCGAACTCGTCGAGCAGCTGGCGGTTGGCGGGATCGGTCTCGAGGGCGCGTTCGACCTCCGCGAGACGCGCCTGGATGAGCGGGAGCTCGCCCGTGGCGGCGACGTAGGACAGCACGTCCTCCTGCTTGTCGGAGAGGTCGATCTGCTGGCGGAGAATGCCGATGCGGAGGCGTTCCGGGATCAGGATCTCGCCCTTGTCGGGCGGGAGCTCGCCGAGGATCATGCTGAAGACGGTGGTCTTGCCCGCGCCGTTCGGGCCGACCATGCCGACGCGCTCGCCCTGATTGATGCGGAACGAGGCGTTGTCGAGGATGGACTTGCCGCCCAGGAGCTTGGTGACGTTCTGGAAATCGATCATGGGGCCGTCTTCGTCGTTTCAGCGGGAATACATCGGAACCGTCTTAAAAATTCGGGCTTACTCCGCGCCCTCGGCTTCGGCTTTCAGCATCTTGCCGCGGATGCGGCGGCGTTCGAGCGAGGTCAGGTATTTCTTGCGGAGGCGGATATTGAGCGGCGTGACCTCGACGTATTCGTCGTCTTCGATGTATTCGAGCGCTTCCTCGAGCGAAAGCTTCGCGGCGGGCGCGATCTTGAGGTTGCGGTCGGACCCGGCGGCGCGCATGTTGGTGAGCTTCTTCGCCTTCTGGAGGTTGACCTCCAGGTCGTCGTCGGTGCAGTGGGAGCCGACGATCATGCCTTCGTAGGTCTCCACGCCGGGGTCGATGAAGAACGTGCCGCGGAGCTGGAGAGCGTCGATGGCGTAGGCTTCCGCCTTGCCGCGTCCCATGCTGACCATCACGCCGTTGGTGCGGCTGGGCACGTCGCCCTTCATGGGCTCGTAGTGGTCGAAGCGGTGGGAGATGATGGCTTCGCCGGCGGTGGCGGTCATGACCTTGCTGCGGAGGCCGATGATGCCGCGCGTGGGGATCATGAACTCGAGGAGCTGGCGCGAACCGTGCTGTTCCATCTTCATCATCTCGCCGCGACGGAGGCCGACGATCTCGATGACCTTTCCGGCGGCGGAGCCGTCGACGTCGACTGTGAGCTCTTCGATCGGTTCGTTCTTCACGCCGTCGATCTCCTTGATGATGACGTGCGGCTTGGTGATCGTGAGCTCGTAGCCTTCGCGGCGCATGGTCTCGATGAGGATGGCGAGGTGGAGCACGCCGCGTCCGCTGACCTTGAAGCTGTCGCCGTCGCCTTCCTCCACGCGCAGAGCCACGTCGCGCTCGGCTTCCTTCAGGAGGCGTTCGCGGATGTGACGGCTGCTGATGAATTTGCCTTCCTGCCCGAAGAACGGGGAGTCGTTCACGCGGAACATCATGGAGAGGGTGGGCTCGTCGATGGAGATCGGGGGCAGGGCCTCGGGCGCGGAGGCGTCGGCGATGGTGTCGCCGATGTCGATGTGCTCGACGCCGACGAGGGCGCAGAGGTCGCCGCACGGGACCTCGCGGACTTCCTTGCGGGAGATGCCCTCGAACGTGAAGAGCTGCTTGATCTGCGTCGGGATGACCTTGCCGTCGCGCTTGATCTGGCAGAGCGGCTTGTCGAGCGAGAGCGTGCCGCGGTGGACGCGGCCGATGCCGATGCGGCCCACGTAGTCGTTGTAGTCGAGCGTGGTGATCTGGATCTGCGCCGGGCCGTCGTTCATGGACGGCGGCGGGATGTGGTCGATGATGGCGTCCATGAGCGGCAGGATGGAGTCGCGGGCGCCGTTTTCGAGGTCGGTGGTGGCCCAGCCGTCGCGTCCGCTGGCGTAGAGCACGGGGAATTCGAGCTGTTCCTCGGTCGCGTCGAGGTCGATGAAGAGGTCGTAGACGGCGTTCAGGACCTCCTGCGGGCGGGCGTCGGGACGGTCGATCTTGTTGATGATCACGATGGGGCGGAGCTTGAGCTTCAGCGCCTTGTCCAGCACGAAACGCGTCTGGGGCAGGGGGCCTTCGGCGCTGTCGACCAGCAGCAGGACGCCGTCCGCCATGTTCAGGACGCGTTCCACCTGGCCGCCGAAATCGCTGTGGCCGGGAGTGTCGATGATATTGATCTTGGTGTCGCGGTAGTTCACGCTGATGTTTTTCGCGAGGATGGTGATGCCGCGTTCGCGTTCGAGTTCGTTGCTGTCGAGGAAGCAGGTGTGCATTTCCTGGTTTTCGCGGAAGAGCTTGGCCTGGCGGATGATCTCGTCGACGAGCGTGGTCTTGCCGTGGTCGACGTGCGCGATGATGGCGATGTTTCGGATGTTCTGCATAAGTGTCTGTGGTTGTGAAAAAGCGTTGGAAAACAAATATAAACTATAATATAGCACAGTTTTTATAAAAATGCAATGCGCGCGTGAATGATTCCGGGGAGAATCCGGAGAAAAAAAGGGACGCGTTTTTTACGGCGGAGCGGGACCGGGCGGTCAGAGCTCGGCGAGCCGGAACACGAAAAACACGAAATGCAGTCCCAGGACCGGTACGTTCACGACCTTCAGCGGGTAATACCGTTCTTTCAGCAGGATGAGGAGCAGGCCGAGGTCCGCCACGATGATCTGGAACAGGCTGCTGTACGGCCAGAAGTTGTGCGTGAAGGTCTCGACCAGGAAAAAGTCCGTCAGAAGGAAGCACGAGACCAGAGACGCGCAGACGCTGTCGGAGAAAAACAGTTCGGCGAGCAGATAGAACAGCAGAATGGCCTGCGGGATGTTGTCGCCGTCCCATCCGGGGCCGATGCAGATGACGGAAACGCTTTTTACCGTCACGAGATATAAAAAGCCCCACGCCGGGATGCTGCGCCAATTACGTTTGACGAACTGAAGCCAGCGCGGGCCGGATCCGGACGATTCCGCGTTTTCCTCGTCCCCGGACAGAGGATCCGGGGCGGAATCGTCGGCGGCGGAATCGTCGTCTTCCCCGGGCGGACTGTCCGCGGCATCGGGACGGGCGTAATCCGCCGGATCGAACGGGGCTTCAGGCTGTCCGTTCCGCCGGGAATACGCGTCCTTGTCCGAGTGTGCCGACATGGTCCGCCGAGGGGGGGTGAGCGGATTACTGGAGGGAGGCGAGCCACTCGGCGACGGCGTCCGCGGAGCCGCCTTCGGTCTTGATCTCTTCCTCGTAGACCTCGCAGATCATGGCGGAGAGGTGTTCCATGTCGATCTTCTTGCCGGAGAGGTCGCTGACGACTTTCAGGAGGTCGTGCTTGGAGAAGGTGTAGTTGTTGGAGGCGACGAGGTCGGCGATCTCCTTTGCGGAAGCGGCGCGGCCGATGGCGTCGCGGAATTCATCGTCGGACATGAGGCGGACACAGAAGGCTTTTGCGAGTTCAACGGACATGGTGAAAATCCTTTCAGATGGATGGTGAATGAATGTCAGTGAGAGATACAATAGCACGGAAATGCTTTTTTTCAACCTGATCCGCGGAGAAAAACCGCGCCGTGGATCGCGAAAACGTGAAATCATGCGGAAAACGACTTGAAAAACGCGTGAGGAGAACTATACTATAAAACCACATCCATTCACGGAATACTTGAGATGCTGATCCTGTTTCTCTGCAAAATGCTGTTCTTCCTGTTCGCGGCGATCCCCGTTTCGGTTGCGATGCTGGCGGCGTGGAATGCCGCGCGGTCATCCGAGGTCGGGGCGGCGGAACGTTTCCTGCTTGCGGCGGCGTACGGCACGGCGGTCATGCTGGCGTCGGTGGGCGTGCCGGGGATGTTCGGATGCCTGTCGGTTTTTTCCGTGGAGATCTGCTGCCTCGTGTTTTCGGTCGGGCTGTACTGGATCGCGCGGCGGATGCGGAAGGACGGCGGAGAGGAGGGACAGCCGTCCGCCTCGGAAAAACCCGCGTTTTCCCTGAAACTTCGCGGCGAAAAGTTCTGTTTCGGGCTGCTGCTGTGCGGCACGGTCATTCTGAGCATGTCGTGTTTCGCGGCGCACCTCGGAACGGACACGTTTTTCTACCACCTGTATTTTCCTGCGATGTGGCTTCTGGACGGCAGTCTGGCGTACGTGCCGGTCCCGGGCTACACGTGCGAATACTATCCGGCATACGGGGAAATGCTGTACTGTTTCCTGATGGCGCCGACGCCGGGGAGCGCGGACATCGCGTGCCTGCTTCAGGTGTGGGCGCTGGTGCTGAACGCCGGGGCGGTCTGTGTGCTCGGCGGCCTGTTCGGGGCATCGCGGACGGCGTGCCTCGCGTCCGCCGCGCTGGTCATGTTCACGAGCATGGTCTCCGGCAACGCCGTGATGGCGTACACGGACGTGCTGAACGGCGGATACCTGACCGCCGGGCTCGCGCTGCTCTGCGCGGGCGCGTCCCGACGTCATATCCCGTCGTGCCTGGGCGCGGGGATCCTGCTCGGGATCGCTGCCTCAATCAAGCTGACCGGGCTGATGCTCTCGCCGGTCCTCGCGCTGGCGGTCATGGCATATTTCTTCGTGCGGAAGCCGGACGCGCGCAAATGCGTCATCATGTCCGCGGTCACGGCGGCCGTCTTCGCCGCGCCGTTCTACCTGCGGAGCTGGATCGTCACGGGCAATCCGTTCTACCCCGTGCGGATCCCGCCGTTTTTCAACGCCGGACTGGAGTTCGAACGGCATGCGGTCGGGTTCACAGCTGAAGCATGGGACTTTTTCTTCCGCGGCGGCTCGTGGGGACTGAACATCCCGAGCGGGGTCCTGTGGGGGCTTGCGCCGTTCGCCGAGCTTGCGGTCGCGCTGATTTGCAGAAAAACACAGGAACGCGCCCTGATCATTCTGCTGACACTTGTGCTGCTCGGATTGTTCGCCGTTCAGCTGAACGTTTACCCGGAGATCGCGCAGGCGCGGCAGTACATCCCGTGGATCATGGCGGGTTCCCTGCTGCTGCCCGTGGCGCTGACGCCCGCCGCGGAACGCTTCCCGCGGGTGTTCCCGGTTGTGATCACGGTCGTTCTGCTGGCAGTCTATTATTCACCGGTCACGGCGAAGTTCGGATATGTGCTGGTTCCGCTTGCCGGCGCGGCGATGATGTTCGTGCCGGACCGCCGGATGCGCCGCGCGGTCTGCATCGTGCTCATCCTGTGCTTTCCCGCCGGGGCGTTCCTCTCGGCGACGCGGGAACTTGATCCCGGCGTCCGCGAACACGGCAACGTGCTGGTGTTCGGGCGCGGTCCCGCTGAGTGCATCCGGCGGGTGGTCCGCGCGTCGGAGGACGAAGGGCCGAAGACGACGGCGGTGACCGGGACCGTGTTTTCCTACGGTTTCATGGAGGACGCCGCGGGGAACCGCGTGATCTCGGTCCCGATCAATAAACGGAACTCGCTGAAGCCGCACGAGTTCGGATCGCTGGCGGAAATGCGCGCGGACCCGGTCGATGCGGAGGAGTGGATCGCGCGTCTGGACGCGGCGGGCGCGGATTATCTTTATATCGAGTTCAGCGACGACGCGGAACGTCTGCCGGATCCCGGCTGGGAATACCGTGCGGCGAAAGCGCATCCGGAACGTTTCCGCTGTCTGTACGACGACGATGTGTGCGCGTTGTTCGAGATGCTGAAGAAGTGATCAGAGCGGATCGACCGATCCATCGGAGGCGTGTTTGTCCAGATAGTCGCGGATGGTGCGCGCGAACTCGATGCCGATGCCGCTGACGCGGGCGGCGATCTCCTCGGCCGTGGCGTTGCGGAGCGCGCGGACGGAGCCGAATTCGCGCAGGAGCGCGGCCTTTCTCGCCTCGCCGATGCCCTCGATTTCGTCCAGCAGGGAATCGCGGATGGTCTTCAGTCTGAGCTCGCGGTGGTAGGTGATGGCGAACCTGTGCGCCTCGTCGCGTACCGCCTGCAGGAGCTTGACCGCAGCGCTGTCCAGCGGCAGGCGTATGGACTCGGATTCGCCGGGGATAAAGACCTCCTCGTGTTTTTTCGCGAGGCCGATGACGGGGAACGGCGGGCAGTGGATGGCGACGAGGGCGTCGAGCGCGCTGGAGAGCTGGCCCTTGCCGCCGTCGACCATGAGCAGGTCGGGCAGGGGACGGCCTTCCTCCATGAGGCGGGTGAAGTGCCGCGTGACGGCCTCCTTCATCATGGCGAAGTCGTTCGGACCCTCGACCGTGCGGATGCGGAATCGGCGGTATTTCTTCTTGTCCGGGCGGCCGCCGGTGAAATGCACCATGCTGGCGACGGCGAGCGTGCCGGAGATGTTCGAGATGTCGAAGCACTCGATGTTTTCGGGCATGACGGGGAGGCAGAGCTCCTCGCCGAGCTCCTTCACGGCGCCTTCGCCGGCGTCGAGGGAGGGGATTTTGACGTTCGCTAGGTTGCGGCGGCGTCCGGCGTAGAGACAGTCGAGATTGTCGGCCACGTCGCGGAGGTTGGCGGCTTTCTCGAACTGCTGTTTCGAGGCGGCCTCGGTCATGCGCTGCTTCAGGATCGCGGCAACCTCGCCGATGTGACCGTTCAGCACGTCGATCAGCTTCTTCACGCGCTCGTCGTATTCCTCCTTCGTGACCTCGCCTACGCACGGGCGGCAGCAGTCGCGGACGGTCCCGGCGAGGCAGTGCGCGCGGTCCTCCGGCCCCGGCTCGGCGCAGCGGCACACGCGGATGCCGAAATGCCGCACGAGGAAGTCGGCGGTGAGGTGGAGCGCGCCGCCCTTCGGAAACGGCCCGAAATAGAGGCAGGAATCGTCCTTCTTGAGGCGTGCGAATTTGAGGCGCGGGAAGGTCTCGGCGGGGTCGATCTTCAGCATCAGGTATCGCTTGTCGTCGCGCATGAGGACGTTGTAGTGAGGCGCGTACTCCTTGATGAGGCGGGATTCGAGGATCAGCGCCTCGTCCTCGGTGCGGACCGTGATGGTTTCCCAGGTGGCGATGGAGTGGATCAGCGAGCGGAGTTTCGGGTCGGCGGTGCGGATGCGCGAGTCCTGGAAATACTGGCTCATGCGCCGCCGCAGGTTTGCCGCCTTGCCCACGTAGATGACCGTGCCGAAGCGGTCGCGGTAGATGTAGCAGCCGGGCTTGTCCGGGATGTCCGACGGCCTGAACTCGGGATGCAGTTTCGACATGCGCGCCTCCGTTCCCCCTCCGTCCGCTCAGACGCGCCCGGTGATCAGCATGCAGTCGCCGTAGCTGAAGAACTTCATGCGTTCCTGCACGGCGATGCGGTAGGCCTTGCGGATCGGCTCCATGCCGGCGAACGCGGACACTAGCATGAGGAGGGTGCTTTTCGGCAGGTGGAAGTTGGTGAGGAGCATGTCGGCGGAGCGCACATGGTAGGGCGGGTAGATGTAGATGGACGTCTCCCCGGTGCGCGCCGTGAAAACGCCGTGGGCGTCCACGCAGGATTCGAGCGTGCGGAGCGAGGTGGTGCCGACTGCTAGGATGCGGCCCCCGGCGGCGTGGACGCGGTTGAGGCGTTCGGCGGCCTCCGGCGTGAAGACGAAATACTCCGCGTGCATCGGGTGGTCCTCGATCTTCTCCTCGGACACGGGCTTGAACGTGCCCGCGCCGACGTGAAGCGTGAGCTCGACGCGTTCCACGCCTTTCTCCTTCAGCGCCGCGAACGTCTTTTCCGTGAAATGCAGCCCTGCGGTCGGAGCCGCGACCGCGCCCTTGCACTGGGCGTAGATCGTCTGGTAGCGGTCGCTGTCGAGCGGCTGGTCGGGACGTTTGATGTACGGGGGCAGGGGGAGGTGTCCGCAGGCGGCGAAAACCTCCTGCGGGTCGTTTCCGGCGAGGTCGATCACGCACGAGCCGTCGGGGAGTTTCCCGGCGACCGCGACGCGGTACGGGGAGAGCTCACCGCCGGAGGTGCGAAGCCTCAGCACGGTGCCCTCTTTGAGGCGTTTCGCGCCGCGCGCCAGGCAGATCCAGCGGCCTTCGGTGTCGGGATTCAGGTAGAACAGCTCGACTTCCGCGCCGGTGGATTCCTTGCGCGCGAACATGCGCGCCGGGATGACGCGGGTGTTGTTCAGCACGATCGCGTCGCCGGGCCGCAGATAGTCCGGGAGCGATTCGAACATCCCGATTGAGACGTCCGACGTGGCGGGATTGAGCACGAGCATGCGGTCCGCGCCGCGCACCTGCGAAGGCTCCTGCGCGATCAGTTCCTCGGGCAGTTCGTAGTCGAAATCACTTGTGAGCATCTTCGTACATCCGCTCGTAGTTTCCGGCGGTGCGGTTCCAGGAGAAGTCGGTGGTCATGGCGCGGCGGATCATTTTGCGGAAGATGTCCGGCTTGCCCTTGCGGACGTTCGCCGCCCACGTGATGGTGTTGTTCAGCGCCATGGAGTTGAGGTCCCAGAACACGAATCCGGTCGCGGGGGACTTGTCGTTGTCGAGGTTGATCACGGTGTCGGCGAGGCCGCCCGTGCTGCGGACGACGGGGAGCGTGCCGTAGCGCATGCTGTACATCTGGTTGAGGCCGCACGGCTCGTAGCGGGAGGGCATGACGAAGAAGTCGGCGCCGGCCTCGGCGAGGTGGGCGGTCGCCTGGCTGGCGTATCCGATGTACACGCCGATCTTGCCGGGGAATTTTCCGGCGAGGTAGCGGAACCAGTTTTCGAGATACATGTCGCCGCTGCCGATCACCACGAACTGCATGTCGAAGTTCTGCGCGAGGTATTCGAGGCCGCGCGCGAAGACGTCCAGCCCCTTCTGTTCGGCGAAACGGGAGATCGTGGCGAAGAGCGGCACATCGGGATCCTGTTTCAGGCCGAACTGCTTCTGAAGCGCCGCCTTGCAGACGGCTTTGCCGGAGAGGTCGTCGGGCGTGAACATGGCGGGCAGCGTCTTGTCCTTCGCGGGATCCCACTCGTCCACGTCGATGCCGTTCAGGATGCCGCGGAGCCTGCCGCGGGCGGCGACGTGCCGGAGCGAGGCGTCGAGGCCGAATCCGTACTCGGGGGAGAGGATTTCGGACGCGTAGGTCGGGCTGACGGCGTTCACCATGTCGGAGGTCATGATGCCGCCGTGGAGGTAGTTGAGGCAGTCGTGGTATTCGAGGCATGTGTAGTTGAAGAAATCCCACCCGAGCCCGGTCCAGTACAGCTTCTCCTTCGGGAAAATGCCCTGGTATCCGATGTTGTGGATCGTGAGCGCGCTGCGGCATTTCTGGAACGCCGGGAGCGTGCGGTAGTAATCGCTCTTCAGGTACACGCTGCACAGCGCGGCGTGCCAGTCGTTCACGTGCAGAATGTCCGGATTGAGCTTGCGGAGCACGGCGACCTCCATGGCGGCGCGGCAGAAGAACGCGAACCGCTCGGCGTTGTCGTCGTATTCCCTCCCGTCCCAGTCGTAGAGGCGCGGCCGGTCGAAAAAGCGGTCATACTCCAGGAACATGAACGTGAGGTTCTTGTTGATCTTCAGGATGTTGACGCCTGCCCACTCCATGCCCGGGCCGAACGGGATGCCGATGAGGTCGAGGCGTTCGTCGAACTTGAGGTTGAGCTTCCCCATCTGCTGACGGTAAAACGGCATGAAGACCGTGACCTGGTGTCCGCGTTTGGCGAGGGCTTCCGGCAGAGCGCCGGAGACGTCGGCGAGGCCGCCGGTTTTCGCGTAGGGAGTGGCTTCGCTGGTGACCCAGAAGATTTTCATTTGCGGTTCCTTTCGGTGTGAATCGGGGATGGGGTAGGGGAGAATGGTTTCTTGTGGGGAGAGAAGTTCAGGAGTGGCGCATTTCCTCGCGTGCCTGTTTCAGGCGCTGAAGCTCCTGTTCGGTCAGGCTGTTGATGCCGGAGCGGGAAATCTTGTCGAGCAGGTAGTCGAGCTCGCGCTGGGAGACGCGCGTGCCGTTGAATCCGTAGTTGGAGCCCGTACTGAAGTTCGGGCCGTAGTCGGGCTCGCGGTCAGGACTGCGGCGATAGGTCCAGCCGGAGGCCGATGAATTGCCGTTGCTGCTGCCGCGCGGCTGGCGATATCCGCGGCGACCGCCGGGGGCGGCCAGCGGGTCCCAGAGCATTTCGCGGCGGAAGAAGATCTTGATGAAGAGGTAGCCGCCGATGAACCCGGCGATGTGGACGAGGTTCGCCACGCCGGGCTGGCCGCCCGTGACCTCCAGCACGAGCTCCAGGACGAAGAACACGATCGCCATGGTCCTGAGCTTGATCGGGAACGGGATGAAGAGCAGGAGCATCGGCGTTTCCGGCGCCATGACCGCGGCCGCGGCCGTGACCGCCATGACCGCGCCGCTCGCGCCGCAGAGCACCGCCGGGCTGTTCCACGCCGCCGCCAGCCAGACGAGGTTGCCGAGCAGGCCGGTGGAGAGGTAGAGCCCGAGGAATGCTTTGCCTCCGAGACGCGGCGCGACGATGCCGCCGAAGATGTAGAGGCCCCACATGTTGAAGATGATGTGCGAGAGGCCGCCGTGCATGAACATCGCGGTCAGCGGCTGCCAGAACATCCCGCCCCGGAAATGGTCTCCGCTGAGCCAGAGCACGTCGATCGCGAACTGCTGCTGCGCCATCGTGAAGATGTACGCCAGTACGTTGACCGCGATCAGCGCGTAAACGCATTTCAGCCCGGTCTGAACCGTGTTTTCCGGTTCGGGCCGCCGTCTCATATAGTCTCTGTCGTCCAGCATGGTCCTGCATCTCCTGTCAAAAATGTTTCGCAAACAATAATATACTCCGCGGGCGGGCGTTTTTCAAGCAGAAACAAGCCGCCGGGGCAGGTGTTTTTCTTCTGCTCCGGCGGCGGGAACGTTTCGAAATCCCTGTGTTATCTGTCTTTGATGACTTTGTATGTGTAGGTAAGCGTCTTCTTGCTGTTCGCGGGGAGAGTGATGTCCCAGACGAGCCTGTTCTTGCTGTTCATGGTGCGGTCGGTCGTCATGACGGACTTCGCCGGTTTTTCGTCCGCCTCGATCAGTTCGCCGAAGAAGACGGAATCGACGCTTATCTTCACATCCTTTCCCGTGCGGTTCACGAGGGCAAGCTCGACCGTGACGTCCGGGTAACGGTAGCGCAGTTCGGGGAGTCCTTCCGTCCTCGGCACGCGGAAGACGCGTTCGCGGTTGCCGCTCTCGAAGTGGGACATGGTGCAGGAGACGCCCAGCGCGTGCGTGATCTTGACGGACGCGAGTTCGCCCGAGCCGAACCAGGAGCCGGTGCTCTGGCCGAGGATCTTGCCGTCGCGTTCGATCTCGTAGGGGGCGGTGGTGAGGGCGAAATCGAACGGGTTGCGGAAGCGGACGGTGCTCCAGACGTTCGTGTCGGGCGTCTTTTCCCCGAACGCGAATTCGCCCTGAAGCGGAGCAGACCAGGTCGTGACGTATTCGAAATCCGCCGTTTTCGATGCGACGGGGAGATACACGACGTCGCCCTTCTTCATCGTGAGCTTTCCGACGGATTTGTACTGGATGTCCTCCATGCCGGAGGCGGACCACTTGGACGGCGGCGCGGCCGGCTCGTCTTCCTTGTCGATCTGGACGACCGGGCGCGCGTTGCTCATCACGCTCTGGCTCAGGATGCCGGATGTGGCGTTGCGGATGTAGTTCGGGGTGCCCGCCGACGGGTTGGCGAGCGACTGGAGGAACGTGCTCATGGGGAGCTTCTTGGCGACGGCGGCGACGACGGACGCGAAGTCGAGGCTCGGGAACCCGGAAATGAACTCGACTTCGGCGTTCTCGAAGTCGCAGTAGTTGTTCATGACCGTAGCCGCGGCGCTGACCGTAAGCCTGCCGTCCGCTTTTTCATTTCCCTTTCCCTCAACAAGATCCAGCCGGTAGAACGGCGACCAGGTGATCCCCTCGGTCAGGTAGCGCATGCGGACGGGGCGGTAATCCTCCATCGTCGCTGCGACGATCTGGATCTCCTCGGTCTGCTTGACCGGCTTCGGCGCAGGCGGCCGCGGGACGTCGTCGCCCCCGTACAGGCTCTTCGCGTTGATCTCCACCACGTCGTCCTGCCGGACGGCGATGAAGTTCCCGTCGTCCGTTTCGATCGTGAGGAAGTTCGCGCCGAACGGGGAATGCGATTTCACGGTGGAGGCCGAGGATGAAATGCGGATCGGCATGGAGGAGGATCGGTACGCCGACATCTCGTCCATGAGCTCGTAGGCGGGCGTTTCCGTCGGCTGTTCCTGCGGCAGAGGCTTCTGGTTGCCGACCACGCGGCCTGATATCTTCGTGCCGTCCTTCGTGCGCACCGTGACCTGCTGCCACTCGAAAACGTCGGTCATGGTGTTCCAATCGGGACGGTAGCCCGGCGCATCGTTCTTCTTCGCGGCGGGCGCGGGTTCCGGCGTGACAAGCTTTTCGACCGTGGTGCGGCGGAGCCTCGCCGTCGGATAATCGAACCACAGCGTGCCGTGGCGTGGCGCGATGCTCCGGGTCAGGACGAGCGGTTCGGACCAGTCGCGCGGCGCGATCTCGCGCGTGACGAAGCAGAAGCCGTTCTTGTAGAGCGAGACCTTCACGATCGGGGCGTTGTCCGGCTCCTTTTTGTCGGCGTTCTTTCCGTTCTTTTCGGATGCGGACTGCCCGTGGAGCGGGACGGGCGCGAAAACGCCTGTGAAAACAAGACTGAGGACAGCGGCGCACGGCAGGACGAGCAGGATTTTCTTCATGGCAGGGGATCCTTCCTTGTGAGGTGAAAAACCGGATGCGAAGCGTGATAACGCATTAGTATACACTGGATTCGCGGAATTGTCAAGCGTTATCAAATAGTTTTACAAGATTTCGGAGCGGAGCCGGGTACGGCGCATTTGCCGCGGAAAACTTGGAAACGAACTTGATAAAACGCGGTTCGCGTGCTATATTATATGGATATCTTTTATACTTGAACCCGCCATTTTATCTGAATCATTTTGAAAGGACGGACTTATGTCGGAACAGAGTGCCATGTGGATCGAACGCTGCCATAAATATACCATCATCGACGGGGAATCGTCGTTCCAGATCAACTTCGCCGGAATGAAATTCGAGGACGAGGACCTGCAGGCGATCGAGCCGCGTTTCGCGTCCGTCCACGCCGAGATGCAGAAGATCGAATGCGGCGAGATCAAGAACCCGGACGAAAACCGCAAGGTCACGCATTTCACCGACCGCTCCGTGTACTCCGGCAGCGCCGAGTTCGCCGACGTCGAGGAATTCGCCGCCGACATTCGCGCCGGCAAGCTGACCGGATCGACCGGGAAGCGTTTCCAGGCCGCGATCATCAACGGCATCGGCGGGTCCGCGCTCGGTCCGCAGCTGCTCCAGATGGCGCTGAACGGCCCGTACTGGAACGAGCTCAACGAAGAACAGCGCGGCGGCAACCTGAAGATCTATTTCCTCGACAATACCGACACGGCGGGAGCCGCCGACGCCATGCGCGTCTGCGATCTGGAGACCACGCTCGTCGTGAACATCTCCAAGTCCGGCGGCACGCAGGAGACCCGGAACAACATGATCTTCTGCGAAAACGCCTACGCGAAGGCCGGACTGCCGTTTGCCAAGCACGCATGCGCCATCACAATGAAGGGCAGCGAGCTCGACCTGCACGCCTCCCGCGAGGGCTGGCTGAAGACGTTCGAGATGGCGGAGTCCATCGGCGGTCGCACCAGCGAGACCAGCATCGTGGGGCATCTGCCCGCCGCGCTCGCCGGGATAGACTTCGGCGCGTTGCTGGAAGGCGCGTGCCACATGGACGCCCTCACGCGCAACCCGGCGCTCCTGCACAACCCCGCCTACATGCTGTCTGCCATGTGGTACATCGCCGGAAACGGCAAGGGCGACAGGAACATGGTGATCGTACCGTATTCCGACCGACTGATCCTGCTGTCGCGCTACCTGCAGCAGCTGGTGATGGAGAGCCTGGGCAAGGAGCTCGACCTGGACGGCAACGTGGTCCACCAGGGGCTGAACGTCTTCGGCAACAAGGGCGGCACCGACGCCCACGCGTTCATCCAGCAGCTCAACGACGGCCGCAACGACTTCTTCATCACGTTCATCGAGGTCCTGAAGGACAGCACGCCCGCGCCCGTCTCCGACGGCATCGACATGGGCGATTATCTGCACGGATTCCTGACCGGCCTCTCCAACGCTCTACGCGGACACGGCCGCAGCGTGATCGAGATGCGGATCCCGGAAGTGAACGCGTTCTGCCTCGGCATGATCATCGCGCTGTACGAACGCGCTGTGGCGGCGTACGCCGAACTCATCCACATCAACGCGTTCCACCAACCCGGCGTGCAGGCGTACAAGCTCGCGAGCAAGGGCGTGATCAAGCTCCTGACCGGGCTGGAAGCCTCGCTCCCCTCCGTCGCGCCGTTCTCCGGGTCCGCCGCCGAACTCGCGCGGAAGCTCAACCTCGAAGACAGCCTCTACGAACTCGAAGGCATCCTCGCGAAACTCTCCGCGAATTCCGACACGCGCCGCCTCCCGGTCCGCATCGGACGCGCCTGGAGCAAGGATGGCGGCTGGGTGTACACGGTCGAGGCGAAATAACCGGCAAGTTTCAGGGTTTTTCCCCTGCGAGCTTGAAAAATACGCTGCAAGATGCTACATTAATCCGTGGAATCCAATCCCCCGCTACCCCGCCGCACACCCATGAGCAGACGCACCGAAAACGAAAAAGAATTCAAGTCAGTGAGCTACTGGCGCATCCTGCGCTTCGTCCGCCCGTACTGGCTCATGCTCACGATCGGCATCGTGGCCGGCCTGACGGTCGGCGGATCGCTATTCGGCGGCCTGATGCTGATCCCGGACATCGCCATGATCGTGGACCAGGACACCGGCCAGTCCACGAAACGCCAGAAGACGGCGGAAGAAGTGATCCGCGCGGTCGAAGAAGCCCCGGACGGCATGACCGAGGAGGAAAAGAAGCAGATGGTCACGGAGATCATGCATCCCGTCGACACCGACCCGAAACTGACCAAGGCGCTGGACCGGCTCCGTACCTGCCAGGAAGTGCTGCATCTGCCCATCGAGGTCGGGAAACGCTCGGTCATGGTGCAGTGGCCCGTGAAATTCGAGTTTCCGATCGTGGACGACTTCGGGCGCATGACGTGGCAGTTCTTCATGGTCTACGCGGTGCTTTTCATCCTCGCCTGGATCCTGAAAAACATCGCGACCTTCATCAACCATTACAACATGCGCTGGGTGAGCGTCCGCGTGATCGCCGACATGCGCAATCTGCTGTATGAACGCCTGCTCTCCCAGTCGATGAAATTCTTCGGGCACCAGGACGTGGGCCACCTCATCAGCCGCTGCACCAACGATACCGCCATGATCGAGAGCTCGATCTCCGACGTGATCGCGGACATCACGCGCTGTCCGCTGGAGATCATCGCCTGTCTCAGCGCGCTGATCGTCCTGAGCATCCAGCACAACATGTTCACCATGCTGATCATCATCGTGGTCGGCATGCCGATCTGCGTGATTCCGGTGATGGTGCTCGCCCGCAAGATCCGCCGCATCTACAAAGGCGCGTTTGCGCAGGTCGCCGAACTGGTCTCCCGGATGCACGAGACGTTCTCCGGCATCCTGCTGATCAAGTCGAACCATACGGAGAAGCGCGAGGTCCGGAAGTTCATGCTGGTGAACGGCCGGTATTTCCGCACGGTGGTGAAGGCTCTGCTCTGGAAGCTCTTCATGGCACCGGTCATGGAAAGCATCACGGTCACGATCTCGCTGGGATTCCTGGTGTACGCGTATTCCCGCGGCGTCTCGATCTCGCAGATGTTCATGCTGCTGGCGCCGGCGTTCCTGATGTACCAGCCGATCAAGGAGATCACCAAGATCGTGAACAACCTGCAGCGCAGCATGGCGGCCGCGGACCGTTATTTCGACCTGGTCGACACGACCACCGCGCTCCCCGAAAAGCCGGACGCTGCCGAGCTCCGCGAATTCCGCGACGCGATCGTCTTCAACCACGTGTCGTTCGCCTACGAACCCGGCCGCGACGTCATCCGCGACATCTCGTTCTCCATCCCGCGCGGGCACATGGTCGCCGTGGTCGGCGAGACCGGCAGCGGCAAGACCACGGTCGCGTCCCTGCTGTCCCGCCTGTACGACGTGACGGGCGGCGAGGTGCTGATCGACGGGCGGAATGTGACCGACTACACGATCGCGTCCCTGCGCAGGCAGATCGGCATCGTGACGCAGGAGCCGATCATCTTCAACGACACCATCGCGAACAACATCGCATACAGCCGTCCCGGCGCCTCCATGGAGGAGATCCAGCAGGCGGCGGAACGCGCCAACGCGCACAACTTCATCGTTTCCGGCACGCATCCGCTCGGATACGAGGAGGAGGCCGGCGAAAAGGGCTGCAAGCTCTCCGGCGGCGAAAAACAGCGCATTGCGCTCGCACGCATCATCCTGAAAAACCCGCCGATCCTCGTGCTCGACGAGGCGACCAGCGCGCTCGACACCGTGACGGAAAAGCTCATCCAGGACGCCCTGAACCGCGTCATGGAGAACCGCACCGTGTTCGCCATCGCGCACCGCCTGAGCACGATCCGTAACGCCGACCTGATCCTCGTGATGGACAAGGGCGAGATTGTGGAACGCGGCACGCACGAGGAGCTGCTCGCCATGAACGGCCGTTACCGCAAGCTCCACGACACGCAGTTCTCCATGGAACGCGACGCCTGACCGCCCGGAAGAAGGGGAGGAGGAGATGATGACCGATTTTCTGACGCGCGTCCGGGCATGGCTTCTGGACGCGACCGGCAGCATGAGCGCGACGAACGAGGAGGCGATCCTGACGGCGCTGCTCCTGATCGTGGTGACCGGGCTGATCGGCGGCATCGCGGCGAAGAAGCTCAAACAGCCGCTGATTTTAGGCTATATCCTCGCCGGCGTGCTGGTCGGCATCCTGTTCAAGACCGGATTCGGCGAGGTCGCGAACACCGCCATCAATTCGCTGGCGAACGTCGGCGTGGCGCTGCTGCTGTTTTCCATGGGGTTGGAGTTTTCCAAAAAGGACATCCGCCCGGTCTTCAAGGTCGCGGTCTTCGGCGCGCTGGCGCAGGTCCTGTTCACGTTTCTGGCGGGGACCGGGATCGCATGGCTGCTGAGCCGCGATCCGTCCGTCAATTTCGCCGGGGACACGAAGATCCCGCTGTTCAGCTCGAACGTGTCTCTGTTCCTCTTCGGCATCTGCTTTGTCTCCACCAGTACGGCGGTCGTCCTGAAGACGCTTTCCAGCAAGGGGTTTGAAAACTCGCTCTCCGGACGCGTCATGATCGGCGTCTCCATCGTGCAGGACCTGACCGTGATGCCGCTGATGCTGCTGGTCTGCCAGCTCGGCGCGCTGTCGTCGTCCGGCGGCGGGCTCTCCTCGCTCATGCCGCTCGTGCTCAGCACGGCGTTCATGGCGCTGATGCTGACGGTCGGCGCGCGGTATCTGCCGAAGCTCACGGGACGCGCGGCGCGCCTGGAGTCGAAGGAACTCTTCCTGCTCTCCATCACCGCCATCGCGCTGGTGTCCGGCGCGATCTCCGTGGCGATGGAGGTGTCCTTCTCGTTCGGGGCGTTTCTGGCCGGCATCGTGCTGAGCGACAGCGCGTACGGACGGAAGGCGCTGTCCGAACTGTCGTCCGTGCGCGACTTCTTCGCCATGCTCTTCTTCGTTTCCATCGGGATGATGCTCGACGTGCACTACCTGGGTGCGCACTGGCTGCTCGTCGGGGCGCTGGTCGTGCTGACCGGACTCGCGCGCACGACGTTCCTCGCCGCCGTCACGTGGATCTTCAAGTACCGCAACGTGATCCCCGTAGCGATGCTGTTCGGGATGTTCCCGACCTCGGAGATCGCGTTCGTGGTGATCGGGACCGGGTTGCAGGACGGCTTCATCACGACCGAGCTGTATTCGCTGATCCTCTGCGTGGTCGTCTGCTCCATGATCGCCGGACCGGTCATCAACAACCTCACGGTGCCGGTTTATTCCCTGCTCCGCCGGACGGTCTGGCGGAACCTGCAGAGCACCGGGATCGTGCTGCCGCAGCCCGATTTGGACGGACACATGGTCCTGATCGGCGGCGGCCGCATCTCGCGCGTGATCGCGCACGTCCTGATCCGCCTGAACCTGAAATATGTGATCGTCGAGCCGTCCTACGACGCGTACCGCGAGGCGCAGGCCGAGGGCGTGAACGTGATCTACGGCGACCCGATGAGCGACGTGATCCTGAACGCGGCGCGCGTCGGCAGCGCGAAAGTCCTCGTGCCGATGATCCCGAAACTGGAGGAAAGCCTCGCCGTCGTCGAGCTCGCGCGCAAGGTCAATCCCGGCATCCGCACGGTCATGTGCGCTGCTTCGCCCGAAAACGAAAAACGGCTTTCCGAGGAGAACGTCGACGAGATCATCCTTTCGAACTTCGAGGTGTCGCTGGAGCTGACCCGGCGCATCCTCGTGCTGAACGATATTTCCGAGGCGCGCATCCAGAACTACCTGGATTCCGTCCGCGCCAGCCGCTACAAGCCCATGCTCGACGGCAGCCCGGCGTTCGCGCTCGCCGAGAAGATCCGCGCGTTCCACGGCCTGATCGAACTGCGCTGGACGCAGATCCAGCCGGACAGCCCGCTCGCGGGGCGTTCCATTGAGGAGTCGCGCGTCCGCGCCCGGACCGGCATGTCGATCGTGGGCGTGGTCCACGACGGCGAGGTCGACGCGAATCCGCGCCCGGACACCGTGCTGCACGTCGGCGACCTGATCGCCGCGATCGGTAACGAGGAGCAGGCCGCCGCGTTTGCCCGGCTGACGCATTCCGCGATGGCGGGTTCGCCCGAATCCGCGACGACGATGACGATCCCGATATGATGACGGTTTATAAAAACGGAGGTTGAACGATGAGACATTTGTTTCAGGTGGGCGGGATGCGCTGCGCGTCCTGCCAGGCGCACGTGGCGAAGGCCGTGAAGGCGGTCCCCGGCGTGCAGAATGTTGAGGTGAATCTGATCACCGGGCGCATGACCGTGGAGACGGACGACGCGCCGGACATGCCGCAGAAGATCGTCGACGCGGTGAAAAACGCCGGATTCACGGCGGAAATCGTGGAGGAAGCGCCCGCGCCTGTCGCCGTCGAACATTTGTTTCTGGTGGGCGGGATGCGCTGCGCGTCCTGCCAGGCGCACGTTGCGAAGGCCGTGAAGGCGGTCCCCGGCGTACAGGATGCCGAGGTCAATCTCGTGACCGGGCGCATGACCGTGAAGTGCGACAACGCGCCGGATATGCCGCAGAGGATCGTCGACGCGGTGAAAGATGCCGGATTCACGGCTGAACAGGTGAATGAAGCGCCCGCGCCCGAGGCGGCTCCCGAACAGGAAACGGCCGGGCAGGCGAAATCCGCCCCGAAGAAGGCACCGGCCGCCATTCCCGATCCCAGCCGCGAGCTCTTCCGCCAGTTCGTATGGTCGGCGATCCTGATGCTTCCGCTCATGTACGTCGCGTTCTCCTCCATGCACGGCTGGCTGAAGGATTATCCGCTCGACGCCGCCTGGCTCCAGCTCGTTCTCGTGATTCCGCTGCTGTTCGTGAACCGCGTGTATTTCGTCAGCGGCGCGCGACGGTTCCTGAAGCTGTCGCCGAACATGGATTCGCTCATTATGCTCGGGTCCGGCGCGAGCGTGCTGTACAGCCTCGTGATGACCGGGGAAATGCTGCTCGGAAAGATGCAGGGGGACGCCGCGCGCGTGACCGAGGCGGCGGGCAACCTGTATTTCGAGACGGCGGGCATGATCCTGGTGCTCGTGACGTTCGGGAAATACTTGGAGGCGCGGGCGAAACGCCGCACGACGGACGCCGTGTCCCGCCTGATGAACCTGTCGCCGAAGACCGCGGTCGTCGTCCGCGGCGAAAAAGAAGTCGAGATCCCGGCGGACGAACTCGCCGTCGGCGACATTGTGGTGATCCGGCCCGGTTCGTCGATTCCGGCGGACGGCGTGGTCGTGAGCGGAAACGGCACCGTGGACCAGTCGAGCGTGACCGGGGAGAGCGTCCCCGCGGGCAAGGAGCCGGGCGACCGCGTGGTGAGCGGGACGATGAACGTGAACGGTTCGTTCCGGTTCCGGGCGGACCGTGTCGGGCGCGACTCCACGCTGTCGCGCATCATCCAGCTCGTGGAGAGCGCGTCGAACTCCAGCGCGCCGATCTCGCGTTTCGCGGACCGCGTGAGCGGCGTTTTCGTGCCGGCCGTGCTGGTCGCGGCGCTCGCGGCGGGCTGCTTCTGGCTGTTCGTGGAGCACCAGACCGTGTATTTCTCGCTGACGACCGCGATCGCCGTGATGGTCATCAGCTGTCCGTGCGCGCTCGGACTCGCCACCCCGATCGCGATCATGGTCGGCACGGGCGTCGGCTCCAAGTACGGCATCCTGTTCAAGAACGCCGCCGCGCTGGAGGAGTTGCACGCCGTCAGGACCATCGTGCTGGACAAGACCGGGACCGTGACCGAGGGGCGGCACCGCGTGACCCGCGTGGTGACGCTGACGCCGGACGGTGCGGAAGCCGGGGCAGGGGAGGCGGAGTTTCTGAAGATTGCCGCGCCGCTCGAATCGAAGTCGGAGCATCCCTTCGCGCGCGCTGTCGTACAGTACGCGCAGGAACACGGCGTGATTGTGTCGGATGCGAGCGTGGAGGATTTCTCCGCGACGCCCGGGATGGGCGTGTCCGGCACGGTCGGCGGCGTCCGCTACGTCTGCGGCAACGCGCGCCTGATGGAACGCGAGGGGATCGCGCTGGGCGCGCAGGAACCCCTGATCCGCGAACTCGAATCCGGCGGCCACAGCCTGCTCTTCATGGCGGACCGCGACGCGAAACAACTCCGCGCCGTCATGGCGCTTCGCGACACCGTGAAGGACGGCAGCGCGGACGCCCTGCGCGCGCTCCATGAACTCGGCCTGAAGACCGTGCTGCTGACCGGAGACACCGAGGTCTCGGCGAAAGCCGCCGCGTCCGAGCTGCGGATCGACCGCGTGATCGCGGGCGTCCTGCCGGACGGCAAGGAGGCGTGCATCCGCGAGCTTCAGCAGGACGGTGCGAAGGTGGCGATGGTCGGCGACGGCATCAACGACGCGGCCGCGCTCGCACGGGCGGACGTCGGGATCGCCATCGGCGGCGGCACGGACATCGCGATGGAGACCGCCGACGTGGTGCTCCTGCGCGGCGACCTGCGCGACGTGGTGACTGCCGTCCGCCTGAGCCGCGCCGTCATGCGCAACATCCGCCTGAACCTCTTCTGGGCGTTCTTCTACAACGTGCTGGGAATCCCGGTCGCGGCGGGCGCGCTGTATCCGTTCTTCGGGTGGCGCCTGCATCCCATGCTCGGGACGGCGGCGATGGCGTGCAGTTCGCTCTTCGTGGTGACGAATGCCCTCCGCCTGCGGAAATTCCGCTGAGTCGGATGATTGCCTGGAGGATAATCCCGTTTCCTTGATCGGACAGATTATCCTCCATCCATTCGATAGTTGGAGTTATCTCGATCCTGCCTTTCGCGCCTCGCGGTACCAACGGGCAACCTCCTCCGTTCTCTATAAACTCTGGCATTCGCGTCTCGCGGTTAAGAAAAGATGAGCGAGCGCAAGCGAGCTTTCCGCTTCCTGAGTATTTCCAAAGTACCTTTGTTTTCGCGCCTCGCGGTTAAGAAAAGATGAGCGAGCGGAAGCGAGTTTTCCAAGGCGCGAAGCGCCCCCAGTGAAGCGTGGACGCGTCTGCGTCCTTTCTTTGTTCTTAATCTCATAAATAATCTGAAAAAGGCGGAAATCGTGCTTGACTATCCCAAGTTCATGTGATAGATTATTGTTCGGATACAAAAAAATGAACGGGTTGTTCCCCGCTTAACGTCCTGCATGCCCCCAACCGGCAACACCTATGGAGGAAAACTATACCATGCAACAAACAAGCTCCAGTGAACCGAAGAAAAACAGAAAACGGAAATGGTTCAGGTCGTGCCTAATCGTATTCCTCGGATATCTTGCCGTTTCCCTCGTCATCGTCTGCTTGTTCGGCGGAAGCTGCACGATCTGGACGATCGGTTATATCTGGCCCCGAAGAGTCAAACTCGAAGACCGTCATTTCGAGCTGTCTCCCGATGGCCGCGAAATCGTTTATTCTTCCGTGCTGGGAATCTACCGAGAAGATCCCTTGGGAGGCAATTACATACGTTCAGATGGAGCGCATTTCAAGAAACGGATCCCGATGGACCCCGTCCCGGATGGAATGTTCCTCTTTACGCTGGAAGTCAAGGAAGATCCGTCCCAGGAGAAAGCCAAGTCAAAAAGTGTCCCGACTTCAAAGTGGAGCAGCCCGGTCCCGGTGGATTATCTTTTTCCTTTCCTGCTGGATTCCATCGGAAGCGACAACCCCGTTCCCGATTACTATCACAACGTCTGGCCCGATGGCACCTTTCGCTTGATCATTCATCCCGACGACCGGGATAAACTGTCACAGCCGTTTTGCGTTACAGTCTGGGATAACGGCAAAGCGTATCGTCGAGAGAGGTCCATCCTGGTATTCCCGCGTGGAAAAAAGGGAAACCGTTATGAGGTCTTGACCGCCAGAATATCCAACGAGGAGGATTCCATTCCCTGGTCGTATCATCGTGTTTTTGAGCTGCAGCCGTTCGAAGAGAAATTCAATGCCATCGCAAAAAAAGAAACAAGAGAAGACGGCGTGAAAGGCGGATGGTACCTTGTTGGCGGCGCAGTCCTTATGGATATCGCGATGCTGCCCGCCGAGGTGCTGTACTGGGCCGGACGGTGGATCGTGCTTCTGTTCTAAAACATATCAGGGGAATGAGCGAAATCCGACTGCCTGCTAAACACAAATTAGCCCCGTTCCGGTATAGATTGATTAACACCTGCCCTTGCACATCCCATGGGCGGTTTTGGACGCATTCGCGTCCCCGCTTCGCTGGGGGCGGCTATGCCGCCTCGGTAAGCTCGCTTGCGCTCATACATCTTTTTCTTTACCGCGAGGCGTGAACGGCAAGGTTTTTGGGGGATGAGGAGACAGAAGACCGTTTGTTTGTACCGCGAGGCGCGAACGTCAGGGTTTGTGAAAGAACCAGTATGTCCGAAGCGAAAAAAACACGCGTGTTCAGATGATGACGCGGTATTTCTGCGGGAGCTGGAGGAGGGCGGAGGAGATGTCTTTGATTTCCTTGAAGAGTTTGGCGCGTTCCGGGGCGTCCGGCGCGAGCGTCTTGACCTGCGCGAGCAATCCGGCGCGTTTCCGCGTGTAGTAATCGGTCAGGATCAGGCGCACGCTCGAATTGTAGGTGTTGCGGAAAAACTTTTTGCTGAGCTCGGGATCGGCGGCCGGGCAGGAGGCCGGGGGCGCGTCTTTTCCTTCTTCGCGGGTGGCCTCGATGGCGGCGCGTTCCGCGGCGTGTCCGGCGGCGAGGTCGAGCGCCTCGACGAGCTTCGAGACGTCCGCGCCCTCCATTTCGAGCGAGGTCAGGATGGACGACGGCGCGTCCTTCCATTCGCCGTTCATGGCGCTCTGGAGCAGTGCCTCGGCGGCTCTGCCGGGGACGGAATCGCCGAGCGAGTTTTCGGGCAGGTCGTCGACCGCCTTCTGCGTGTACTCCTCCGAATCCAGCATCAGGACGAGCAGTTCGTACACGGCGTTTTCGAGCGAGGTGTTGTGCGGCTTCGGGGGCGGGACCTCGCCCGCCTGCCGCCGCACCGTGTTCGCCGGATGGCGCGCGCCGTCGAAGAGGCGTCGTTCCGCGACTTTTTCGACGGAGGAGAGGGGGACGTTGAGCTTCTTCGCGAGCCAGTCGAAATAGAATTCGCGCGTGACCTCGTTTTCGAGCTGGATCATCCAGTAGATCACGTCGTTCGCGGCGGCGGCGCGCCCGGCGGGCGTGGAGGGGTCGACGTTCGACAGGGCGTGTTCAAACGCGAACTCGAAGAAGTCGACGGCGTCGCGGACGGCTCCGGCGAGGGCGTCGGCTCCGTACTTGGAAAGCGTCTCGTCGGCGTCCTTCGCGCCGGGGTAGCGCACGACCTTCACGTTGAACCCGAGCGGCAGGAGGATGGCGGCGTCCTTGAAGACCGCCTCGCGCCCGGCGTTGTCGTTGTCGGTGGCGAGGATGGCGGTCGAGGTGTGGCGTTTGAGGATGGTCGCCTGGTCGGCTGTGAACGCGGTGCCCTGCGGCGCGACGGCGTGCGTGACGCCCGCGCGGTGCATGGCGATGGCGTCGAGCTGGCCCTCGCAGAGGACCACGGCCCCGGCCTTCGGGATGGAGGTGCGCGCGAAGTTCAGCGCGTAGAGCAGTCGGCCCTTGTGGAAGATCGGGGAATCGGGCGTGTTCACGTATTTCCAGCCCTGCGAATCCGCCTCCACTGTGCGCGCGCTGAACCCGACGACGCGCCCGGATTCGTTCCAGATCGGGAACATCAGGCGGTTGCGGAACCGGTCGTAGATGTGAGAGGAGTTTTCGTCCCTGCTGGATGCGATGCCGGACGCGCGGAGCTCGTCGTCCATGAATCCCTCCTTGTGCGCGAACTGGATGGCGGCGTCCCAGCTGTCCGGCGAAGCGCCGATGCAGAACTTGTCCGCGACGTCGTTTGGGATGCCGCGCGTGCGGAAATACGCCGCGACGGGTCCGTCGGGGTGTTCGAGCAGATACTGCCGGTAGAATTTCGCGAGCTTTTCGTGCAGGGTGCAGAGGCGTTCGCGCGTGCCGTATTCGGGCTGGCCGTCGAGGTTTTCGCGCCTGGCGCCGCCGGGTCCGCGCCGGGGCGTCTCCGGGATGATGATGCCGTATTTGTGCGCGAGGTGTTCGGCGGCCGAGGAGAAGTCGAGGTTCTCCAGCTCCATGACGAACTTGAAGACGTCGCCGCCCTTGCCGCAGCCGAAACACTTGAAATACTGGCGGTCGGTGTTGACCGTGAACGACGGGGTCTTCTCGTGGTGGAACGGGCAGCACGCCTTCCAGGCGGTGGGGCCGCTCTTCTTGAGCGTGGGGACGTAAGACTGCACGACGTCCACGATGTCGGCGCGCAGCCGAATCTGGTCCAGTACGTCGTCCGGGATATAGCGGGCCATGGCCGGAGGTCAGCGGATGATTTCCAGGCGCGTCTGAACTTCCTTGTATTCGTCGAGGAGTTCACGGCGGTTGGCGGAAAGCCGCAGGAAGGAGTTGTAATACTGGCGCGCCTTCATGAGGTCGCCGAGGTAGTAGTCCTGGAGGATGGCGTTGTTCAGGTGCAGATGCGGATTGTCCGCGTCGAGGGAAAGCGCGGTGCTGAACAGCGCGGCGGCGCGGCGCGCCTCGCCCTTCAGGACCAGGATCACGCCGAGCTCGTTGTAGACGACCGGGGACTGCTTGAACTGCGGAAGATCGAGCAGACGCCTCGTGAGGTTCAGCGCGTCCTCGGTGTTCAGGCGCAGTTTGGCGCGTGCGAGCAGGATGAGCGTGTTCGCGTCGTCGGGCCTCAGCTCCAGCGCGCGGGTCAGCGGCTTGATGCTGCTGTCGTATTTCTGCTGGCGGACATAGAGGCGGCCGAGCGTGTACTGCGCGATGAAGCTGGAGGAATCCGCGCCTGCCCGGACCGCCGCGTTCACGGCCTCCTCGGGACGGTCGTTGTTCTCAAGCGCGATGGCGTACAGCACGTTCGCGAGCGTGTCGCCGGGCGCTTTCTCCACGGCGTTTTCCGCCTGGTCGAGCGCGCGGCGCCATTTCGCATCCTTCGCGGATGCCAGGGAACGGCGCATCCATTCGTCGGCGGTCGGTTCCGGTCCGCAGGCGGTCAGCAGGAAAGCCGCGCAGACGGCGGCGAAACAAACTATGTGAAGCGATCTCGTGAATTTCATCGGCGTGGATTCTCCTTTTCCTAAAACCATTTTAAAGTAGCCCATTTTTCCGTTTTTTCCAGTCGATTTCCGCAAAAATGCGGAGGTTTTTCGTGCGCGAGCGGAGCCGCGCACTACCTCGGCACTGCTTGCAGTGTGCCGTGCTACGCGACGGCACGGGGAGGGGGGAGTGTGTTTTTCGTGCGCGAGCGGAGCCGCGCACTGCTTCAGCACTGCTTGCAGTGTTAAAGGGTGACCGGTTTGCCGTCGAGCACGTCGCGGATGGCGCGCGTGAGCTTCGGCAGGCGGTGGGGCTTCGCGATGAACCCGGCGGCGCCATTGTCGAGGAGGTCCTGCACGGCGCCCTCCTGCACGAATCCGCTGGAAAGCAGGATCTTCGCGTCCGGGTCGATGGCGCGGATCTGGTAGAACGTGCCGTGTCCGCCGAGGCGCGGCATGACCATGTCGAGCAGGACCAGGTCGATCTGGCTCGGGTTGTCGCGGTAGATGGCGACGGCGTCCTCTCCGTTCTCGGCGAGGAGGACGGAGTATCCGAGGTTCTGCAGCGCCTCGATCAGGAAATCCCAGACGGTTTCCTGGTCGTCCACGATCAGCAGGGTTTCGGTGCCTCTCGGCAATGCTTCCGGTTCAGTCATCGGGTTTCGTTCCTTCGGTAAAATTTCACACAATATTATACCCGAAAACCCGGAGAAAAACAAGAGGAAAACCGAAAAAACCGGAAAAAAACCAAATAATCGCGGAATCCGGTCCGTTCCCCGGAGTTTCTTAACGTAAAAAAAGCCCCCGGACTGTTTCCAGTTCGGAGGCACAGCAGGCTGTGCTGTAGTAGTGCCGTGCTACGCGACGGCACGGGGCGGGTGCGTTTTAAGCGATGACGGTCCAGTTCATGTCGACGCCGCGGCCGAGTTCGACCCACTGCGAGGTATCGCCGGAGTTGTAGTAGCCGAGCATGCCGGTGGAATACTGGCGCACGAGGAGGTCGTCCTTCTGGTCGCCGTTGTAATCGCCCGCGCCGACCACGAACCAGTCGTTCGCGTCGAGCTGGCCGATGCTCGTGTAGTTGTCGACGCTGCCGTCGGCGAACATGACCATTGAACCGGTCCCGTTGTGGAACAGCACGATATCGTCCTTGCCGTCGCCGGAGAAGTCGCCGATCGCACGGACGTCCCATCCGGACCAGTTGGCGGAGCCGTGAGACTTCGCCGCGCCGTCGAGCCCGACACTGTAGAACATTTGTCCGCCGTTGTAGCTCATCAGCACGCTGTCCTTCTCGTCGCCGTCGAAATCGCCGCAGCCGACGAGCGTCCAGTCATCGCCGCCGAAGGAATCGCTGAGCGTGACCCAGGTTTCGGTGCCGTCGGTCCAAGCGCCGAGGGAGTAGAGTTCGGGCGCGTACCACACGATGGAATTGGCGGATTTCCCGGTGAGCTTGCCGACTTTGTTCTTCCAGTCGATGTCGTCTGCGTTGTTCAGGTAGCCGATGTTCACCCACGTGCTGCCGTCCGGCAGGTCGTTCGCATCCGCGTAGTAGCCGATGTAAGCGCCCTTCACGCCTTCGACTTCGACGTTGCCGACGAGCACGGAATCCGCCTTGCCGTCGCCGGTCATGTCGTAGCAGCCGAGATTTTCCCATTCGGCGGGATGGCTGCTTCCGGCGCTCAGCCATTCGGACGTGCCGTTCATCCAGTAGCCGTGCTGATAGTTGTTGCCCGTCCACACGAACATCACGTCGGACACGCCGTTGCCGTCGATGTCGCTCTTCGCGGCCGTCGTCCTCGGCGGCGTGGGTTCCGGATTGTCCTCGATCGTGACGAGCAGGGAATAATCGCCGGCGTTCATGCTCAGCGTGTACAGGTCGTTTCCGATCGCGACGGAGGAGCCGACGGAGAGGGTTCCGAGTTCGGCGCCGGAGGTGTTTACCACGGTGATGGTCCGGTCGAAATCGGGAGCCCACTCGATCAGCTGGTAGACGCCGTGCGCCTGGGAATCGCCGACCGTGAGCGTGCAGAGATAATACTTTTCTTCACTGGGGCGCATGTTTATGGCGGAGTACGACTGCTCGTCGACGAGGAACTCGCTTCCCGGCGCGGCCATCGAGATGTCGAGGTCAAGCGTGCCGCCGTAGAAGGTGAGTTCGGATGCTTCGCGCAGGACGCCGGTCAGGACGCCGCCCGCGCTGACATTGATATGCCGCACTATGCCGCCGGACTCCACGTTCAGGATGCCCCCGTCCTCCAGGTTCACACGGGAGACAGTTGCGCCGTTGAACGCATAAACTTCCCCGTCGTTGACTCTGCCTGTTTCGAACGTGCCGTCGCTCAGCACGTCCACGCGTCCGCCGTCGGAGACGATCGCACCGACCAGATAGGCGCTTTCATGCACAATGGCCTGTCCGCCGTTCTTCACGATGGTGTTGCTGGACACCGTGCTTCCCTTTGACGCCTGATACGCCCAGCCGTATTGTTCGAGGCTGAACATGCCGCCGTTCACGACCACGTTTTCTGCCATGACGTCTTCGAGGATGGACACGGAGCCGCCTTTTTCGATCGTGATGCCACTGACCTTGCCGCCGGTTGCCACGACCATTTCGCCGCCGAAGTTGACCAGGGTGTTGCTCGCGGTTCCCTTGCTGAGGATGGANNNNTCCCTTGCTGAGGATGGACAGGAGCCCGCTTTCGTTCACGGTCGCGCCGAGCGCGGTCATGCCGGAGGTGATGGTCTTTGTCCCGCTCGTCACGGTGCCCATGAAGACGTTTTCGGCACTGCCGTTCACGACCAGCACGCTCAGCGTGTCGTCGGTCAGCTTCAGTCCGTACAGCTTGCCGCTGTATCCCACGGGATTTCCGTCGACTTTGATCGTGCCGAGTTCGGTCCCGGCGGAATCCTTCACCGTGAGGGTCTTGTTGAATCCGGCCGCGCCGCCCGCGAGCTTGTAGGAGCCGACGGACTGCGTGCCGTCCACCGTGAGCGAGTAGTTCGGCGTGCCGCTTATGAGGGAGAGGTTGCTCAGCAGCGCGCCGGCCGCGCCGGCCGAGGTCCGACGGAGGTCGAAGTCGACGGTCGCGCCCTCGGCGGCGGAGACGACCGCGCCGTTCAGGATGTCGTATCGTCCGGTGACGATGCCGCCGGAGGAAATCATGACCGATGCGCCGGAGCTGACGCGGGGATCCCGGAGAACGCCCTCGACGTTCATGACGCCGGTTGCGACATCCGCGCTGATGCCGATGGACGCTCCCGAGCCGAGGTTGAATGTTCCGCCTTCTTTGAGGTAGACCCAATCGATCTTGCCTGCGTTCACGTCCAGGACGCCGCCGTAGAGAAATGCATCGATGTACATGCCGGATGCCCTGGTGACTACAGCCGATCCGCCGGAGGATATGACGAATGAGGCGCGATTGCTGTCGGATGCCTGAATTGCCGTGCCGGAGAAGAAACCGCCGCTGGAAACATCGGCGGATCCGCCGGCCAAATTGCAGTTGATGGCGTTTCCCCGCACATCGACAGACCCATGGAAAGTCACGTCGTATGCCGTGCCGCCGGCCGCGATGGTTTCGGAACCGTAGACAACACCTCTGCTCTGCGTGCCGCCGTTGAGGATCTCCAGGTAGCCTCCGCCATCATATTGTACCGTCAGATCTTTGACGAGGCCATTATTCCCCACGCGGACACCATGGGAAACATTGCCGCCCGAAATCACGCCGTACTCTTCAACCCAGACGATACCGGAGCTGCTGCGCATGTACAGGCTTTCCACGACACCGGGATTCTGGGCGTTTTCGCCCCTGACCAGCATACTGCCGCCGGACATGGTCACACTGAATGCATAAGCACTGTCGATCAGGATATAACCGTCTGTCATATTGACGCCGTACACTTCCGTACCGGAATAAGCGAGCAGTTTGCCGCCGTTGATCGTCGTATTGCTGCAAGCGGCATATTTTTGCAGCGTCACAACGCCGTCGGAATTGATCAGAGTATCCCTCACATCGCCTCGGGAGACGAGCCCGCTGGTCTGATGGACATAGCCGGACAGCGCCATGGTGCCGCCGTTGTTGACGACGGCGGAAGAGATGGTAGCGCCGATTCCGCTGATGATGCCGCCGTTGAAAACCTGCGGCTTGTAGGATTCTCCTGTATTGACGTGCAGGATGCCGCCGGAAGAAACCATGGCGGCACCGTCAAATCCGTCGGCCAGGACAAATTCCTCGCCGCCGTCATGGATGACAGCACTGTACACGCCGCCGTTTTTATTGACATACACGATGCCGGAGTTCAGGATATCAGGAGAATCCAGATGTTCTCCGCTGTTGACGTAGACGGTTCCGCTGGAAATGACAGTGGACATGGTGTGATCCTTTCATGTTGTTTGAGGATATTGATTATGAGGTTGGTGAAATGGCAATAGATGTTTTCCGGACACAAAAGGTCCATTCTCGGAAAAGAAAAGTTGCAGACGCGAACAAAAGGATAGGACATACAAAAGCCTCCCGGCGCCGGATAACGGCGCAAGGAGGCGCAGAGGATGGATTTCCGAGGACGTTTCGCCCGGTAGGAAGTGAGACTTTATATAATAAAAGCTTGCTTGCTTGCTTATCCGCCAGTTGTCGGCCAGGGTGTTCATCGGATGTCCGTCATTCGGATCGTGTTATTCGTTGAATGATACAAATCATGCCATACTATAGCATACAAAAATAAAAAAAGCAAACGGACTTTTCGACAAAATGGAGGAAAATTTCTCCTCATTACGGATGTGCCCGGAACCGTGCATCGGGGCGCGAAAAAGCCATGACGGGTTTCGGGGCCCGCCATGGCGGAGCAGATAGCTTTTTGAGGAAGCCGGATGCTTACGGATTGAAGCGCACCCAGTCGACTTCGATGTGGTTGCCGCTGCGCATGCTCACATAGAGCGTGTGGACGCCGTTCGGGGTGGCCTGGAGCGGGCAGACGACCTCGGTCCAGTCGGGCTTGCCGGGGATGGTGACGGAGGCGAGGAGCTGGCCCTGGGCGTTGTCGGCGCGGAGTTCGATGACGCCGCCTGCGAGGGAGTGGCACTTGAGCGTGACGGACTTCAGCGGCTTGTCGCCGAAATCGACGCGGTCGTAGGTCAGGTAGATCGGCTGGCGGTACTCGGTGGTGTTCCAGAAGATCGCCTTCCAGCCGTCGAACGTGCGGTCGGGGTTCACGAAGTCGATCTTGACGTTCTCCGGTCCGACGCTGGAGTAGCGGTCGATCTGGATCTCGCGGGTGGCGGGGGTGACGCCGACGCCGCGGAGGGTGGGCTTCACGAGGTTGATGGTGCCGTCCTCATTGAAGGTGAGCTCGTCGATGCAGACGGAGCGGTTCTTGTCGAAGTAGGGGGAATAGTCGTTGTGGTGGTAGAAGAGGTACCATTTCCCCTGGAACTCGACCACGGAGTGGTGGTTGGTCCAGCAGACGGTCTCGGACTGCTCCATGATCTTGCCCTTGTACTCGAACGGGCCCATCGGGCTCTTGCCCATGCAGTACGCCAGGGTCTCGCGTTCCTTCTCGGCCCAGGGGAACGTGAAGTAGTAGATGCCGTTGCGCTTGAACATGAAGGGGCCTTCCTTCATGCCGCTCTGGGGGGTGTTGTGCTGGATGGTGGTGGAGGGGCCGTCGAATTCCTTCATGTTGTCCTTCAGCTTGGCGATCTGCATGCCCATGCCGGACCAGATGAGGTACGGGGTGCCGTCGTCGTCGATGAAGATGCACGGGTCGATGCCGTTCGCGCCCTGGATGGGCTGTTCCTCGACGCGGAAGGGGCCGTAGGGCTGGTCGGCGGTGGCGAGTCCGATGCGGTTGTTGGCGGGGAAGTAGAAGTAGTATTTGCCGTCCTTCACGTTGCAGTCGGGCGCCCACATGCTGTAGGAACGCGTGTTCACCCACGGCACGTAGGTCTGGTCCACGATCACGCCGTGGTCCACCCAGTCGACCAGGTTGTCGGAGGAATACACGTGGTAGTCCGCCATGCAGAACCAGTCCTTGCGGTTGTAGTCGTACGGCGCGGGGATGTCGTGCGAGGGGTACAGGTAGACGCGTCCGTTGAAGACGTGGGCGGACGGGTCGGCGGTGAAGTTGTCCCGGATGATCGGGTTCTGGGCGAGCAGCGGCGCGGAGAGGAGCATCAAGGCTCCGGCGGCGATACCGAGGATTTGCGGTTTCATATACTTTTTTCCTGTCTGGTTGAGGGTTGGAAATGCGGAATCCGGAAAAGCGCCGTGCGCGACGGGCGCGGCGGCGGTTTTTGTTCAATACTATACTACAGGGCAGGGGAAAATACAATCATCCGATACGCGAATAAATGATTGAATCCATGTGTTTTTTGTGAAAGACCGGAAATGTGCCGGAAAACACGTCCGGTTCCGAATATCGGAAGCAGGATATAGCGCCGCTTGACATTTCCCGTTTTCCATGCTATATTTCCGAATGTTGTTTACCGTACGTGTCCGAACTGTTCCGCCGCGGAGGAATGCGCCATGCCGTCCGAAAACTTCCCGACCTTTGCAAAAGCCTGGGACCTTATTGTGTCATTGTGCTTGTGGATCAATCGAACCCTTCTGCGTGCGACAGGAAAGCGCCTGGTCATCGTGCTTTCCGTTGTGGTGGTTCTGGGCATCACGGACTATCTGTGTGTGTTAAAATGGATTCCACGCGCAGACCCGGAAGGCATCTATGACGCAAAAATCCCTTATGCCAATTGCCTGTGTTATGACGGGAGGGCGTATCTCATGGTTTTCAGCGATTCTTTCAGCGAAGGCTGGGACGAAGGAAAACCCTCTTATGGGACTTGGCATTTATATGAGTATCATCCCGGTACGGAAGAAACAGTAACCTCGGGAACATGGAAAAGAAACCCGGACAACGGTCTGCTGGAGTTCGAGTATAAGCCTGAAAAGAATAAAACCGATGACGATACGGAATCGGATCCGGTTATCGTTATGAGAGGCAGGAGCTGTTTCGGCGGAATCAAATGGCAGGATACAACCAGCAGAGGGACAACCTTGACCGGGTGGTTCCCCAGATTGCTGCCATTTTTCAATTTGAAACAGATGAGCATAAAAGAACAGGAGCCGCAGGATTGAGCCGGTTCATCTCATTCATGGGGCTCTGCATGTTTAAAAATGTGTCAAACCAATCACGCATGACGCTGTTTTGCAAAACGTAATACTCCTTTTTTTTCGACGTTTTCCCGAAAACGACCTGTTGAGAATCGTCTCTCGCGCTTTCACCCGAAACAAGGCGGAAAAACGGCGGCTTCCCCCGGTATTCCGCTTGACTTTACGGCTTTTTGTTGTATATTATAGTTTACCCGTTTTTATCTCAATCACTTTGGACAACGAAAGATGGAAAACAAACTTCAGCAAATCGGCAATCGCATTCGCGACATCCGTCAGATCCGAGAAATCTCCGAAGAGGAAATGGCCAAGGTCACGGGCGTCACCGTAGAAGAATACCGGAAGCATGAAGACGGTCTCGTTGAAAGTCCGTTCGCCTTCCTTTACCTCTGCGCGGAGCGGTTCGGTGTCGATGTAGGAGCGCTCGTCAGCGGCGAGTCTCCCAAGCTTTCGTTGTACAACATCACGCGCAAGGGCGGCGGCATGCCGATCAAGCGCCGCGAGGAGCTCGACTACCGTCACCTCGCGCCCCTGCTGAAAAAACGCAACACCGAGCCTCTGTTCGTCCGCGCCCAGCCGCAGGACGAGGGGCTTCCGATCCACCTCACGACGCACCCCGGCCACGAGTTCGACTACGTGCTGTCCGGCCGTCTGCGCATCCAGCTCGGCGAAAAGATCGACGTGCTGAATCCGGGCGACAGCGTGCTGCTCGACTCCAGCCTGCCGCACGGCATGGTCGCCGCGGACGGCAAGCCCTGCGAATTTCTCGCGATCGTCATGTACGGCGAAGGCTCCGAAGCTCCGGCTCCCGCGCCCGCCCCGGTCGCGCACGTCGCCGAGGAGAACGGTTCCGAAAGCCGCCTGCTGTACCAGGATTACCTCGACGCGGAGTTCGATGAGAACGGCATCCTGAACAAGGTCAAGTTCCACTATCCCGACACCTTCAACTTCGCGTACGACGTGCTCGACCGCCTCGCCGAGAAGACGCCCGACAAGGTCGCGCTCTCCTGGCTCAGCCGCAACCACGAACACCGCGAATTCACGTTCAAGCAGCTGTCCGACCTGTCCTGCCAGGCGGCGAACTACCTCGTTTCGCTCGGCATCAAAAAAGGCGACCGCGTGATGATGGTGCTCCGCCGCAACTGGCAGTTCTGGATCCTCATCAACGCCCTGCATCGCATCGGGGCGGTCGCGGTCCTCGCGCCGAACCAGCTGCTCGTCCACGACTTCCAGTACCGGTTCGACAAGGCGACGATCCGCGCGATCATCTGCACCTCGGACGGCGAAGTGCTGGAACAGGCCGACGCCGCGGCGAACCTGTGCAAGTCCGTCGAATTCCGCATCTCCACCAACGGCTCGCGCCTCGGCTGGCTCGATTTCGACGCCTCGCTCGAACGCTACAGCACGGTCTTCAAGCGCCCCGAGGGCCTGAAGGCGTCCGACACGATGCTGATGTTCTTCAGCTCCGGCACGACCGGCTACCCGAAGATCGTCACGCACATCTTCTCCTATCCGCTCGGACACATCATCACCGCCCGCTGGTGGCACTGCGTCGACCCGAACGGCCTGCACCTCACGATCTCCGACACAGGCTGGGCGAAGGCCATGTGGGGCAAGCTCTACGGCCAGTGGCTCTGCGAAGCGCCGCTCTTCGTGTATGACTTCGACCGCTTCAGCGCCGCAGACATCATGCCGCTCTTCAAAGAGTACGGCATCACCACGTTCTGCGCGCCGCCGACCATGTACCGCTTCTTCATCCGCGAAGACCTCTCCCACTACGATTTTTCCTCGCTCAAGCACACCACCATGGCGGGCGAGGCGCTGAATCCCGAGGTGTTCAACATCTTCCTGAAGCAGACCGGACACAAGATGATGGAGGGCTTCGGCCAGTCCGAAAGCACCATGATCATCGGCAACATCAACGGCATGGAACCGCATCCCGGCTCCATGGGCAAGCCGTCCCCGATGTACCCGGTCGAACTCTTCGACGCCGACTGCAAGCCGGTCAAGCAGGGCGAAGTCGGTGAGATCGTCATCAAGGCGGAACCGGGCGAGATCCCCGGGCTCTTCGTCGGCTACTACGGCGACGAGGAGGCCACGCACAACGCCTGGCACGACGGCTATTACCACACCGGTGACACCGCGTGGGTCGACGAGGCGGGCTACTACTGGTACGTCGGCCGCACCGACGACCTCATCAAGTCCTCCGGCTACCGCATCGGCCCGTTCGAGGTCGAAAACGCGATCATGGAGCTGCCCTACGTGCTCGAATGCGCCGTGGTCGGCGTGCCCGATCCCACCCGCGGACAGGTCGTGAAGGCGTACATCGTCCTCACGAAGGACAAACAGCCGAGCGAAGAGCTGAAGAAGGAGATCCAGGACTACGTGAAGAAGAACACCGCGCCGTACAAGTACCCGCGCAAGATCGACTTCCTCACCGAACTCCCGAAGACCGTCAGCGGCAAGATCCGCCGTTCCGCGCTCCGTCAGCTCGGCGACCAGCCCGTACAGAAGTAAATCTGAGCTTCCGTAAGCTCAAACAAACACATTCTGAAACGACGAAAGCCTGCCCCGCGCAAAACGGGACAGGCTTTTTTCACGGTTTGATTTGTGATTGTATGGTATATCTAATGACCTGAAAAAGAATTATTTAGAGTTAACATTCAAATCGTTTTGATTCTTATTGATATATAATTTTACAAACAAAAGACCATTTTTGTATTTCGTATTGTCAGAAGCATCTATCTCTGAAATAAGCCCTTTTCCATAATGATTGCCACACTTAATATAAAAGAAAAAGTGTATCTTCATCCTGTCTTTGTAAGAGAATTTGAGCTCCTTTGTGGCATATTTGCCTTCCGGCGCCTGGGTGAGCCAGGTTATATCCATCTTGTCCGGCCCTGTTGTGTCCGCAGGAATGAACCCATCGTCAGGATCGGAGGAAACGAAACGCAGGTAAAAGGTTTTGGGAAGAAGCTTTTTATATTTACCTTGGCCTTGTTCTTGCAATATGATTTCACCCTGACTGTCACGCTCGAAATCAAGACGAAGATATTTTTTAAGTGGAATTGCTTCTCCCAACTTCAGTTCCTTTTTTTTCTGTTTTCCATCTGCAATTTCAGAAAGGTCGAAAACTGTCAGGAGCTGCCTTTCTTCATCATATTCAAGATGGGCGTACCCTTCCACTAATTCAGCCAAAGTCCCGATTTCCCTCAGCTTAATATGGCAGTTTTCCTGAATCGTCGACAGTGGACTATTTGCTGCTTCAGATGTGTAAAAAGTTATATGTTCTATGCGATAACCAGGTTTATAAAAAGATATGGAAACACTCGTGTAGCGGCTTTTCTTTATCGTAAAACTGCCGTTTATTTTTCTAGTTTCCCTTATGTGTTCAGAATCGAGACCAAAATTTTTGGGACGGTTGAATTCAAGTCTTAATGTAACATCTTCCAGTTCCAGGTTGTTCATATCCGTCACTTTTCCAACGAGATGAATCCTGGTATCTTTTATTTCTTCATTAAACATTATTTTCATCATGACGAGAAGAAAAATCCCGGCTCCCAAAATGATGATAATAACGAGACCCTTAATTAGATTTTTACGCTCGTTTGAATCTGTCATTTTGTCCCCCAGGATTGAGTTTATAAACTTGTAATGTATCATAAATCCAAAGAAACACTGTCCAATGGACGATTACTCCATATTTCCCGGTTTGTCCTCGCACTCGCCGCGGCAGCCGAAGGGGATATGCACGGAGGGGGTGAACTCCTTTGCGGCTTCGAGGTGGGGGGACCACTGGTCGTCGAAATAGATGTGGGGGCGGAGCTGCTTCAGGATGCGGCTTTTGTTCATGCCGCCGAGCGTGAACGTCTGGTCGACGGTGATGTTCCAGTCGCGGAGCGTGGTGGCGAGACGCCACTGCGCCGGGCCGTTTCGCGCCGTGACGATGGCGGTGCGCAGGAACCTGTGGTAGTTCGGGTTGGCGCTGCGGCGGTCCTCCTCCATGGTGTGCAGGCGGCCGAGTTTGGCGAAGAGGTCGGCGAGCGGGCCGGGACCGAGCGGGATGCGCGAATGGGTGGATTCCGATTTCCAGAACTTGTCGATGCCGCCGTCCTGGAAGACCTGTTCCGCGCTGTCGTCGGCGAGCACGCCGTCGAAGTCGAACGCCACGCGGAGCTCGTCGTCGCTTTCGTCGTCGTTGAGCTTGCTGTCCAGCACGTAGCCGGCGGCGAACCCGCGCCGGATGGCGTCGCGCACGTCGGCTTCGTTGCCGGAGAGGAAGAGCGAGACGTTGTAGGCGTCGATGTAGTCCACGGGGTGTCCGTCGGTGAGGAACGCCGAGCGCGTGATGTCGAGTCCGTAATGGTCGATGCAGCGGAGGACGCGGTTTCCGGTGTCCGGGTCGTTGTGGCTGAGGAGGACGACCTCGACGGGCTTGGTCTCGGGGAAGAGGTCGTTGAATTTGAGGAAGCGCCGGATGAACGGGAACGCGATGCCGGGCTCGAGGATGCAGTCCTCGTGGTCGCGCTGGTACTGGCGGTAGGCGGAAAGGCCCTTGCTGCGGTAGATCTCGTCGGCGACGTCCAGGCGGAAGAGCGCGCTGGAAGCGACCGCGATCACGAGCTTGTCTTCGATGGGGAACGCCATGGGTCAGACGCCTCCTTTGCGGATGTAGTCGAACGCGCCGGGGATGCGCGTCAGCAGGTCGTCGGCGATGACGCCGCGTCCGGCGAACGGGGCGTCCAGCTCGCCGAGCAGACCGTGGACGAAGACGCCGTTTTTCGCCGCCGTGAAGAGGGAATTCGAGGCGGGCGCGAGGGCGGCGACGATGCCGGAAAGGAGGTCGCCGCTTCCGGCGGTCGCGAGCACGGGCGATCCGCTCAGATTGAGCGCGTAGAGGCCATTCGGGGACATCACGACGGTGCGGACGCCTTTTAGAACGACGTGAAGCGCGGTGAACTTCGCGAGGGCTTCGGCGCGTTCGATACGCCCGCGGCCGGAGTTCAGCCCGAGCGCCGCTTCCAGGCGCTTCATCTCGCCCTCGTGCGGCGTGACGACCGTGGCGGTGCCGAGTTCGTGCAGGAGATCGGGATGCTTCGCAATCAGGTTCAGCGCGTCGGCGTCGAGGAGAAGCGGACACTGCGCGGACGCCATGAGCTTCCGCAAGAACGGCACGGTCTCCTCGGCGGTGTTCATGCCCATGCCGGCGGCGACCGCGGAGACGTTCGGCGGCAGCTCCAGCGCCTCGGCGGACTTCGCCGAAAAAACGCCGTTTCCGTCGTCGGGGAGACGCTTCACGATGAGCGCCTTCGGCGGGGCGCAGACGATCTCCATGGAGGCGGGGACGTACACGGTCACGAGCCCCGCGCCCGCCCGGAGCGCGGCCTCGGCGGTCAGGAACGGCGCGGACGGGTAGTCGCTGCTGCCGCCGATCACCGCCACATGGCCGCGTTTCTGCTTGTAAGTGTCGAACTCGACCGGATGCAGGCTCAGGGCGCGGCGGACGTCCGCCAGCCCGGTGCACGGCACGATCCGCATGACCGAAGCGTCCGGCAGGTCGTCCGGCAGCCCGATGTCCACGACGCGGATGCGTCCGCAGAGTTCGGGTCCGCGTCCGGTCAGCATCCCGGTCTTCGGGAACCCGAACGTGACGGTGACGTCCGCGCGCACTGCCGCGCCGCCGCGCACTTCGCCGTCGTCGGCGTCGAGCCCGGACGGCAGATCGGCGGCGATGACCGGGAGATTCAGGTAGTTCACGAGGTTGATCCAGTGGAGCCAGGGTTCCTTCAGCGTGCCGCTGAACCCGGTGCCGAGGAGGGCGTCGATCACGACGGCGCCTTTGAGGTCGGCGGCGTGAAGCTCCGCGGCGCGTTCGATGCCGTCCGGGAGTTGCGACCAGGCGCGGAGGGCGTCGCCTTTGAACTCGGACGCCGGGCAGGTGTGGAAGATCTTCACGCGGCATCCGCGCTCGAACAGCGCTTTCGCGGCGACGAAGCCGTCGCCCGCGTTGTTGCCCTTGCCCGCGAGGACCGCGAAGAACGCGCCGCAGTCGCGGAACGCCTCGGCTTCCCTGGCGAGCGCTTCGCCGGCTATGGTCATCATGACCCACGAATCGACAAGTCCCTGCTGGATTGCGGCGGCTTCGACGGAACGCATGTGTGTACCGGAAATGGCTTTCATGGCGCGACCTCCTGTGCGGCGTCGCCGGCGGAAATCACCGGGGCGCCCGTATGTTTTTGCGGAAATAATCCGTTTTTGATTTGTCTTAATTGGGTTTACGGTGTAAATTTACTACATCTTTTTTCTTTTTCAACATGTATTAAGAGGTTTTCACCCTTTTTTATGGCCATTTTCGAAGAAAAACAGCCTTCGGTGCGCTGGACCGTGCTGCTGATCGCCGCGGTGTTCCTCGTTGCCTTCCCGCTCGTGCAGATCGGGATGAACGAGCTGTACTCCACGGAGGGCGAGTACGCGGCGGCGGCGCTCGAGTTCACCGGGGCGAACACGCTGGTGACCGTGCACGGCACGCTGCCGGACTCGGTGTTCCCGCTGTACCCGGCGATGGTGCGCCTGCTGCTGAACTGCGGCCTGCCGCTCGAGTTTTCATTGCGGTTCATGTCGCTGCTGCCGCTGGCGCTGCTGGCGCTGCTGACGGGTCTGATCTGCGGACGCTCCACGGACCGGCAGGCGGGCGCGGCGGCGGCCGTCATCGTGCTGACCACGATCCTGGCGGGGTCGAAAGCGCCGGAGGGGTATCCGCAGCTCCTGTCCGCGCTGATCGTGTACGGCGGGTGGATGCTGTGGTTCTACCTCGGGTTCATCCGGTCGAACTGGAACGCCGCGTGGCTGTCGGTCGGGGTGTTCGGCGGGCTGGCGTTCTACTCCAACGGCCTCACGGCGGTGGTGTATTTCCTCGTGCCGCTGGCGTTCCAGCAGAGACCGTTCCGGGTGTGGTCGAAGCTCAACAAGCCGGGGCTTCTCGCGGCGCTCCTGCTGGGCGCGGTCTTCTTCTTCGCGTGGCTGACGCCGATCCAGAATTTTCTGGCGGCGAACCCGGAGCTTCCGCACGAAGCGCCGCACTTCCGCATCCTGACCTACTTCCGGGACATCGCGGTCCGTCCGTTCGACGCCTTCTTCCGGTTCTTCCCGTGGTCGCTGATGCTGTGGGCTCCGTTCTGCCCGGCGCTGATCGCGATCGAACGCAATCCCCTGCTTATCAAGTATCACCGGATCCTGTTCGTGGTGCTCGGACTGCTGATCTGGTTCAACCCCCACACAAAACCGCGCGATTTCTTCTATCTTCTGCCGCTCGCGTCCGTGCTGGCGGCGTGCAACTACTGGATCCTTGTGCGGCGCTACGCCGGGAAGTTCTTCGGCATCTTCATGCTGCTTTCGGTGCTGGCGCTCGCGGCGGTCGCGGCGGCGGTGGCCTACCTGATCCTGCCGCAGGACGTGTTTTCGAAGTTCGCGGTCGGGGTCGAGCTTCCCGAGGCGAAACCGGCCGTTACCGCGCTGATGACGGCGGAGATCGTGCTGTCGTTCGTCGCGGCGGTCGCGGCGCTCGTGCTGATCCGCCTGCGCCGCCCCGTCTGGATGGCCTATCTGTTCGTGTTCGCGTCGTTCATGCTGCTTTTCTGGGCGGTGGTGAATCCGGTCCGGAGCATGAAGGAGAACAAACGGGACCTGGCGGACGGCATCCTGACCGCGCTGAACGGGAAAGAGGCCGCGCCGGAATCCGGACCCGTTCCCGCGACGCTGTACAAGGACCCCGCCATCATGGGGCTGTATTCCGAGGGCTGCTACATCGGGATCCCGATCCGCACGCTGGCCCACGACAAGATACCCGCGAGCGTCGACCCCGCCTATGTGCTGACGGCGGACGTGCCCTCGCACATCGCACGGACCTGGACGCGCCTCTACGACTGCGAGTACCGGGGCAAACATCTGTACATCTACAAGGGCGTTTCTCTCAAGAAGGAGCTTTCCGATGACGACGACTACTTCGACTACGACTATGACTACGAATGAGGCGAAACCGTATCTGGCGTCCGCCTCGAAACAGGATATCGCAGCGGCGCTGAAAGCCGCCGGACAGCCCGGATACCGCGCCGACCAGGTCTACGACTGGATCGTGAAGAAATGGGTCGTCGACCCGGCGCTCATGACGAATCTTTCCGCGGCCGCGAAGGAGGCGCTTTCGGCGGCGTTCCTGTGCCCGTCGGTCGCGATCGAGGCGGAGTACCCCGCCGACGACGGGTCCGCGAAGTATCTGCTCCGGCTTCACGACGGCGAAGCGGTGGAATGCGCCCGGATTCCCGCCGAGGACGGCCGCATGACGTTCTGCCTGAGCTCGCAGGTCGGCTGCCCCGTGTCCTGCGTGTTCTGCTCCAGCGGCGAATCCGGCCTCACGCGCAACCTCGCCGCGGGCGAGATCGTCGAACAGTATTTCCTGCTCTGCCGTAAGCTCGGACAGGCCCCGGACAACGTGGTCATGATGGGCATCGGCGAACCGCTCCTGAACTTCGACAACCTCGTCGCCGCGCTGAACGTGATCACGAACCCGGACGGCGTCGCGCTGGCACAGCGCCGCGTGACCATCTCCACCAGCGGCTGGACGCCCGGGATCAAGGCGCTGACCGAACTGCACAAGCAGTGGAATCTGGCGCTTTCGCTCCACGCCCCGGACGACAAGACACGCGCGATGCTCATCCCGACAAAATTCCGCCGCGACATCCGCGAGATCCTCGCCGCCTGCCGGGAACACCGCGAGGCCACGGGGCGTCTGCTCACCATCGAATACGTCCTGCTCGCGGGCATCAACGATTCGCCTGAAATGGGGCGCAAATTCGCGCGTCTCGCCGCCGACGCGGGCGCGAAGGTGAACCTCATCCCCTACAACAAGGCGCGCGGCGCGTTCGAGCGTCCCTCGCGCGAGGCGGTCAAACGCTTCGAAAACGCGCTGAAGACCCTGCATGTGCCGGTGACCGTCCGCGTCGAAAAGGGCGCTTCCGCCACGGCCGCGTGCGGACAGCTCCGCGCGAACTCGAAAAAGACCGCCGCGGGCAAAGCTGTTACGGTGTTCGCCGCCGTCCTCGCGCTCCTCGCCGCGACCTCCTGTGCCTGGTTCTCCTCGCAGCCGAAGGAGCTCAACGAGCATCAGCGCGAGCTCATGGCGCAGGTCTACAGCCCGGAAGAGGACCTCGCTCCGCTCTACAACGCGCTTTCGTACACCGACCCGAACTTCATCGACCCCGATACCGGACGCACCCCGCTCATGACCGCCATCGCGCTCGCCGATGTGCCGCGCGTCTCCGCGCTCCTTGCATCCAAGGCCGATCCGGATGCCGCGGATGCGAACGGCGTCCGCGCGATCCACTACGCCGCGGGCGAACCCGATCCGGCGATCCTGCGCACGCTCATCGTCGCGGGCGCGGACATCAACGCGAAGGGCCGCACCGGCAAGACGCCGCTCATGGAGGCCGCCCGCCTCGGGATGCTCCAGAACGTGAAGATCCTCGTCGACGCGGGCGCGGACCTGAACGCGCACGACGACCAGAACCGCAGCACCCTGATGTTCGCCGCGATGGCGAAGCAGTCCTCGCTCGACATCGTGAAGTTCCTGCACGCGCACAGCGCGCCCGATCTCTCGTTCAGCGACAAGGGCGAGACCCCGCTCTTCCTCGCCATCGACCACGGCAACACCGATACCGCGCTGTATCTGATCAAGGGCGTCGAACAGTTCGAAGGGAACCAGACCCTCGACGCAGGCGTGGTCGAGATCGAATACACCGTCTTCAACCGCTACAACGAGGCCACCGCCATCGGTCTCGCCGCCATGCGGCACGCGATCTACGCCAACGACATGAAGGTCGTGCAGGCGCTGGTCGAACGCAACCTGCCGCTGAATTCGAGCATCAACCGCATCTACCGGGGGTTGAAACGGATCAATATCGAAGGTTTCCACGATCTCCTCGCACGAAACGGCATCATCGAGGACGGCAAAAAGCCGCTCTTCTGGGCCGCCGAGACCAACAACGTGCCGATCATGGAGTACCTGGTGGAGCACGGCGCCAACCCCAACGAGATCGACCACGCCGGAAACCGTCCAATCGCCTACGCCCGCCGACGCGAGGCGATAGACTTCCTTGATAAAGCCATGAAGCTCGCCAACGAGGAAGAATGACCGCGGCCGGCTTCAAAACCCGGTACATGATCCTCCGGAAAACGCCGTTCCGGGACACCAGCCTCGTGGTCGCCGGGATCAGCGCGGACCACGGACGGCTTGATTTCGTGCTGAAGGGCGCGCGCGCCATCGGGAAAAAACAGTTCCCGACCGCGGACGTTTTCCGCGAATATCTCCTCGAATTCCGGCCCGCGCGCCGCCCGGAATCCATGCCGACGCTCGTTTCCCTGGACCTGACCGCCTCGCACGACGGCATCGCGCAGTCCATGGACTGCTACCTCGCCGCGTGTTCGTTCGCCGCCGAGACGCTCCGCCGCGCGCAGCCCATGCTGGAAATGCCGCTGACCTGGCAGGCGTTCTCCGTGATGCTGACGCGCATGGAACGCACCCTCTCGCCCAGAATCCCGCTCATGCTCGCGCGTCTCGCCGTCCTGCGCGAACACGGCATGCTTTCCGACGTCGTGCCGTACCCGGACCTGATCGCGCCGCTGTTCCGGTGCGCCGTCGAGGCGGACGCGCCGTGGCCGGAGGTCGACGAAACCGCGCTGAACCGGATCGACAGCTGGGTGGAGACCCGTTTCCGCATGCTTTCGGTCTGATTTTTCGTAAAAACGAGGGGAAGGACGAAAAAAAACGGGAAAAATGGGGAAAATCATGTAGATTCGGCGGAAAAGATGCGTTCTTATGGTTGTGTCTTTCCTGCCGGTACATCAAAAACTGATTTTTTTTGATGCGGGGCGTTGAATCGGCGGGAAAGACGCGTTCTTGAAAATGCGGGACGCAGACCCGATGAAATAAGAACGGAAACCGCAAACAACACAAGGAGGCTACTATGAACAAGATTCTTACACTTGCAGTCGCCGGGATCCTTTTCGCCGGAATCGGAACAACCGGAATCGTGAATGCTCAGGCGCCCTTCGGCGGACAACAGGCCGGGACCTTCCAGCGCGGCCAGCAGGGGTTCGGCTTCGGCAGAGGCGCACAGCGCGGCGGCCGTCAGGGGTTCGGAATTGCTCCTCAGGGCGGACGTCAGCAGGCGGGACGCGGCGGACAGCGCGGCGGACGTCAGGGGTTCGGAATTGCTCCTCAGGGCGGACGTCAGCAGGCGGGACGCGGCGGACAGCGCGGCGGACGTCAGGGCTTTGGCTTTGGCGCGGCTCCTCAGGGCGGACGCCAGCAGAGAGCCGGAAGAGGCGCACAGGGCGGCCGTCAAGGCGGCTTCGGAATCACTCCTCAGGGCGGACGTCAGCAGGCGGGACGCCAGCAGAGAGCCGGAAGGGGCGCGCAGGGCGGCCGTCAGGGCGGCTTTGGCTTTGGCGTGATGCCGCAGAGAGGATTCGGATTTGGATTCGGACCTCAGGCACAGCCCCGCGGTCCTCAGGCAGGTCCTCAGGCTGTACAGCCCCGTGGCCCGCAGGCACAGCCCCGTGGTCCTCAGGCACAGCCCCGTGGTCCTCAGGCCGGACCTCAGGCACGTGGTCCTCAGGCACAGCCCCGTGGTCCTCAGGCCGGACCTCAGGCACAAGCTCGCGGTCCTCTGGCTGGTCCTCAGGCCAACAGAAGGTAAAAGCAGAAGGGTTGTTTCGGGCCCTGAATCTGAAAAAACTCCCGGTTCCCGCAAAGGTCCGGGAGTTTTTTTGTCTGAGGGCACCTCTATTCATTTCAAATTAACAGAGATACACTTGACTTTCCCACAAACGGAGTTATAGTAACACGAAAGACGTTGCAACCCCATCCCCGAACATAGGAAAAACCGTTATGGCTCCGCAGGATGCAGATGAATTGAATCCCCTCGATCCGGTTTTCGCGGAACACCGCGACCGGCTGCTGGCGCTCGCCCGGCGCAACCTGAACCCCGTGCTTGCGCGGCGGATTTCGCCGGAGGACGTGGTGCAGGAGACGCTGGCGGCGGCGTGCCGCAGGCTTGATTTTCTGCGGAACTGCCCGGAGGTCCCGGTGTACTGCAAGCTGAGGCGGATCCTGTTCCAGACGCTTACGGATCTGGAACGGAAACACCTGCAGAGCTCGAAGCGCGACGCCTACCGCGAATGCGAGGTCGCCTCGGACGAGGACGTTTCCACCCCGAGGATGGATTGGAACCTGTTCGCCGACACCGTGACCGGGCCGCTCACCCAGCTCGCGCGTCAGGACCGCTACGAGCTTCTGCGGAAGACGATGGAGTCCCTGCCGGAACACGACCGCGAGATTCTGGAGCTGCGGCATTTCGACGGGATGAGCAATACGGAGTGCGCGGAGGCGCTGCACCTGACGCAGAAGGCGGCGAGCATCCGCTACGTCCGCGCGCTGGAGCACCTGAAGAAACAACTGATCGAATTTACCGAGTTCCGGCCGTGAACGACGACGCGACATTCGAAGACCTGATCGAAGCGTATCTGGAGATGTTCCGAAGCGGGACGGCCCCGGATATCGACGCTTTCACGCGCCTCCACCCCGAATACGCGGACCGGCTCGCGGAGCTCCTGCCGCTGATGGTGAAGATGGAGAACTGCGCCGCCGACACCCGCCGGGACCATGCGCAAGCCGTTTCGGGCGGGGAATTCCCCGATCTGAGCGGATCGGATTACCGTCTGATCCGGAAGATCGGCGCGGGCGGCATGGGCGAAGTCTTCGAGGCGACGCAGATTTCGCTGGACCGGAAAGTCGCCGTGAAGGTGCTGTCGCCGTCGCTGACGTCCGATCCGGCGCAGCGGGAACAGTTCGAGAACGAGGCGCGCGTGATCGCGATGCTTCACCACCCGAACATCGTGAAGATCTACAACGCGGGCGTGAGCGCCGACCGGTGCTACTACGCCATGGAGCTGATCAACGGCACCGGGCTGAACCATTACGAAACGAACGCGCCGCGCGAGATCGCGCGTCTGGGGCTTCAGGCAGCCCGTGCGCTCGCCTACGCCCATCGGTGCGGCGTCCTGCACTGCGATGTGAAGCCGGCGAACCTGCTGCTGGACACGCAGGGCGAGATCCATATCGGCGACTTCGGGCTGGCGTTCGTGCTGAAGGACATGGTCGGGAAGCCGGGCAGATCGGGGATGCGGAGCGGGACGCTGCGCTACATGGCGCCGGAACGCCTCAAACACGGCATCAAGTCCTTCGCCGGGGACCAGTATTCGTTCGGCGTGACCCTGTACGAACTTATCACGCAGGCCCCGGTCCTGCCGGAACAGAATCCGCAGAAGCTGATCGACCGCATCTGCGCCGGACCGCTCCCGCCGCTTCAGTGCTCTGAACCCGACCTCGCGGCGATCGTCAACCGCTGCGTCAGCTTCGATCCGTCGGCGCGGTATCCGGGCATGGCGGAAGTCGCGGCGGACCTGGAGCATTTCCTCCACCACGAACCCGTTTCGGCGGCTGACACGTCGGCGTTCCGGCGGTTCCGGCTCTGGTCGAAACGCAAGCCGGCGGTGGCGGCGCTGAGCCTGCTGGCGCTGGTCGCGATCGCGGCGTTCGCCGTCTCCGTGACGGTCGGCTATGTGCGCACCAATTCCGCGCTGAAACTTGCCGAGAAGAACGCCGCTGCGGCAAACGCTGCGCTGACCGACATCTTCGCCCACATCGAACACCGAACGCCGACTTCGAGCGGGAGCGAACTGCTTTCCCGCCTGATGCCGTATTATCAGGACATCGCCGAACAGCGCAACCTGCCGCAGTCGGAGATCGCGGACATGAACCTGATGATCGGGACCGCGGCCATGCGCTCCGGCAACTATCCGCTCGCGGAAAACGCGTTCCGGCGCGCTGCCGGACTCCGGACCGACGCCGCCACGCTGAATCTGCTTGCCGCGGCGCTCCGCCAGCAGGAGAAGACCGTCCAGGCCGACCAGCTGTCGCGTCAGGTCATCGGGGATTATCCGCAGTCCTGCGAGGCGGTGCAGGCGTATCAGTCGCTCGGCGAATACGACGCGGCGTCCGCCCTGCTGCGTTCGCTCCTGCAGGCCGAACCGGATAATCCGGATTACCTTTATCAGTACGTCCTTCTGCTGGAAACGCAGCCCGGTCTGGCGTCGTCCGGTCCGGTCCCCGGCGTCGATCCGAACCCGCCGGAGATCCTCGGCAAACTGGCGAAACAGTACCCGGACCGGATGGAGTTTTCGCTGGCGCTCGTCGACCTGATGAGCCGGAGACTCGGCACGCAGACGCGGTTCGCGCAGCAGGACAGGCAGTCGCTCGAACAGGCTCTGGCGCTCGCCGACCGTCTGCTGGCGTGGTATCCGAACACGCCGGAAGTCGCTTCGGCCGCCGTGGAGCTTTACACCGCCTATATCGCCCGTCTGCGCCGGAGCGGAGACCAGGCCGCCGTGCGCAGCGAAATGGCGCGCCTGCAGGGAATGCTGGAGATCCTGTACCGCGGCCCGGACGCCCCGGACGAGGTGAAGGAAGCCCTGCTTGAGATGCAGATGGAACAGCTGGAACAGATGAGCGCGCCCGCGCGGATGCAGCCGGGGAACGTGCAGGAGCTCGCCGCGAAGATACGGGACGAACTTGCCGACTACCACGGGGACAGGCTGACGGAGTTTCAGATAGAACTGGCGCGGCTGGAATCGGCGCTTCCGGCGGCGGTCCGTCCGGGATCGGCGGGACGCCAGCCCGTGCCAGGCGGACGCCAGCCTGTTCAGCCGGGCAGACAGCCGGGCAGACAGAATCCGAATCCGGCTTTGCAGCCAAGGACATGGACGCGTACTCCGGCGACCTTGCAGAGCGGAGCCAGACAGGGCCGCGCCGGAAACATCTTCATGCCGCCCGCGGGGGGCGTGATGAGGCCGTTCGCGCCGAACAATAACCGTCCGGCGTTCAACCGTGACCGGACAACGGGCGGCTCCGGGCGCGGCGGACGGAACGAGAATGCCGCCGGACGCGGCAACGGCACGGAAGCCAGACAGAATGAAAATCCCGCCGGACGCGTTGAGGCTTCCGGCGGGCAGGATTGAACGGGAAAATCCCCCGGCTTATCCCGGCAGCTGCTTCGTCGTGGACAGCAGATGGTGCGCGGCTTTTGCCGTGGCGTTCGTCGCTCCGGGCGCGAGCATCTGCCGGAGTTCCTCCATATCCTTCTCCACCTCGGCTCTGCGGGACCCGCCGGGCAGGATGCGTTCCAGCGCGTCCGCCATGTCGTGCGGCCTGACCTGATACTGGAGGAATTCCTCGAAGGATTTCCGGTTCAGGATGATGTTCACCATGGTGAAGGCGTTGCGGAAGAGTTTGCGCACGATGAGGCGCGCGAAGAGGAAGGTGATGTAGTTGAGCTTGTAGGCGACGACGAGGGGCAGTCCGGCGATGGCGCATTCGACCGTGACCGTGCCGGACGCGGCGAGCCCGGCGGTACATTCCTGAATGGCGCGCGGAGTGACGCCCGTCTTGACGTCGATGCGGACGTCCTGCATCTCGGGATGATGCCGCGTGAACTGGTCGAGCCCCGCGAGCACGTCGCGGTAGATCTGCTCGCGCGGGAGCGAGATCGTGAAGTAAAGCTCGGGGTGGCGTTCGTGGAGGATCAGCACGGTCTTCAGGAATGGCTCCAGCAGCGCCGACGTCTCGTGTCCGCGGCTGCCGGGCAGGATCAGCACGTGGTTCGGGTCGCGCTTCAGCGACGGGTCGATGCGTTCGCGGACGATCTCGATCAGCGGGTGGCCCTCGAAATGCGTTTCGAGTCCGGAGTCCGCCCAGACCTCGGTCTCGAACGGGAAGATCACGATGAGCTTGCGGCAGTATCTGGCGATGCGCGGGATGTTGGATTTGCGCCACGCCCAGACCTGGGGACTGACGAACCAGACGACCGGGATGCCGAGCTTCCAGAGGCGTTTCGCGAGGCGGATGTTGAATCCGGGATTGTCGATGACCATCACGGCATCGGGGCGTTCCTTCTTCGCGAGGGCGATGCACTGGAAGAAGATGCGGATGAACGTGCCGAGGTGGGCGAAGACTTCGATGAACCCGACCACGCCGAGCTCGGAGGAGTCGATGAAGAGGTCCACGCCCGCCTCGCGCATGCGCTGTCCGCCCATGCCGCGCACGGTGGCGGCGGGGCACTGCTTCATCACTTCCTGCGCGATGCGTGCGCCGTAGAGGTCGCCGGACGATTCCCCGGCCATGATCCAGATCAACGGTTTTTCCTGACTCATAATCGTTTACTCCCGTGATTCGGGTTATTTCTTGCGGCGTTTCTTTTTCGGCGGAGTGTAGTTGCTGCCGCGCATGCGGAAGCCGCCCATGCCGCCGAAACCGCCCATACCGCCCATGCCGCTCATGCCTCCGAAACCGCCCATTCCGCCCATGCCGCCGCCGAAGCCGCCGCGCATGCCGCCCGCCATACGGTCGAGCAGGCTGTTGTTCTTCATGACTTTCTTCATGAGGAGGAACTGCTTGATGAGCTGGGAGACTTCCTCGACGGGTCGTCCGGAGCCCTTTGCGATGCGTCTGCGCCGGGACATGTCGATCTGCTCGGCGTTGGCGCGTTCGTATTTGGTCATGGAGAGGATGATCGCCTCCATGCCTGCGAACTTCGAGGGCGCGAGCTCGGCGATGCCGGAGAGCTTGTCGCCGCCGGGCAGGAATTTCAGGATGGCTTCGAGGCCGCCGAGGCGCGTCATCTGGCGCAGCTGGCCCAGGAAGTCGTCGAAATCGAACGAATTCTTGCGGATCTTCTCCTCGAACTTCGCCGCTTCCTCCTGGTCGATCTTCTCCACGGCGCGTTCGACGAGCGACACCACGTCGCCCATGCCGAGGATGCGGGACGCCATGCGGTCCGGGTGGAAGACGTCGAGGTCCTCCAGTTTTTCGCCGGAGCCCGTGAACTTGACGGGGCAGCCGGTGACCTTGCGGATGGAGAGCGCCGCGCCGCCGCGCGCATCGCCGTCGAGCTTGGTGAGCACGATGCCGGTGATGTGGAGGGCGTCGTTGAAATGGCGCGCCACGGAGACGGCCTGCTGGCCGAGGGCGGCGTCCGCCACGAGCAGAATCTCGCCCGCCTGCGTCACGCTGGAGACCATCACGAGCTCCTGCACCATCGCGGTGTCGATCTGGAGACGGCCCGCGGTGTCGATGATCAGAAAGTCGGCGTTCTCGGAACGCGCCTGTTCGAGCGCGCGGAGCGCAATGCCGGGGACGTCCCCGACGCCTTCCTCCGCGTAGACCGGGACGCCGATCTCGCCGCCGAGCACCTTCAGCTGGTCGATGGCGGCGGGCCGGTACACGTCGCAGGCCGCGAGCAGGACCTTCTTGCCCTTGTTCTTCAGGTGCAGCGCGAGCTTGGCGCTGGTGGTCGTCTTGCCGGAGCCGTGCAGACCGACCATGAGGATGATGTTCGGATGCGCTCCTGTGTTGAGCTCCGCCTCGGCGGATCCCATGAGCTCGACGAGCTTGTCGTGGACGATCTTGACCGCCTGCTGGCCGGGGGTGACGCTCTTCACGACGGCCTCGCCGAGGCACGCCTGCCGGACTTCGGAAACGAACTCGTCGGCGATCTCGATATTGACGTCGGCGTCGATCAGGGCGTCGCGGACGTCCTGCATGGATTCTGCGATATTGGATTCGGAAATGGTCGTCTGGCCGCGGAGCTTGCGGAAGACTTCCTGGAATTTGTCGGAAAGATTTTCAAACATTTTACGGTCTCTTGCGCTTTGAAAAAATACATGCGGTGCTATATTATAGCATAAGAATGAAAAAAATCTAATCCGAACCCGAAAAAACACCTCTTTTTTATTGAAATCATGCAGGAACGCACCATCAGCACGACAGCCGGACCGGAACTCGAAGGTGTCCGCCTGGACCATTTCCTCACGGGGCGTTTCACCTACCAGTCCCGGACCGGATGGCAGTCGATCATCCGCGAGGGGCGGATCGCGGTCAACGGCATCCGGGTGCGCGCCTCGCGGCGGCTCCATGACGGCGACGTGATCACGTTCGATGTGCAGGGGATCGCAGAGCCCGAGGTCGACCCGGCGTATTCGGTCGTGCTGGACCGCCCCCGGTTCCTGGTCGTGTCGAAATCGGGCTGCCTGCCGGTCCATCCGTCGGGCTGCTATTTCCAAAACACCCTGCTGATGCTGATGAAGGAACGGTACGGCAAGCTGTTCGTCGTGAACCGCCTGGACCGGGAGACGTCCGGGCTGGTCGTGTTCGCGAAAGACGCGGAGACGGCGGGCGTTCTGAGCGGACTTTTCGCTTCGCGGCAGGTGGAGAAGACGTACCTCGCCGCCGTGTTCGGCGCGTTTCCGGAGGGCACGGTCCTGAAAAACGGCTGGCTGTCGTCCGATCCCGCGTCCCAGGTGCGGAAGATACGGCGGTTCACGGAGACCGATCCGGGCACGGAGGACGCCGAACCGTGCGCCACGGAGTTTACCTGCCTGAAGACCTGCGGAGATTACAGCCTCGTCGAATGCCGTCCGCATACGGGGCGTCTGCACCAGATACGCGCTACGCTGTGTTCCTGCGGATTCCCGCTCGTCGGCGACAAGCTCTACGGCCCGGACGACACGGTCTTCCTGCGGTTCACGGAGGACGCCATGACGGACGCCGACCGCGCGGCGCTGGTCCTGCCGACGCAGGCGCTCCACGCGTGGCGGCTGTCCTTCGCGATGCCCGGCACGGACGAGGCGGTCCGGTGCGAAAGTGCGCCGCCCGGCGCGATGCTGGATCTTTTCGGGGCGGATACCGCCGGGATTTTGGCGGAACGCGCTTGACAAAGAGGTCTTTTTGCAGTATATTGTATGGAAATACTTTTTTGCCTCAGCACGCGCTGTTTTGTCCCCGAACCCGAAAGGAACCGGAAATGATCCGACACATGATCCTGACCACTGCCTGCGCCGCATTGGCCGCGCTGTGCGCTTCCTGCGGGTATTTCCAGGCGAAGGAACAGCGCGCGAAGCTGGCGGACATCCGCGTCGGCATGACGCAGGAACAGGTCGCCGAGATCGCCGGCGAGCCGCTCAGTAAGGAGCTTTACAGCACGGACAAGCTCTGGTTTTACTACACCAGCCCCAAATGGTACGACGGTCTGGTCACGCAGGACGAGTGCACCCCGTTCCTCTTCGATGACGACGGCGTCCTCCAGGGCTGGGGCCATGATTATTTCCACGAACATGGCATGCTGTCCGTTTGGACGCAGAAGGCGATCAACAGCGCCGTGTGGTTCTAACCCCCCTCCGAAAGCATACGCATGTACCAGTTAACCGTTGAAATCCGCAACAAGGCCGGCATCCACTGCCGTCCGTCCAGCGTCATCATGTTCACCGCCGAACCGTACGCGGCCACGCATGAAATCCTGATCACCGGCCCCCGTGGCGCGTCCAAGCTCACCAGCATCCTCGACCTGCTCACCATGGGGCTGCAAAGGGGCGAGACGGTCACGATCTCCGTGACGGGGGAAAAAGAGGAAGAGCTGTGCAGGAAACTTGCGGAACTCTTCGAAACCGAATTCGACTTCACCTGAAAACGTTTGCCCGGCCGGGAAACAGCTATTCGCGCTTTTTTGAACAAGCTGGGGACGCCGGAGCCGGGGGAGAGCATTTATGAACATCATCGTGATCGGAGCGGGCGAACTGGGACGTCTTCTGGCGTCCGCGCTCAGCGAGGAGGACCATGACGTCGTGGTCGTGGACAGCGACGCGGATGAACTCGCCCGGATCGCCGACAAGTTCGACGCCATGACCGTCGCCGGGAGCTGCTCCAGCGTCAGCACGCTGAAACAGGCCGGTGCGGAAAACGCGGACGCCGTGCTGGCGGTGAGCGGCGACGAAGCCGCGAACATCCTGGCGTGCCAGATCGCGAATAAGCTCGGCGTGAAGCATACCGTCTGCCGGTTGTACAGCAACGACTGTTTCTCCGAGGACGACGGCATCAGCCCGGCGACCTACGGACTCTGGCGCACGTTCTCCTCGCCCGAGGAATCCGCCCAGAAGATCCTGGCGGTCCTCGCCAACCCGATCACGCTCGAATCCATCAATTTCACCCGTCAGGACGCCGCCATGCTCGTGCTCGAAATCACGCGGTCAAGCGTCCTGCAGGGCGTCCGCATCCGCGACATCCCCGGGCCGGAGCTTCTCCGCAAGATACGCTTCGCAGCGCTCGTCCGCGACCGCCAGCTGCTGATCCCGCACGGCGATACCCTGCTGATCCCCGGCGACCGCGTGTACGTGGCGGGGCGCAAGGAGGACATCGACGCGTTCGTGGACTGGGCGACGCCGGAGAACGCCGGGAAGCCGTCGCGGATCATCGTGTCCGGCGACGACGACGCCAGCGTGATCGTGGCGCGCAAGGCGCACGAACTTGGATTCGGCGTCCGCATGATCGTGCGCGACGAAAAGACCGGCGAGCGCATCCAGGACGAGATCCCGCCGGGGATCATGGTCCTGCACGGCGACCCGACCGACGAATCCCTGCTGGAGGACGCCGGGATCGCGGCCTCCGACGTGTTCGTCAGCGTCACGCAGGACGACGAGGAGAACATCCTCTCGTGCATCATCGCCAAGCGTCTCGGCGCGAAAAAGGTCATCAGCCTGACGCACCGCCCCGAATACATCCGCATCGCCCGCGAAATGGACCCGATCGACTGCGCGTTCAGCGCCACGCTGGTCGCCGCGAACTCCGTGCTGCGGCTCCTGGAGGGCGGCAACAAGCGCGTCGACGTCCAGCTCCAAAGCCTCCGGGCCGCCATTTCCGAATTCCGCATCGCCGCCGGCTCCCCGCTGTGCGGAAAAGCCATTTCCGCCGCCAAGCTTCCCGCCAGCCTCGTTCTCGCGCTCGTCTTCCGCGGCAGCGAGATCTTCGCGCCCGCCGGGGACACCGTGCTGCTGGAAGGCGACGTCGTGGTCGCGGTCGTTACGCGGGACACTCTTCGCATGATCGACAAGATATTTCCCGCGAAATAACGCGTCCGGCTTATGAACCACAGGCTCATCCTTTTCTTCATCTGCGTGATCTCCGCCGCGGTCGGCCTCATGGAAACCGTGTCCGGCGTCGTCGGATTCTTCTGCCACGACTCCGCGGGCGACGTCCGCGCGCTCCTCATCTGCGCCGCCGCCACGCTCGTCGCCGGAGCCGCCGGATGCATCGTGTTCCGGCCCCGCACGGAACAGCACCGCAAGGCAGGACTGCGCGAAGGATACGCGGTCGCGGCGTTCGGGTGGCTTGCCGCCTCGATCCTCGGCGGCCTGCCGTTCCTGTTCGTGGCGGGGATGCCGTGGCACGACGCCTTCTTCGAGTCCGTTTCCGGGTTCACGACGACCGGCGCGGCGCTGATCCACCGCGGATACCGCCTGACGGACGGGACCGTGCTGGCGGACGGCGTGGAGAGCCTGTCGCGCGGCGTGGTCTTTTGGCGCGCGCTGGAATCCTGGCTGGGCGGCATGGGGATCGTAGTGCTCGCGCTGGCGGTCCTGCCGATGTTCAACCGCGGCGGCCAGATGCTGTACAACGCGGAAACGCCCGGCCTGAAGTCGTCCGACACGCAGATCGCGCCGCGCATCACGTCCTCCGCGAAGATCCTGTGGCTGATCTACGTCGGGCTCACAGCCTGCGAGGTCCTGCTGCTGCGCTTCGCCGGAATGGGCCTGTACGAGGCGGTCTGCAACTCCTTCACGACGATCTCGACCGGCGGATTCTGCACGCGCCAGGACAGCATCGCGGCGTTCCACAGCACGCCGATCACGCTGATCGTCCTGTTCTTCATGTTCATCTCCGGCGTCAATTTCTACCTGCATGTGCGGCTCCTCTCCGGCAAAACGCTGTCGTATTTCCGCGATGAGGAGTTCCGCGTGTACACCTCGATCCTGCTGGGCGTCAGCTGCATCATCGCGGTCGCCCTGCTGCTCCAGGGGCAGGCGTACCGTGTCGATGCGGAACAGGGCTTCGTCGAGTCCATGGCCGTCGTCGGACGGGCGTTCCGCGACGCGTCGTTCCAGTCCGTCTCCATCATGACGTCCACCGGGTTCGCGATCGGGGACTACTGCCTGTGGCCGTCCATCGCGGTCGCGCTGCTCCTCGGCATCTCCGTGATCGGCGGCTGCGGCGGTTCGACCTCCGGCGGCCTCAAATGCGTCCGCGCGCTGCTGGTGTGGCGGCAGAGCCTGACCGAGGTCAAACACAACATCTTCCCTCAGCTCGTCACGGGCGTGTACCTGAACAACGTCCGCATGAAAGCGCCCGCCATCCAGAAGACCATTGCGTTCTTCACCGCCTACATCGGCGTCATCATCCTTTTCGCCCTGCTGATCCCCGCCGTCTGCCCGGAATGCACCTGGGAATCCGCGCTGTCGATCTCCATCACAAGTCTCAGCAACATCGGACCCGGCGCGGCGCAGATCGGCCCCGCATGCGATTTCGACTGGCTCAATCCCGCGGCGAAACTCCTGTCCGCGTTCGAAATGCTCATCGGCCGCCTCGAACTCTTCACGATCCTCGTGCTCTTCCTGCCGTCCTTCTGGCGCAAGTGAGAGCGGATTCGGTCCCCCGTTTCCAGCTTAAAACAGAACCGCCGGAACCGTCTGGACAACGATTCCGGCGACTGTGTTTACAGGATGGTCTTTTCTTTGACCGCGAACATCATTCCTCCTGTTTCTTGCGGCCGATCTTGATCTTGTCCTCCGGCACCTGGAAGACGTCGTCGCTGAACGTGACGTTCAGTTCGAACTCGCGCAGGAGGATGACTTCGTGGCGGTCCTCGCCGATGGTCGTCTTCGTGATGGTCGGCATCAGCACGCCGCTGCGTTTCTCGAAACGGTCGGGCTGGGCGACGTAAAGGAATTCCTCGCCGCCGTCGGTGTACAGGATGGTCTCCATCCGCGTGGTGACGAACGTGTTGGCATTGACGTACATCACGTACGGCGCGATCTCGACGTCGTCGGCGCGGCAGACGACGCGGTAATGGCGCGCGCCGTTGATGTAGACGGTGGAGATCTCAATGGTGCCGAAGACGTCCTCAAGATTGTTGTTCGGGTGGGAGAACGAGTTGAAGACGTGGAACAGGCGGAGCTGGTGGCCGGTGATCTCGGTCGCCTTGCTCTTCTTCGGGTCGATGGTCCACGCGCGGCCGCCCTTGTACAGCAGCGAGGCGAACGGTTCGCCGTTGCGGTAGGAGATCTGGCGCTGGAAATCGGGCTTGCGGAACTTGATCTCGGTCTCGTACTGGTCGACGGCGGTGCGCGTGCGCTGCGTGAACGGATTGTCGTCGACGTCCTTCTGCGATTCCTCCACGATGACCTGGCGGAGGATGTAGGACTTGGCGTTCTTGAAGTTGCCCTCGGGGTCGGTCGCCGCCTCCATGTGCTTGATGAGCTGTTCCACCGTGAGGTCGGAAGGCTCGCCGGGGTCGTTCAGCCCGAGCATCACTTCGATCTCGGCGTCAGAGAGCTTGCACGAGGGGAGCATGGCGCAGCAAACGAAAAGAAGAAGAACGGAAGCGAGGAATCTGGTCATGTGAGAAAGCCTTTCCGGAAGGTTGCAAAAAAAGAGGTCAAACAGCAATATATCACAATCTCGCGGTAAATCAATAGCGTTCTGTGTTTTTTTGAGAAAAAAGACGTTACTTCAGCTCGTAGCCGAAATTGAAGAGCGCTTCGCCGGGTTCGTCGGCGCGGGCGTCGCGCAGGTCGGTCAGATACGCGGCGAATCCGCGGACGCGCGGCAGTCCCATGACCTTGTCCGCCGTGATCTGCGTGAGCACGCCGTGATGCGAGACGCGGAAGACGTTGCCGCGGGCGTCCTGCATGTCGCCGCTGACCTGGATCGCGGCGCGCGTGGAGAGCAGGACCGGACGCCCGAAGACGAACTGTTCGGCAGGCACGGGCGACTTGCGCGCGAACGCCTCAAGCTCGGCGCGTTCGAGTTCGACCCACGCCTGCACCGAGGATGCGCCGAGGCGGCCGAGTTCGCGCGCCGCGAAGGAATTGCAGCAGGGCAGGGGGAACCCGGTGCGGACCGTGAGGCCGGGGTGCTTTTTCAGGAGCGTGAAATGCTGGAGCGCGGTCACGCGGACGGTCTTTCCGCCTTTTTTGACGAAACGGTCGAGCGCGGCGGCGACGTCCGGCAGGGATTTCTGCGGGATGTAGAACGGCAGGAGGAGTTCCTCGTGCGGCGAGGGATCGTCGGCGAGTTCGCGGATGACAATCATGCCGGGCGACGGAGGACGCACCCCGCGCGGCAGGATCACGCATTCCCGGACAGATTCGAGTTCGGCGGGACGGCGGATGAGTTTGTAATCGGCGAGGAGTTTTTTCAGGGAATCGGCGGCGGGATCGGGGCGTTCCTGCGCCGGGATTTCTTCGGCGAACGCCGTGAGCTCGCGCCGGACGGCTTTCAGCACGCTGGCGGGCAGGAAAAATCCGCTGTCGACCTCAGCTCGAACGGGCGAGAAGACGAAATCCGGGGAGCCTTCGCCCTCGAACGCCGCCGCGAGGGAGTCCGGCGTGACGGGGTGCGCCGTGGCGGGCGCGAGTTCGAGCGGTTTATGAAACGTGCGGCCGCAGAGGTCGGCGGCCAGACCGGAGGCGTCGAGGCGCAGTTTGAGCGGGATCTCCGAGCGCGGCGCGGGGAGCGACGCCACGCGGCGCGAGTAGTCCGATGTGGATTCGCCGGTCTTGTAGACGATCGAGCCGGGCGCGGCGGTCGTGTCCGCCGCCATGCGGACCGTGCAGCGTTCGCCCTGGAGCGCGCGGTTCACGCGGACGCCGTTGACCATGAGCGAGGTCACGGAGACGGCGGGGCCTTCGTCGCCGGAACGCGGCTGGATGCGGAGGACGTCGCCGAGGTGGATGCGCTTGGTCACGTCGATGACGGCGAGCCCGTCCTTCGCGGAGACGACCGTGCCGCAGAGCTGGCCGGATGCGCCGAGCGAATCGTGCTTGACGAGCGTCTTCGCCGATGCCGCCGTGTAGAAGCCCTCCGACCATTTGCGCCCGAACGTGTGCGCCATGCGGTCGCGCGCGGCGGGCAGCAGGGATTTGAACTCCTCCTCGCTCGTCGCATCGAGCAGCATCCGGTAGGCGGACACGGCGTGTTCCACATAGTCGGACCGGCGCAGGCGCCCCTCGATCTTGACGGACGCTACGCCGGTCGCGGCGATGCGCGGCAGGAGTTCCATCGTGCAGAGGTCCTGCACGGAGAGGTAGAAGCCGTTTCCGGCGGACGTGTGGTAGCGGCGGCGGCAGGGCTGTTTGCACTTGCCGCGGTTGCCGCTCCAGCCGCCGAGCCAGCTGGAGAGCAGACAGGAGCCGGAGATGCAGCAGCAGAGCGCGCCGTGAATGAAGACTTCGAGCTCGACGGGCGGTTTCGAGGCGGCGATCGCTTCGAGTTCGGCGAGCGACGTCTGGCGTTCCAGGATTACGCGCTTCACGCCGAGTTCGTGCGCGAGCTCCAGCCCGGCGGTGTTGTGGATGCCGGTCTGCGTGGAGGCGTGGATGGTTAGGCGCAGGAAATAGTCGCGGAGCATGGCGACGATGCCGAGGTCCTGCACGATCACGGCGTCCGGGTGCATGCGGTCGAGCTCGGCGAGCATTTCCGCGGCCTCCGGGATCTCGCTTTCCTTGATGAGCGTGTTCAGCGTCACGTAGAACTTCCGGCCGTTTTTGTGCGCGTAGCGGATCACCCGGCTCATCTCGTCCGGCGTGAAGTTGCCGGTGCGTTCGCGGGCGTTGAATCGCTTGAGCCCGGCGTACACGGCATCCGCCCCCGCGTCGTAGGCGGCGAGGGCGCAGGCGGCGTTTCCGGCTGGCGCGAGGAGTTCGGGTTTGTGCGGCATGAAGTTCGGCATCGTAGTCATAATGAAAATAATATAACGCCGGAAGGTGAAAAAGGCAACAACACGGCTTGAAAAAAGCGCAAAAACGAGGTATATTTATCTGTTTTAAAGCTGATTGAGAGGACGGCTTTTCCGTATCCTCGCTTTTTTTATAACCTAACGAATTGGAATTCACACGGATGAGTGTTCGGACGGAATGTTTTCTGGCGTGGCGGTACTTCAAGCCGAAACGCAGTGCGGTCAGCGTGATCACGCTGATCTCCGTGATCGGGGTGATCCTGGGCGTGGCGGTGCTGATCGTGGTGCTCGCCGTCATGACCGGATTCACCGACCAGACGAAGATCAAACTGCTGGAGACCGGGTCGCACGCCCAGATCCGCAAGCCCACGCGGCATTACTCCACCAACCCGCGCGGCAACGCCGGAGTGTTCTTCTCCGAGGAGGCGGAGGACGTGGTGAACATCGTGAAGCAGAACGGCGGCCGCGCGCTCCCCGTGCTCGTCTCGCCCGTGCTGCTCCAGGTGAAGGAGGCGTTCAACCCGAAGGTGCTTGCGGCGTTCGACCCCGACATGGACACCGCCGGGCTCGACTTGAAGAGCGTGGTGAAGCAGGGCGAATACTCGCTCGGACGCGGCGAGATCGCGGTCAGCCAGGTCATCGCGAGCGAGTTCGGGCTTACGGTCGGCAGCAAGGTCCTGCTGCACTCGCCGTCGCGCCTCGCCAAGCTCATCGAACGCAATCCGGAGACCGGGCGCTACCAGATCTCCGACAAATCCGATTATTATCTGCCGGGCGAGTACACCGTGTCGTTCATCTTCAGTTTCGACAAGTACGACTACGACCGCGACATCATGTTCCTCTCGCTCGACGACGCCGACCAGCTGTTCGGGCTGGACTGGGGCTGCGCCACGCACGTTTACGTGTGGGTGGACGATCCGTTCCACATCGACAGCTTCCTGACGCCCCTGCGCGACCGGCTGTCGAAGAGCCACCCGGACGTGATGGTGTACTCGTGGAAACAGCTGAACGGCCAGCTGCTGAGCGTGCTGGCGGTGGAGAAGAACATGATGTTCTTCCTGCTGGTCTTCATCGTGCTCGTGGCGGCGTTCAGCATCGCGAACACGCTCATCACGACCGTGATCCAGAAGACGAAGGAGGTCGGCCTGCTGAAAAGCATGGGCGCGGGGTCGTTCTCAATCATGCGCGTCTTCATCATGCAGGGGTTCTTCGTGGGGATCATCGGCACGGCCGGCGGGGTGTTCCTCGGCTGGCTGGTCGTGGTGTTCCGCATGAACATCCTGTATGCGATGCGGGCGATCACGGGCCAGGAGATCTTCCCGAAGGAGCTGTACCTCTTCAGCGAACTGCCCGCGCACATCGTGTGGGGCGACGTGGCGCTGATCTCCGTGATCTCGATTCTGCTCTGCACCTGCGGCGCGCTGGTGCCCGCGATCCGCGCCGCCAACCTCGATCCCGCAAAGGCCCTGCGCTATGAGTGATACCAGAGATTTCCTGTCCGTACAGTCCGTTTCCAAGCAGTTCAGGATCGGCTCCTCCGTGATCAAGGTCCTGCGCGGCGTGTCGTTCAACGCCGGGCGCGGCGAATGGACCGTGCTGCTCGGCGCGTCCGGGAGCGGCAAGACGACCCTGCTCGACATCATCGGCACGATCTCGCGCCCGGACGAAGGCTCCATCGTGATCGACGGCGTGAATACGGCGGAGCTGTCCGCCTCGAAACTCGTCGCGTTTCGCCGCAAAAACATCGGATTCGTGTTCCAGTCCTATCACATCCTGCCCGAGCTGAACATCCTTGAAAACGTGATGCTGCCCTCGCTGCTCGACGGCAAGCCGCCGAGCGAATGCAAGGCGCGCGCCCTCGACCTTCTGGAGCGCGTCGGCCTGAAGGACCGTATCGGGCACCGCGCCAACGAGATGTCCGGTGGCGAACAGCAGCGCGCCGCCATCGCGCGCGCTATGATGAACGAGCCGCGTCTCCTGCTGGCGGACGAACCGACCGGCAACCTCGACTCCAGGACGGGGAAGGGCATCCTCAATCTTTTCCGCAAGCTCGTGGAAGGCCACGGCACGACCATCGTGATGGTCACGCACGACCGGGGCGTCGCCGACATCGCCGACCGCGCGATCGTGCTGAAAGACGGTGTGATCGCCAGGTGAACGCCGTGCGGATCATCCGGAATGCGCTGATCTGCGACGGGACCGGGGGCGACGTTTATCCCGGCTCCATCCGCATCGACGGCGACCGGATCGCCGAGGTCGTCCCCAATGGAGAGATTTCCGGCGCGAAGGACGCCGAAGTCTTCGATGCGCAGGGATGCGTGGTTTCGCCCGGATTCATCGACGCGCATTCGCACTCCGACGCCACGCTGCTTGCCGCGCCTGATGCCTTCAGCAAGCGCACTCAGGGGATCACCACCGAGATACTCGGCAACTGCGGACATTCGCTGTTTCCCGTTACGCCTCACAACGCCGAACAAGTCGCCTCGGACTGCGCCGCGGTCGGCGTGAAGCCGTCGTGGACCGACTGGCGGGATTACTGCGCGGCGGTTGAGAACGTGCGCCCGGCGGTCAATTTCGCCGTGCTCTGCGGACACAACGCCCTGTGTGCGGCATATCCGAAGATCGAAGACCAATGCGCCGCACTTGATGCCATATTGAAGGATGGCTGCCCCGGGCTTTCCAGCGGGCTCCTGTACGCGCCCGGGCGCACCGTGCCGCCGGACGACCTTCTGCGTCTGGCGGCTGTTCTGAAGCCCACGGACGCGATCTACACGACGCACCTCAGGAGCGAGGGCGCGCGTCTGCTTGAATCTCTGGAGGAGGCGATAGCGTTTGCTTCGGCGGGCAGCGGGTGGCTCCATGTGAGCCACTTCAAGACGGCGGGCGAAGCGAACTGGGGCAAGCTGGACGCGGCGCTGGAGTTGTTGGAGAAAGCGCGTGAGCGCGGCCTGCGGATCACAGCCGACCGTTATCCGTACACCTATTCCCAGACGAGTTTGAGCGTGATTCTGCCGCCGCGCTACGATTCCATGCGAGACCGCGAGATTCAGGAGAAACTGAGCGGCGATCCCGCCGAGTGCGAACGTTTAATAGCCGAGCTGGCGGATTCGCGCCGCGTGAAACGCGCGATCCTGACGGCAGTGTCCAAGCCGGAATTCCTGCCGTACTGCGGCCTCACGCTTGAAGAATGCGCCGTCCGCGCCGGAATGCCCTCCGCCGCGGCGTTCGCGGTCACGGTACTGCGCGACGACGGCGCGCGGGCGATGGCGGCGTTCGGCGGGATGTCGCCGGACAACCTGCGGCGGATTCTGGTGGAACCGTGGGTGTGCTGCGGCACGGACGAGAACGCGCGTCCGCAGGACGAATCGCTCGGGCGCGGCCATCCGCGTTCCTTCGGCTCGTTTCCGCTCTTCCTGAAGCTGACGGCGGAGCTTGCCGGCATGCCGGAAGCTGTCCGCCGCGTGACGTCGTTCCCCGCCTCGCTGTTCCGCCTGAAAGACCGCGGATTGATCAAACCGGGCTATTTCGCCGACCTGACCGTGTTCGATCCGGCGAAACTCGACTGCAAGGCGGATTTCGCGCATCCGCATACCCCCGCCGAGGGGATAGTCCGTGTGTACGTGAACGGCGAACCGGCCGACAGCGGCAAACGCGCCGGCCGCGCGCTGATCTGAAGCGGCGAAAAGAATCGGCGAAAATCTTCTTTTACTTCAAGTACTTTGAAAAGACCTTTTTAAGGGCGATTGCTTTTTCACAGTACCACTTGAAATATACCTTGTTCCCATTTAAATCCTTAAAATCACCAGGAAGAGTTACGACAATTTTGCTAGCTTTATTTTCCGGTAATTCATCCCAGTTCATTTTAAAACCAAGTTGTTCTTCTATCTCATCTCTGCGTTCATAAAGAGATCTGTAAAGCTCCATGTTGTTTTTAATATGAATTTCTGTCCCCAACTTCTGTTTTGAAAAAGAGAGCCAGATTTCACATTGACTTTGTAATGCACCCCTTTTTTCAAGGGTGACATTACGGAAAAGCGGGAAAAAAGTTTGTTTCCGCGTTTTTGGGGAATCCGTAATGCCGGGTTGATGGA
>ONQZ01000042.1 GCA_900320095.1 uncultured Lentisphaerota bacterium
ACGTCGATTGAAATATTTTTTAAATTCTGACTGAGCCATTGCATAATCCATAAAACTGTTCCACCAAGCTATCTTCTTTCTTTTTGATTCAGACAGAGAGGCATTTTGTCTGGTTGATTTGATCCAATCATTCGCATTCGGAGATTCTAAAACTGTGAATTTAGGAACGTAAGGAGAATCTTCAATTCTATAAATTTCTATTTGAACCAAAAAGACGCCGATATCAGCATTTGTGTTTTCATTAAGCCACTGTACTGCCGCACGATGTTCATCCCTTGCATTTTCAACAATCCAAATCAATATTTTGGCTCCTCGCCCAGCTGCATAGGTGATCAATTTACCAAGATGGTCATGATTTGAATCGCCATATTCATTTTCTATGATGACGAGCCGGTCACCCCCATCTTCTTTTGCAAGAATATCGGCGCTGAAATCGCCGACTCCCGCTTCTGTTTCTTCCGCAAGGATATCTAAACCTATTTCTTTGCTTAGGCGTACAATGTTCTTATCTTCTGCAAGCCATGCAGAGAAATCGGGTTCTTTTTTCCAAAGATTCTTGATAGGGACAATTGTAAATGTTCCAAGTTCTTTCATGAAGAGTCTCCAATTCACGATAGTTAAAGAACAAAAGATGCTACAGAGGAAAACCTCAATATGAAACAGTTGCTCACGCTTTTTCGGCTTTGAGTTCGTCGAGGAATTCCGCGATACGGTCCATGGCGGTGCGGATGTCCTCCAGCGAGGTCGCGTAGGAACAGCGCACATAACCCTCGCCGCACGCGCCGAAGGCGTTGCCGGGGACGACCGCGACGCGCTTCGAATGGAGCAGTTTGACGGCGAAATCCTGCGAACTGAGCCCGGTGGAGGTGATGTTCGGGAAGACGTAGAACGCGCCCTGCGGATTGAAGCAGGAAAGCCCCATCTCGTTGAAGCGGGAGACGATCACGTTTCGGCGGCCCTTGTACTCGGCGACCATGCGGTGCATGTCCGGGCGGGCGCTCTTCAACGCCTCTTCGGCGCCGTACTGGGCGGTCGTGGGGGCGCAGAGCATGGCGTACTGGTGGATCTTCATCATGGCGTCGACGATGCTGTTCGGGCCGCAGGCGTAGCCGATGCGGAATCCGGTCATGGCGAACGCCTTGGAGAACCCGTGCAGGAAGATGGTGCGTTCGCGCATGCCGGGGAGGGCGGCGACCGTGTGCATGGGGCGGTCGTCGTAGTGCAGTTCGGAGTAGATGTGGTCTGCGATCACGGCGAGGTCGTACTTGACGGCGATCTTCGCGATGTCGCGCATCTGTTCGTCCGTGAGGACCGCGCCGGTCGGGTTGCACGGGAAGTTCAGGATGATGGCGCGGGTGCGCGGCGTGACGGCTTTTTCGAGGTCCGCCGGGTCGAGCGCGAAGAGGTTTTTCTCGTAGGTGCAGACGGGGACGGGCACGCCGTGGGACATGCGGATCTCCGTGCCGTAGGAGACGTAGCACGGTTCGTGGTAGATGATCTCGTCGCCGGGCGAGGTGATGGCGCGGATGGCGAGGTCGAAGGCTTCGCTGACGCCGACGGTCACGAGACATTCGTTCTCCGGGGCGTAGCGCACGCCGAACTCCTCGGCGATGTAGTCGCAGATGGCCTTGCGGAGGGAGAGGAGCCCGAGGTTGGACGTGTAGTGGGTGCGGCCGCGTTCGAGCGAATACACGGTACCCTCGCAGACGGACCACGGAGACACGAAATCGGGCTCGCCGATGCCCAGCGAGATCACGTCGGACATGGTGTTGACGAGGTCGAAGAAGTAGCGGATGCCGCTCTTTGGCAGGACGGCGATATGCGGCGCTACGAAATCACGGCACAATCTTGAGTCGCTCATCGCGTTCCTCCTCCAGGAGCATGATCCCGGATTCTTTGTATTTCTTCAGCAGAAAATGGGTCGCGGTGGAGAGCACGCCGTCGATGGTGGCGAGCTTGCTGGAGACGAATGATGCGACTTCGTTGAGGTCCGCGCCGCGCACCTCGAGCATGAGGTCGTAGCCGCCGGACATCAGGTACAGGGCGGTGACCTGCGGGAAGTTGCTCAGGCGGCGTGCGATGCGGTCGAATCCGCCCTCGCGTTCCGGGCGCACGCGCACCTCGATGATCGCCTTGACGGGCTTATCGTGGAGGTTGTCCTCGTTGACGAGCGCATGGTAGCCGCGGATGACGTTCCGGTTTTCGAGGTCGGCGATCTCGGCGGCGACTTCCTGTTCGGACGCGCCGAGCTGTTCGGCGAGGTCCGCGGCGGTCGTTTTCGCGTTTTTGACGAGTGCGTTCAGGATATATTTGCGGTCTTCAAGTTTCATGGGGGATTCCTCCGGATGATAAGTCAACATTTACTATACATCTTTGAACAGAAAAAAACAAGTAGAACAGGAGAAAAACTCTACCGGTTTTCTCCTGAAACAAAGGGAAATGAGGCGGACAGGTTATTTCGCGGAACCGGGATAGCGAGAAAGCAGTTCCTTTGCCGCGGTCAGCACGTCCCCGACGTCGACCGCCTGCGGGATCTTCTCGATGTTCTGATGCACGCCGTGGCCGGTGCGGACCAGCGCGACGCCGCAGCATCCTGCGTTGAGCCCCGCCTCCAGGTCGGATTCCTTGTCGCCGATCATGAACGAGTTCGCAAGATCGATGTCGAGGTCTTTCGCGGCGCGCAGGAACAGGCCGGGCTTCGGCTTGCGGCAGTCGCAGTCGATGGCGTACTCCGGGATGATGCCCTTCTTATGGTGGAAGCAGTAGTACGTCGCGTCGACGTGCGCGCCTTCTGCTTCAAGGAGCTCGTTCATGCGGGCGTCTACGGCCTTCAGTTCCGCTTCCGTGAAATAGCCTCGGGCGATGCCGGACTGGTTGGACACGACGATGACCAGCCGTCCGGCGTCGTGCATGGCGCGGACGGCCTCCGCGGCGAACGGGCACAGGCGGACGAGAGCCGGATCGTGGATGTAGTCGGCCTCCTCGATGATGACGCCGTCGCGGTCGAAAAAGCATGCCTGGCGCATGGAAGGAAACTCCTGTTACGTGTTACGCGGGCTGCGCGCCGGGTGCGGGCGCGGTTCCGGCCGCTTCGGCCTTCTTCTGCTTCTTGAGCGCCTTCTTCTCGCGGGCGCGCTCGCGCCAGCCTTCCCATCCGGCGTAGAATGCGGGGATGAAGAAGAGGGTGATGAGCGTGGAGCTGGTGAGTCCGCCGATCACGGCGCGGGCGAGGGGCGCCTGGGATTCGCCGCCTTCGCCGAGGCCCAGCGCGAGCGGGATCAGGCCGAGCACGGTGGTGAGCGTGGTCATCAGGATCGGGCGCAGACGGCGGCGTCCGGTTTCGCGGACGGCGACCGCCAGCGGGAGCTTGTCGCGGCGGCGCAGGAGGTTGGCCGTGTCGACGAGCAGGATGGCGTTGTTCACGACGATGCCCGCGAGCATGACGCATCCGATGAAGGACTGGATATTGAAGGTTGTGTAGGTGAGGAAGAGCATGAGGATGACGCCGATGGCCGCGAGGGGAACGGAGAACATGACGATGAGCGGGTCGATCAGGGACTCGAACTGGCACGCCATGACCATGTAGACCAGGACGAGGGCGAGGGCGAACGCCATGCCGAGCTCGTGGAAGGTCTCCTGCTGGTCCTCGTAGTCGCCGGAGAACGAGATGGTGAAGTCGGCGGGCAGCGGATAGAGCGACTTGATCTTTTCCTGCATCTCCTCGACGGCGGACCCGAGGTCGCGGTCGTAGAGGTTGGCGGAGACGGTCAGGTTGCGCTGCTGGTTCTTGCGTTCGATGGTGACGGGTCCGAGGACCTTTTCGGTCGTGAGGAAGTTGCGGAGCGCCACGTTTTCGCCGTCGCCGTTGCGGACGGTGAGGTCGAGCAGGGAATCGGTGCTCATGTACTTGGCGTCCTTGACCTTCACGAGGATCTTGTACTCGTAGCCGTTTTCGCGGAAGTAGTTGGCCTGGGTCCCGGCGAGGCCGAGGCGGAGGCAGTTCGCGATGGTGTTCACGTCGACCTTCATCTTGCCGGCCTTTTCGCGGTCGATGATCACGCGGTTTTCCGGCATGCCGATATCGCGGGAGAGCTTGGCGTCGGTCACGCCCTCGACGGTGAGGCAGAGCGCCTGCACGCGGCGGGCGAGGTCCTCGGCGGTCTCGAAATCGTATCCGCGGATGTCGATCTGGATGGCGTCGCCGCCCGCGCCTCGTCCGCCCATGAAGGACTGTGCGGCGCGCACGCGGAAGATCGTGCCGGGGAGCTTGTTAAGCTCTTTGCCGAGCTTTGCGGCGATGGATTCGATGCCTTCGCTGCGTTCTGTCCTCGGGACGAGCTTCAGGTTGTAGCTGGCCTTGTGTCCGCCGGAAGAGTTCCAGGTGGACGCGCCCGCGGAGGAGGTCCAGTGCTTGAGGCCGGGGACTTCCGAGCGGATGATCTGCTCGGTGGCGATGACGGTCTCGTTGACGAACTCGGGACCTGTGCCGACGGCGTCCTCCATGTTGATGCGGAGCTGGCCCTCGTCGGTCTTCGGCATGAGCTCGGTGCCGATGAGCGGGGCGATCACGAAGCAGAAGGACAGGAGGCCGACGCTGAAGATGATGGTGATGAGCTTGTGGCGCAAGACGGAGTCGAGGGCATCGGCGTAGTAGTCGGCGAGCGCGTCGAACCCCTTCTTCGAGACGCGGGCGAACCAGGCGATGAAGCCGGTCTTCTGGGATTCGCTTTCGGTGAGCATCTGGCCGCAGAGCATCGGGACGATGGTGAGCGCGGAGACGAGCGAGCAGAGCAGGGCGAACGCGATCACGTACGCGAGCTGCTTGAACATGACACCCGCCATACCCTTCATGAAGACCATGGGCAGGAAGACGGCGACGGTGGTGAGCGTACTGGAGATGAGTGCGCTGGTGACTTCGCTGGCGCCCTGTCTGGCGGCTTCGGCGCGCGGCATGCCGCCGTCATGCAGTCGCACGGTGTTTTCGAGCACCACGATGGAGTTGTCCACGAGCATGCCTACGCCGAGCGCGAGACCGCCGAGCGTCATGATGTTCAGCGTGAATCCGCAGAAGTAGATGAGCGCGAAGGTGGCGACGATGGAGAGCGGGATGCTGATGGCGATGATGAGCGTACTGCGGATGTTGCAGAGGAAGACAAAGAGGATCAGGATGGCGAGGAGGCCGCCGGAGACGGCTGTGTTCGACACGTTGTTGATCGACCGCTGGATGTATTCGGATTCGTCGGTGACGGGGACGATATTGAAGCTTCCGGCGAGCTCGGTGTTGATCTTTTCGAGTTCGGCGCGGACTTCCTTCGCCACGCCGACGGTGTTGGAGCCGGACTGCTTGTAGATTTCGATGTAGATGCCGGGCTTGCCGTTGATGCGGACGAAGCGCGTGGCTTCCTCGTGAGTGTCGACCACTTCGGCGACGTCGCGGACGCAGATCGCGGAGCCGTCGGGCCCGACCGTGAGGAAGAGGTCGCGGATCTCGTCGAGGTTGCTGAACGTGCCGATGGTGCGGAGGCGGACGTCGAGCGTGCCGGACTTCTGGTTGCCGGCGGGGGTGGTGACGTTCGCGCTGCGGAGCTTGTTGAGGATGTCGGTGAGCGGGATGCGGAGAAGCTTGGCCTTGTCGACGTCGAGCAGGACGTGGATTTCGCGGTCGTAGCCGCCGCTGACGTTGGCGCTGGCGACGCCCTCGACGCGTTCGAAACGGTAGACGACGCTGTCTTCGAGGTATTTCTTGGCTTTCGTCAGGTCCATGTCCGTGCTGACGCCCAGACGCATGATCGGCATGGAGGCGGAGTTGAAGCGGATGAGCATCGGGCGGTCGACGTCGTCCGGGAGCATTTTCAGCGCGCGGTCGATGCGGTCGCGGATGTCGGAGATGGCATTGTCGAGGTTGGTACCCCATGTGAAACGCACGATGACGGAGCTGGTTTCCTCAGAGCTGATGGAGGTGATCTCCTCGATGCCCGTGACGGCGCTGATCTGGCGTTCGATCGGGCGCGTGATAAGTTCCTCAACTTCCTGCGGGGAGGCGTCGTCGTAGAACGTGGTGATGGAGCATGCGGGGAAGTCGATCTCCGGGAACAGGTCAACGGGCAGATATTTCAGCGAGATGCCGCCCAGCACCAGGGTGATGCAGGCGAACATCGAGATGAAAATCGGACGCGAGACGGAAAAGTCGGCTAATTTCATTGCGCTTTGTCTCCGGATTCGGCGGGAACCGCCTGCGGCTGGTCAGCGGCGGGCTTCTGTTCCGGCTGTTTGTCCTTCGCTGCGGCATCGGCGGCGGGTTTCTGGCTTTCCTTCTTCGCGGCGTCGGCGGCCAGGTTTTCGGCCATGTGCAGACGGCTGAGCTGGGAGACTTCGACGCTCTTGCCGGTTTCGAGCATGTGGTTGCCGACGGTCACGATCAGGTCATTGGATTTGAACACGGGAGAAAGGATTTCCACGCGGGTGCGGTCCTCGAGGCCGGTTTTGACCGGCACGAACTTTGCGGTCTGGTCGGTCGGATCGATCAGGAAGACGCCGCGCTGATCGTTGCGGGAAAGGATGGCGTTCGGCGGGATGGTCTGCGTGTCCCTGTGTTCGGAGAGGATGATGCGCACGCGCACGAACATGCCGGGGCGAAGGCGGTAATCCACGTTCGGGATGGAGAGGATGGCGACCACGGTGCGGGTGCTTTCTGCAAGCTCGTTGGAGATCATTTCGACGGTGCCTTCGAACTTGACGCCGGGGTAGGCGTCCGTGGTGACCTCGGCCTGCTGTCCTACCTGGAGGAAACGGAAGTCGCGTTCGATGATCGGGATCCTTGCCTTGATGCGGTCGATCTCAATGATCTTCAGGATGGGCTTGCCGGGGGAGACGAGCGAACCTTCGTCGACGTAACGGTCGCCGACGTGGCGGATGTCGGACCCGGAGTTCCAGTCGGCGAAGATGCGCGTGTCGTCAAGCTTGACTTTCGCGGCGGCGAGGCGCGCTTCGCAGTTCTGGATATTCGCCTCGCTCTGGATGAGGGCGGCTTCCTGAACCTTCATGGCGCTTTCGGCGTTTTCGAACTCGGAATCGCTTGTGGCGTTGCGTTCGTGGAGGAGCTGGAGGCGTTCGAACTGGGATTTGCGGAGTTTGAGCAGGGCCTTTACTTCGACGTCCTTGGCTTTCGCGACTTCGAGTTCGGCTTCGGCCTGACGGACCGCCTGTTCGTAATTGGAGTCGTCGAGCTGGGCGATGAGGTCGCCTTTCTTGATCTGGTCGCCGATGTCGAATTTCAGGGAGACGAGTCTGGCGGAGACTTCCGGGTCGATGTCGAAGGAGCTCCACGCCTGAGTCGTGCCGGAGTAGACGCGTTCGTCAAGCATGGTGACGTGTTCGGCCTTGACCACGTTCACGACGACGGCATCCTCGGGACGCTTCTGCGCTTTTCTTTCCTCCTCTTTCACGGACTCCTGATAGCGCTGCCAGGCGAAAACGGCGATAGCCGCGAAACCTGCGATGAGGGCCAGCAGAACGATTTTTTTACCCATTTATAGTTTTCTCCAAAAGGTTTGGTTTTATTTTTAATTCGATGTGCGAATTATAAATTAGCACAACTTTTGAAAAAATCAAGCCTGTGAGAGAACAATGTTGAATATTATAGAGGAAATTAAAGAAAAAAAACAGAGTGCGCCTTGACTTTTCTCCGTCATGGTGCTATTGTTTTTACGAATCGATAAAAACCCTTTCGACAGACATAAGGAGAAAAATCGTGGATTCCAATTCCATTCTTGTTACGCCGCAGGCCCAGGATTTCGCCAAGGACATTTCCGTCACGCCTGCCGCCGCACCTCAGAACGCCCCGAATATCACGCAGAAGGGGCCCGATCCGCAGCCGATCTCGCAGGCTACCGGCGCGCCCGACCTGGCGCCGGGACAGAAACCCGATCCGAAGAAACAGCCGTCGATCTACGGCGAGATCCCGCAAATCCCGGTGCTGGACGCGGTCGAAGGTATCAAGTTCGACTTCAACCACGGCATCCGTATTCTTTTCCCGCAGAACGGCAAGAACTACCATGTGACGTTCACGGATATCGATACCGGCATCATCCTGTACAGTGCGGACACCGTGCCGGGCGCGTTCATCACCAGCGTGAAGAAATTCTTCATCCGGTTTCGCCTGATCATCCACGACAAGGGCAACGACACGCCGATCTTCACGCACGACTACGACGCCACGGACAAGGAAGTCATGATCCAGCTCCCGGTCGGCACGATCGGCGACAGCATCGGCTGGTTCAGCTACGTCGAACGTTTCCAGCTGAAGCATAAATGCAAGCTCGTCTGCGTGATGACCCCGTGGATCGCGGACATCTTCAAGAAGCAGTACCCGAACATCAAGTTCATCACGACCGAGGAGACCAAGACCTACCGTCCGTACGCCTCCTACTACATGGGCCTCTTCTTCCGCGGCGACGTGGACAACCAGCCGATCGACTTCCGCTACATCGGCCTGCACAGGACGGCGGGCTACATCCTCGGCCTCGAGGACACCTCCGACATCCCGCCGCGCGTGGACCTCTCCGCTCCGCGCAAGATCAAGGAAAAATACGTCTGCATCGCGGCGCAGTCCAGCTCCCAGGCGAAATACTGGAACAACCCGTTCGGCTGGATCACGCTCGTGCAGTTCCTGAAGGACAACGGCTACCGTGTGCTGTGCATTGACAAGGAGAAAGTGCACGGCATCGGTCTCAACTGGAACTACATCCCGTACGGCACGGAGGACTTCACCGGCGACATCCCGCTTCAGGAACGCATCAACCTCATCAAGGACGCGGATTTCTTCGTCGGCCTCTCCAGCGGCCTCTCCTGGCTCGCCTGGACCTGCAAGGTGCCCGTCGTGATGATCTCCGGCTTCACGCACCCGACCAACGAGTTCGCGACACCGTACCGCATCATCAACTACCATACCTGCCATTCCTGCTGGAACGACATGCGCGAGAACTTCGACCACTACGATTTCCTGTGGTGCCCGCGCCACAAGGGGACCGACCGCCATTTCGAGTGCACGCGCCTCATCTCCGCGGAACAGGTCATCAACACCATCAAGAAGATCCCGACGTTCCGGCCCTCCGAGAAACCGAAGGACGACAAGGCCGCCGCCAGCGACAACGCCACGGCGCGCGATCCGAAGGAAGGCAAGCACAAGAAATAATATTTAACTGCGTTTTCCCGAGGATACAGCCATTGTTTCGCGTGCCGTCGCGAAGCACGGCACAGCCTCAGGACGCTCAGCCTCTCCGGTCAGTTCCCATTGGGAGGAAGGCCGGAGTTTTTTTCAACCATAAAGGTTATTCAGTATGCCTCATATTCTGGAAGCTGCGATGCTGGTCTGCTTCGGCGCCAGCTGGCCGTTCGCCATCATCAAGACCGTCCGTGCGAAGAATCCGGCGGGCAAGAGCTATCTTTTCGCCGCGCTGGTCATCGCCGGATATGTCGCCGGCTGCACAGCGCGGTTCATGCGCGACGGCGCGGACGGGGTGTTCTTCCTGTACATCTTCGATATGCTGATGGTCGGGACGGACACGGCGCTGTGCCTGTACTATAAACGGCGGAACGAACGCCGGGCTCAATCTTTCTAACTTTTTTTTTCGCAAGCACTTGACAAAGCGGCGGAGAGGGTGTATTGTCTTTTTGTGAAATATCCGTCCGCTGTTCGGATTCCCATTTTTTCAGGAGGTCATGCCCCATGCGAGAAAGATCATGCACCGTTTTGTCCTTCCTTTTCCTGCTTGCCGTGTCGTTCGTCCCGGCGGCGTCCGCGCTTGAAGCCGATCCGGAGATCGTCGCCGCGCCGGACAAAACGCCGTACGTCATGACCGTGTTCGGGCTCCGCAAGGCGTTTCCCGTGGCCGCTGACCGCATCCGTCTGGAGCTCGGCAGCCTGAGCGACCGGGAAGCCGGCCTTGCCTGGGAAAGCTACCGCATCGTCAGCGATGACGACCCGGAATTCGCCGCCGCAAAAAACGTCCGTCCTCTCGGTGTGTCCGGCGGAAGAGAGTCCTTCGTTTCCGAGGTGAGCCGTCCCATTTCGCCTACAGCCTCGTACACCCCGACATACGGGCGGGCGGACATTGAGCTGAAACTCCATGCCCCGATGAAGCCGGGCTGCACCTATTCGGTCATCGCCGCGGATCCGGCGCTCTTGCATGCCGGAGGACGGACCGGCGTTTCGTTCCGTTACGACCCCGCCGACCTGGACCGTGTCCCGGACCGGAAACACGCTCCGGAGCTTCAAGCCATGACCGTGTACGGACTTCGCGGGCTGGAAGTCGTTGGACGCGGTGTGATCCGTCTGGAGTTCGGCGCGGCGTTCAACGGAAGAAATCTGTCCGAAAAGATCCATGTCAGTCTCAAAGGCGAGCTGGCCGGGATCAAGGCGGTCGGCATCCGCGAGACGCCCGAGTTTTATGAGTCTGTGGGTTTGTCGGTCCCGAAGCGTACGGATGTCTTCCTGCAGCTCGACCGGATCCCCGCCGAGGGGGACACCATCCGCGTCGAGGCGGACTCCAAACCGGGGTCCCGTCCGGAGCGAGAAACCGGCCCCGGTTCGGGGTCGAGCCGCTCGGAAAGCCCATTTGACCTGCTGATCAGGGGCGACGACGAGATCGTCCACGGAGCCGACTCCGCCGCGATCGTCTTTTCCGACAGGCACACGTTTTCCAGCGCGGTGAAGGTCAATCAGGTCGGCTACATCGCGTCCGGTCCGAAGAAAGCCCTGCTCGGGCGCTGGACCGGGTCGCTGCCGCAGGACGCCGTCCGTTACAATGAGCCGCCGGAATTCGAGCTCCGCGACGCCGCCACGCACGAGACCGTCTTTGCCGGGCAGTGCACATTCCTCAACTCTCCCGAAGAACCTGTGAAAGCGCGGAGTGTATCGGAGACGAGGGGGCTTTCCCGGGACGAGCTTATGGAGATCCGCGCCGGGGAAAAATCCGAGGCGGACGCGCAGCGGCACGCGCTCGAATTCATCAGTGAGATCGACTTCAGCGCGTTCACGAAGCCGGGCCGCTACTACGTCGCCGTCCCCGGCATCGGGCGCAGTTTCGATTTCGCCATCGCCGAAGACGTCTACGGCGAGGCGTTCCGCACCATGGCGGACGGCGTGTTCGCCCGGCGCTGCGGCATGGCGCTGGAGCCGCCGTACTCGGACGGCCTGTACCGGGCCGCCTGCCACGACGGGGGCGTCCGGCTGACCTCGCAGGAGAAGATCGGCGGCGGCAAGGGCATCCGCCCGGAAAAAATCCTTTTCGTGAAAAACGAATCCCCCGAGGCGTCCGCCCGTCCGTCCATCTGGAACGACCCCGCGCTGATCGCCCGGTTCCCGTTCAACGGCTCCGCCGAAAACGTCGTGAAGGGCGGCATGAAATCCGATGACCCGCTGAAGAACGGTTCCTTCTGGAGCAAACCCGAGGCGATGAAGCTCACGCCGCTGTATGAGGAGGCCGCGCCGACCTTCCGGACCGAGCCGAACCTCATCTGGGACGGTCTCGGCAACGGCGTGTACGCGGCGGCGTCGAAAGACCGGAACGGCTGGAAAGGCAAGCTGGAATTCGACCGGACGAAGGGGATCTCCTTCGCGTTCTGGGCGAAGCGGCTCCCGCCGGAGTCGGAAACGAAGGAGATCGGGCGCGATTTCATGATGACCGTGCGGCCCGACGATCCGCGCCAGTGCACGTTCAGCGTCCACTGGGACGGCAGAGATTATGCGTCGTTCTCAATGTACGGGAAAAAGTTCGAGTTCTGGACAAGCGGGTCCAGCCTCTTTTCCTCCTCCGGCGCATGGTGCCACTGTGTGCAGACGTTCGAGCCCGTGCCGGGGACTCTGCCCGGCGAAGACGCGCAGTCCGGCGGCGAGTGGAAGTACCGCATCTACATCGACGGCCGCCTGCGGCAGACGCTGAGCACCACGCTGAACGAGGAGTTCGGCGGCTCGTTCTGTTTCGGCGACGTTTCCAGCCTGGCGGGCACGATCCTCCTCGACGAACTGCTGATCTACAACCGCGTGCTCACGCCGGACGAAGCCGCCAAGCTCGCCGAACGCGTCGGCGAGACGGTCCCGAAACGCATTCCGGCGTCCGGCGGACACCACGACGCGGGCGGCGGCAGCCCGCGTTCGCACCTCGACGTCGCGCAGACGCTGATGGACGCATACGAGCTCGCGCCGGAGAAGTTCGCCGACGGACAGCTGAACATCCCGGAGAAGGACAACGGCATCCCGGACATCCTCGACGAGGCGCTGTGGGAACTCAAGCTCTGGACTGGGCTTCAGGACGCGGACGGCGGCGTGCACAACGGCACGGCGTCCGTCGAAAAGCCGTCCGGAGCGCGGGAAACGCGGCGGCGGAACGGTGTGTCCCCGGTCCCGGATCCCGATGATTGCGCGTTTGAAAAGGATTCGCAGGGGGCGCTGTATTTTGCCGGGGCGATGGCGCAGGCGTCGCGCCTGCTCAAATCCGCCGGAAAAATGGAGTTGTCTGCGGACTGTCTGGACTGTGCCCGCCGCGCATACGACTGGGGCGTCGGACACAAGCCGGAGACGGAGGACGGGAAGCTTTTCCTCAATTTCCACACCATCCCGCTCGCGTACGCCGCCGCCCAGCTCTACCATGCGACCGGCGAAAAAGAATACCACGAGGCGTTCCTCGGCAATTCGCCGTGGCGGGACGCTCCCGATACGGACCTGATCGCCGAGGACGGTTCACGCGACTGGTCGCTTTCGGCGTTTGCCTACGCCGCGATCCCCGCCGGCAAGGCGGACGCGGCGGTTCATGCCGCCGTGACGGGGGCGGTTTTCAGGCTTGCCGACCGGTTTGCCGGCGAGATGAAGCCGGCGCGCACCAAATACGCGCGGCATCCGTATGCGCCCGGGAGCTGGGATGCGGACGCATACCGCCATTTTCAGGCGTCCGTCCGGCACGCCTGGAAGCTCGCCGAGGATGAAGGCAGGGCGGCATCCTACCGCGAAGCCATGATCCGGGCCGCCGACGACCTGCTCGGATGCAACCCGGTGAACACCTGTTTCGTCGCCGGGCTCGGGGCGAAGACCATCCACGCTCCGTACGACGAAAGCCGGTTCCGTCCGGCGGGATTTCCTGTGCGCGGCGTTCTGGCGCCCGAGCCGTCCCCGGCGGCGCTGGATGAGGTTCAGAACCGTTCTTTCGTGCTTCTCCCTCGGTTCTCCTACGACAACCCCGCGAAGCTATATGTCTTCGCGGACACCGTTTTCGCCGACGGACCGGGCGAGGGCGTCGTGTCGCGCCAGGCGGATGTCATGGCGCTCTTCGGGCTTCTGCTGCCCGATGGGGCGCAGCGGAAGTGACGGGAGGTCTTCCGGCGGCGTTTTGAACCCGTGGCGCGGCAATGCCGGCACGCCGGCGGAGCATCTTTTCCGGCGGAAAACGTCCGCAGCACGAAAAAGTATTTGACAAAGCGGCGTTTGCGGTATATAATATTGTCGTAAAAACAAAACAGAACGTTTCCGCTTTCTGTTCTTTTGCCGGGCGGCGGAAGCGTCGAAAACTTTTTTCAGGAGACGTATTATGACCGGAAGACTTCATTTCATTCTTCCCGCCTTTGTCCTTTTGTGTCTGTTTCCCGCCGGAGTTCCGGCTGCGTATGCGCTGGACGCCGATCCGGTTCTGATCGCCGCGCCGGACAAGAAGCCGTTCGTGATGACGGTGATGGGCGTACGGAAGGCGTTTCCCCTTGCCGACGACGTCATCCGGGTGGAGATCGGCATTTGTCAGCGAGGACGACCCGGAATATGCATACGAGCGTTTTATCCGCCCTGCCGATGTGACGTACCCGAATAACCACAGCGTGATGGAGCTTTCCGTGCCGGATGGGTTCAAATCCGAATCCAAACCGGCCAACATTACTGAGTTCAAACGGGAAACGGTCGATCTGAAGCTTCACGCACCGATGCGGCAGGGCAAGACCTATGCGGTCGTCACGCGCGGAAGCGGTTCCGACGTCGTGTCTGCCGGGCGCGCCGCCTACGAGTTCAAATTTGACGCGGCGGACATCGCGAAAGCGCCGGATGTGGAGCATGAGCCCGAGCTCAGAACGATGACCGTTCTGGGGCTTCGCGGACTGGACAGCGTGGGCAACGGGATCATCCGTCTGGAGTTCGGCCCGACTTTTTTCTGTCAGAAAGGATACCTGCTCAAGCATTATCACGTCACGGTGAACGGCGAGCCGGTCACGGTCAAGGCTATGGGGCGTCGCAGTCAGATCGACCTGTACCGTCCGGTCGGCTGGCCGTATTCCGTCCTCATACAGCATGATGTCTTCCTGCAGATGGACCGTGTACTCAAGGAAGGCGACCGGCTCCGCGTCGAGGTCGATCCCGCCATTGTCTCCGGCGCAAATACGGCGGAGATCGTGTTTTCGGACAAACTGTCATTTTCCAGTGCGATCAAGGTCAATCAGGTGGGCTATATCACGTCGGCGGTCAAGACGGCGGAGATCGGGCGCTGGCTCGGCTCTTTCCCGGACGAGGCCGCGATCCTGGCGACGGCCTCGGAAACGGAGCATTTCCGCGATATTTCCGCGGATGAGATATTCTTCGGAGCGTCCAAAGGCGAAAAGGACGACAAGGAGAAGAATGCTTCCCGGGACAAGGCCGATCCGGCGAAAACGGACAAGGTGGAATCCGTCAATTCTGGAACAGCATCCGTCGCCGCGCATGAGTTCGCGAAATCCTCGCTGAAATACGATGCTCCGCCGCCGTTCGAGATCCGGGATGCCCGTACGGACGAGGTCGTCTTTTCCGGACAGAGCGTCCTGTCCAATCCGGGGAACCGTTCGGAGGGGCGGGCGCAGTATTCCGGCGAGAATGTCTACGAGATTGATTTCACGTCGTTCAAGACTCCCGGCCGTTATTACATCGCGGTCCCCGGCACCGGACGCAGCTTCGAGTTTTCCATCGCGTCCGATGTTTACGACGAGGCGTTCCAGACCGCCGCATACGGCGTGTTCGCGCAGCGGTGCGGGATCGCGCTGGAGCCGCCGTATTCGGACTGGCGCCGCATCGCCTGCCACGACCACGGGATCCGGCTGACCACGCAACGGCGGATCGACGGAGGCGAACATATTAATGCGAAAAAAGCCGTTTTCGAGAAGAATCCTTCGCCAGATGCGACGGTCCACCCTGCGATTTATGCAGGTCCCGGACTCATTGCGCATTTCCCGTTCGACGGGTCCGCCGAGAACACCGTTCCGGGCGGCATGGCGCTTTCTCCGTCGAAAGGGACAACGCAGTCATTCAAGACTCTGCCGAATCTGATCTGGGACGGCGAATCCAACCGCGTGTTCGAGACGAAATCCGGTCGTGACAACGGCTGGACAGGAAAACTTGATTGCGACAGGACGAAGGGGATCACGTTCCATTTCTGGCTGCGGCGGACCGATGCTCCGAAGGGGAATCGGTTTGATGGCGATGTGCTGACGCTTCGTTCGGGACGTTCCGATTCTTTCCGTTTTTACTGTAACTGGGGAGTTCCTTATTATGTGTTCAACGGCTCCAGGTTTTATTCGGACGGCCGGTTCGGTGATGACAATTGGCACAGTTACTCCGTCTCCATCGGGCCGGATTCCGGTTCCGGCCAGTGGACATGCCGTCTGTACCGCGACGGCAAACTTCTGAAGACAGCATCCGCTTCCAATGCGTTTTCTCCGGGGGATGAACTCACGGTCGGCGCCGTCACGAATGTCGGTGCGGAGGGCTGTTACTTCGATGAATTCCGCATTTATAACCGTGTCCTGTCCGACGAAGAGATCGCGAAACTCTCCGAGCGGGTCGAGGCTGTCTTGCCGAAGCTTCTTACGGCGTCCGGCGGACATCACGACGCGGGCGATTACAACCCGCGTTCGCACATCGACGTCGCTCAGGTCTTGATGGACGCGTACGAGGTCGCGCCGAAGAAATTCTATGATGGCCAGCTCAATATTCCGGAAAAAGGAAACGGCATCCCGGACATCCTCGACGAGGCGCTTTGGGCGCTGAGGCTCTGGATCGGACTTCAGGACGAGGACGGCGGCGTGTACAACGGCACGGAGTCGGACGGCGACCCGAACTTCTTCCAGACGGTCGAGCTTGACCCGAAAGGCGATTTCGTTTTTGCGAAGGACAGCCGCGGTTCCCTGCAGTTCGCCGGCGCCATGGCGCAGGCATCCAGGCTTCTCAAAAGAACCGGAAAGAATGAAATGGCCGCCGATTATCTGACGCGTGCCCGTCGCGCATACGACTGGGGCGTGAATCACAAGCCGCAGACCAATGACGCGAAAACGTTCGGTTCCTACTACACCGCCCAGCTGGCATACGCGGCCGCCCAGCTGTTTCATACCACGGGCGAAGACGCCTATCACCAGGCATTTCTTGACAATACGCCGTGGAAGAAGAACCCGAAAGCGAAAATAATACCGAGCGACAACAGCTATGACCTGACGCTGGCCGCCTATGCTTACGCCGCCATCCCGCCGTCCAAAGCCGATGTGACCATTCATTCCGATATTATCCGCGCCATCTGCGAGGAGGCGGATCTGTATGTCAACGCTTCGAACAAGGCTCCTTACAAGTTCGTACGGAACCCATACGCGCCGATCAACTGGGGCACCGGAGCATACGAACACTTCCTGACCGTCGTCTGGCATGCCTGGGCATTTGCGGATAACAAACTCAAGGTCAAGGCGTATCGTGACGCAATGATCAAGACCGCGGACAATACGCTCGGATGCAATCCGCTGAATCTCAGCTGGATTACGGGCCTCGGCTCGAACGGCATCCATGCCCCGCTTCACAACAGCCGGTTCAATCCCACCGGTTTTTCCGTCCCCGGGATGCAGGCGCAGGGGCCGGATGACAGGGGCAGGGAATACAGCTATACCGACACGCTTTTCCCGAAACGCGACAAGACGCCGCCTCTTTATTGTTTTGTCGACTCCATCTTCGCCATCGGCATGGATGAAGGTACCGTGATCCATCAGGCCGAAACCATGGCCGCGTTCGGCCTTCTTCTCCCCGATGTGAAGACGCCTGCGGAAAAAGAGAAAAAAGACAAATAAAAAAGCGCGGGATTTCGGGTCCCGCGCATAAAATGATCCGTTCGAATCAATCTGCCGCTCCCGTTGAAACAGACGCGGACGGCGGATTCGTTTTGTCAGGATTTGCCGCTCAATAGCGGTAATCGTCCGGCTTGAAGGGGCCGGAGACCTTCACGCCGATGTAGTCGGCCTGTTCCTGCGTGAGCTTGGAGAGCTTTGCGCCGCACTTGGCGAGGTGGAGACGCGCGACTTCCTCGTCAAGCTTCTTCGGGATCAGGTAGACCTTCTTTTCGAGCTTCTTTCCGGCGATCTCGATCTGGGCGAGGACCTGGTTCGAGAAGGAGCAGCTCATGACGAAGTTCGGGTGGCCGGTGGCGCAGCCGAGGTTGACCAGACGGCCCTCGGCGAGCAGGTAGATGCTGTGTCCGTCGGGGAAGGTGTACTTGTGGACGGGGCACTCGCAGCCCTTGATCTCGGTGACCTTGATGCCCTTGACCGCCTTCAGCCCCGCCACGTCGATCTCGTCGTCGAAGTGTCCGATGTTGCAGACGATGGCCTGGTCCTTCATCGCGGCCATGTGTTTGGCGGTGATGATGTGGCAGTTGCCGGTGCAGGTCACGTACACGTCGGCGGTCTTCAGCGCGTCCTCGATGCGGGCGACCTGGAATCCCGCCATGCACGCTTGAAGCGCGCAGATCGGGTCGACTTCGGTCACGATGACGCGGGCGCGTTCGTTCTTCATCGCCTCGGCGCAGCCCTTGCCGACGTCGCCGTAGCCGCAGACCACGACCTGCTTGCCGGAGAGCAGCACGTCGAGCGCACGCTTGATCCCGTCGGGCAGGGAGTGGCGGCAGCCGTAGACGTTGTCGAACTTGGATTTCGTGACGGAGTCGTTCACGTTGATGGCGGGGAAGAGGAGATCGCCGGACTTCGCGAGCTGGATGAGGCGGTGGATGCCGGTGGTGGTCTCTTCGGAGACGCCCTTCATGTTCGCAGCGATCTTCTGCCAGAACTTGCGGTCTTTCTTCCGGACATCCTTCAGAATGGCGAAAACGGCCTTTTCGTCGGCGGATTTCGGAGCGGTCTTCAGGAAGGACGGATCAAGCTCGCCCTTCACGCCCATGTGGATCAGGCCGGTGGCGTCGCCGCCGTCGTCCACGATCTGGTCCGGGCCCTTGCCGTCCGGCCAGATCATTGCCTTCATGACGAACTGCCAGTATTCCGGGATACTTTCGCCTTTGTACGCGAAGACGGGGATGCCGCGTTTCGCGATGGCGGCCGCGGCGTGGTCCTGCGTGGAGAAGATGTTGCAGGAGCACCAGCGGAGATCGGCGCCGAGTTCGGCGAGGGTCTCGATGAGGACGGCGGTCTGGATGGTCATGTGCAGGCAGCCCATGATGCGGATCCCGGCGAGCGGTTTGGACTTGCTGTATTTCTCGCGGATCGCCATGAGGCCGGGCATTTCGTACTCGGCGATCTCGATTTCCTTGCGTCCGAAGTCGGCGAGTCCGATGTCGCGGATCAGGTATTCGCCTTTGGTCTTCCGGGTTGTTTTCGTTGCCATTGTGAGGGTCCTTTTCGTTGGTGTTGTTATGTGATTGGAGAAAGTTCAGATCAGGGGGCGGATCGTTTCGCGCAGTTCGCGCCAGCGGTCTTCCGGCAGACGCGCGCCGAAATGCGACACGGCGGCCGCGCCGAGGATGGAGCCGATGCGTCCGCAGACTTCCGGCGCGGCGTGGTGCAGCCACCCGAACAGGAATCCCGCCTGCCAGAGGTCGCCCGCGCCCGTCGCATCGACCGGGTTCGCGGATTCCGGCGCGATCCGGACCGTGCGGCCGTCCATGCGGACGACCGAACCGAGCGCGCCGAGCTTGACGGCGGCGACGGGGCAGAGTTTCGCGAGGGCGTCGAGCATGGCTTCCGGATCGCTGGTCCCGGCGAATTCCGCCGCCTCCAGTTCGTTCGCGAACACGATGTCGACGTAGTTGCTCAGATACTCGCGGATTTCATCGCGGTATTCGCGCACGATCCCGTAGGCCGCCAGGTCGAAGCTCACGGGGATACTCGCGTTTTTCGCCTGTTCGAAGAGCCGGGGCAGGAATGCCCGGTCGTTCAGGCCGCAGAGGTAGCCCTCGGTGTGCAGAAGAGATGCGCCCTCCAGGTCGGACGGCAGGATTCCGTCCGCGCGCATTTCGGCGGCCGCGCCGAGGTCGGTCACCATGGAGCGGTCGGCGTCGGGCGAGACCAGGCTCAGGCAGCGTCCCGTGTGCTTGGAGGGATGGTATTTGAACGAATGGATGCCGCCGCCTGATTCCGCGAAGGTGTCGCGGTAGTACACGCCGTCGTCGTCGAGGCCGAGCCAGCCGAGGAAACGCGTCTCGCAGCCGAGTTCGGAGAGTCCGCAGAGGAGATTTCCGGTCGAGCCGCCCGGCGCTTTTTCCAGCTGGAAACCGCGTTCGTGGAGCCGCCGGATGAGCTCGTCCAGACGTGCGGCGTCGACCCAGGTGGTGTTGCCGCGTCCGTCGGGCAGTTCGCGTGCCAGAAACCCGTCGTCGACGCGGACCAGCAGATCGACGATCGCGGTTCCCGCGCCGAGGACTGCGGCAGACTGGCTGTTGTTCATCCCGGAATGCCCCGCGCGAGGTCAATCCGCGTATTTTTTCGCGGCGGCGAGGAGCGCGTCGACCTTGTCGGTGGCTTCCCACGGGAATCCGTCGCGCCCGAAGTGACCGTAGGCCGCGGTCTGACGGTAGGTCCAGCCCTTGCGTTCCTTCAGTCCGAGCGTGGCGGTGATGCCCGCCGGGGTCATGTCGAAGACGTCGCGGACAGCCTTTTCCAGTGCAGCGTCGCTCAGTTTGCCGGTGCCGAAGGTGTCGACGAAGATGGAGACCGGTTCGGTCACGCCGATGGCGTACGCCACCTGGATCTGGCACTGGTCGGCGAGTCCGGCCTTCACGATGTTCTTGGCGATGTAGCGGCACATGTAGGCCGCGGAACGGTCCACTTTCGAGGGATCTTTGCCGGAGAAGGCGCCGCCGCCGTGCAGGCCGCGTCCGCCGTAGGTGTCGACGATGATCTTGCGTCCGGTGAGGCCGGTGTCGCCCGCGGGGCCGCCGATCACGAAGTTGCCGGTCGGGTTCACGAAGTACACGGTCTTTTCCGTCAGGAATTCGGCCGGGATCACGTCCGCCGCGACCTTCTTCACGAGGGCTTCGAGCTGGGCGCGCGTGGCGTCCTTCGTGTGCTGCGTGGAGACGACGATCGTTTCAATGGCGACGGGCTTGCCGTCAACATAGCGGAAAGACACCTGGCTCTTCGCGTCGGGCCGGAGGAACGCGTATTTCTGCGGCTCGGTCTTGCGAAGACGCGCGAGCTCGGCGACGATGCGGTGCGCATAGTAGATCGGGGCGGGCATCAGTGCGTCGGTTTCGGTGCAGGCGAATCCGAACATCATGCCCTGGTCGCCCGCGCCCTGCGCCTTGTTTTCGCCGGCGTCGACGCCCTGCGCGATGTCGGCGGACTGCTTGTGGATCTTCAGCAGGACTTCCGCAGTGTCGGCGTCGAATCCGATCTCGGGATCGGTGTAGCCGATGTCGCGCACCACGCCGCGGGCGATCTTTTCCCAGTCGACGTTCGCGTTGGTTCTGATCTCGCCCGCGAGCACGATGAAGTCCGTGGTGCAGAGCGTTTCGATCGCCACATGGCTTTCCTTGTCCTGCTCCAGACAGGCGTCGAGGATTGCGTCGGAAATCTGGTCCGCGACTTTGTCGGGATGGCCTTCAGAGACGGATTCGGAGGTGAACAGGTAATCTTTTTTGAGCTGGTTCATGATGATGGTTCTTTATGGGTAAAGAGTAAAGATGACTGACGGATTCCGGCCGGCGGACGATAAAAACGGCAATAAATAATATAGCACACCCCCGCGAGTAATACAAACTAGAGGGACGAATAATTCCGTTTTTTACCGATACGGCTGTGTCGGGCTGTCGCTCGGGCACACTCTGTATCAGCATCACTAGCGGTGTCAGATGCTGAAGAGCGAGCCGATCTTCTTGCCGAGCAGGACGGCCGGGAGGACAAGTCCTCCACTGAAGTTGTGCCTTGCTCCGCGACGGCACGAAATCACGAACTCACGATGCTAGATGCTGAAGAGCGAGCCGATCCTCTTGCCGAGTAGGACGGACGCGGCGGCAAGGATGGACGCCAGGAAGCACATCGACCACACGCCGAACGCCGCGGCAGTGTACGGACCCGCGCCGAGATACTGCGACAGCTCGTAGATCGCCTTCGTGATCGGGTAGAATTCGGCCTTTTGCGCGAGGATCAGGGAGTCGGAGACCTCCATCATGGAGAAGCTGAACGCGAACAGCGCGCCGACGACCAGGTTCGCCGCCACGAGCGGGAGCGTGATCTTCATCAGCGTGCGTCCATAGCCCGCTCCGGCGTTCCGCGCGGCGCGTTCGAGTTCCTCCGGCGTCTGGTCGAGTCCGCCCGCGACGGACCTCAGGACATACGGCACGCGCCGGACGGCGTAGGCGATCGCGAGCAGGAAGACCGGATTCGCGACGGGGTCGAACAGCATGTGCGCCCAGCGGTAGCGGATGGACATGCCGAGGAACCCGACCGCCATCACGACGCCGGGGATCATGAGCGGGGTCATGGCGACGAGGTCGAGCAGCCAGCCGAACTTGAGGCGGCTCCGGCGGGTCAGGAATGCCGTCAGCACGCCCGCGGCGAGCGCCAGCGCCGTGGCGAGAAGCGCGTATTTCAGGCTGTTCACGATGCTCGGCACGACCAGATGGTCGCCGAGGGCGTTCCGGTAGTGCATCAGCGAGAAGTGTTCCGGCAGGATCGTCCCGCTCCAGCTCGCGGAGGACGCGATCAGCACGAGGCAGATGTGCGGCAGGGACGCGATGAACGTGAATCCGACGAAGACCGCGAGCGGGAGCCAGCGGGCGGGGCCGGTCAGTTTCCGCGCGGAAGCGCCCGGCGTGCCCTTCGCGACCGAGGCCGCCGTGCCGCGTCCGAGCAGGAGCTTCGCGCCGAGGTAGAGCAGGCACGAGACGGCGAGCGTGATAATGACGAGGGAATACGCGGCGGGATTGGTGCCGAGTTCGGTCACGCCGTTGAAGATCTGGACCGGCGTCACGGTGTTGTACCCGAACATGAGCGGGGTGCCGAGTTCTGTGAACGCCCAGATGAGCACGATGCTGCCGCCCGCGAGAAGCCCCGGACGGAGCATGGGGAGCGTGATGCGGCGGAACCTCTGCCACGGACCCGCGCCGGCGTTGCGGGAGGATTCGAGCAGGGACGGGTCGATGTTGCCGAACGCCGTGACGAGGTTGAGGTAGGCGATCGGGTACAGGTGCAGCGCCTGGATCACGCAGACGCTCCAGAACCGTCCGCTTCCGCCGAGCCAGTCGACCGGAGGCAGCCCGAGCGCGCCGAGGATGCTGTTCAGCAGGCCGTAATGCCCGAGGAGCTGCTGAAATCCGAGCGCGCCGACGAACGGCGGCAGGATCATCGGCGCCATCATCATCACGGAGCAGGCGGTCTTGCCGGGGAAATCGTACTTGTCGTAGAGCGCGGCGAGCGGGATGGAGATCAGGAAGACGAGGAGCGTGGTCACGGCGGCGACCGCGAGCGAGTTCAGCATGCCCTGGAGATACAGGCGGCTGCGGAAGACTTCACGCATGACCGCCGGGTCGCAGCCCTCCGCCACGACCGTGAAGAGCGGCAGGAAGAGGAACAGCGCGAAGAAGGTCAGGACCGCGAGCGCGAGGAAGAGGGAGAGGAAGCGTTTCATTTCGGCGCGGCTCCTTTCTTCCGGGCGAGTTTCACGGCGCGCAGATAGCTTGCGCGGGCAGTCTCGGTCCAGCGTGTGCGCGCGGCGGCCGCTTCGGCGGGCGTGCCGCTCAGGAGTTTCGCCTCGTCCGCGGCGTTTTCGTACGGCACGGGGAGCGAGAGGAGTTCCGCCATAGCTTCCGGATTTGCCTCGGGTCCGCCGTTGTCGAGGATGGCTTTCCAGGCGGCGCGCAGGTCGTCCTCCGGGTCGAGCGCCGCGCACTTGATGAGCACGCGGATGAGGCTGAAATAACGCCCGGTCCAGGCGGAATTGTATTCGAACGTGCCGCCGAGGTCGTAGGGGCGGTAGTCGGGCAGGGCGAGCTCGTCTTTCGGAAGTTCGAGCGGGGAATCCTTGCGGACGGTCGGGCGGAGCTGGACGTATTTGACCGGGCCGCCGGGCGTGCCGGGTTTCAGGAGCCAGATCGCCGCGCCCTCCTTCGAGAGCAGGAAGTCGATGAAATCCTTCGCGGCGTCGGGATTCGGCGCGCCGCGCAGGAGCTGGATCGGATCGGCGGTAACGGCCGTTCCGCCGCGCGGCATCACATAAGTCATGGTCGGTTCGCCGGTCCTCTGCCGCGCCCATTCCGCCTCGCTGAACCCGTAGAAGTCGATGCAGATGCCTGCCGCCGCCTCGCCGGAGGAAACGTCGCGCACGACCTTGCCCGCGCTGTCGGCGATGGAGCGCGCGTTCGCGGTGAGGAGCTTGATGCGGCGGAACCCTTCGAGCCAGCCCTTTTCCGGGCCGAGTTCGGCCATCGCCTGCTGGAGGATCATCTCGTAGCACTTCGTGATGGAGCCGGATTTGGTCGGGTCGGCGAGCACGAGCGAGCCGAAGAACGCCGGATCGGTGAGGTCGGTCCAGTTCTGCGGCGGCTCGACGCCGAGTTCGCGGATGCGCCGGAAATTGTACGCGATGCCGAACGAGGAAAGGCAGTAGCCATAGTAGCGGCCCTCCGGGTCGTAGATCTGCTCGCCCGCGAAGTTCATGGGGATGACGTCGTCGGCGAACCAGTCGGGGTGGCGTTCCTTCACGCCCGCGTCAACCGCGTAGCCGATCGAGGCGAATTTCGCCTGGTCGTAGGTGCCGCCGCCGAAGAAGAGGTCGATGCCGATGCCGATATTGGATTCGAGCAGGAGCTTGCGCGCCGGATGGTCGGCCGCCGTGAGCTTGGAATTCTTGAACGCCGCTGCCGTTTCGCGGTCCCATTCCAGACCTTTTTCGAGCGCGTACAGGCGGAATTCCGCCTCGAACCGGTCGTTGATGTACCGCACGATGTCGCTGGTGCCGCCGGGGCTGCGCCAGTCGATTTTGATGTCGCGCCCGCGGTGCTCCCGGTACCATTTGCGGAACGTCTGTTCGAACTCGTACTTGATCTGCTCCGAGTTCGGTGTGATGATTACGAGGCTTTCCGGCGCGTCCGGGCTCCAGTCGGCGGACGGCCTGAGCACGAGCGGGAGGATGATGAGCAGGATCGGGACTGCCAGCGCGAGGACGAGACGTTTCATTTTCTGGCTGCTCCGGCGTCAGCGGGCGTTGTCCGGCGGGAGAATCGCGATCGCATCCGGCGGGACGGCGCAGACGAGCTTGTCGCCGGGACGGCGTTCGGGCGCGGCGGGCTCGTTCGCGTGGAGCGTGAACCCGGAGGCGTCCAGCGTGAGACCGGTCGTTTCGCCGAGGAAAACGCTGTCGCGGACGATGCACGGGAAGGCGTTGGGGGACGCGGGATCGGTGCCGGGGCGGACGGCTTCCGGGCGGATCATGAGCGTGCAAACGTCATTCTGCGCGGGCTGGACGGGCTGCCCTTCGAGGCGGACGCGGAGCTCGCCCATCGGCGTCTCAAAGAGCGCGAAGCCGTCTTCGATGCGCAGACATTTCGCCTCCGGGAAATCGGCGTCGCCGAGGAACGCCGCGGTGAACTTGTTCGCCGGGCGCGTGTAGAGCGTGCGCGGCGCGTCGAGCTGGAGGATCGCGCCGTCCTTCATGACGGCGATGCGGTCGCCCACGCTGAGCGCTTCGCGGCGGTCGTGCGTGACGTAGAGGGCGGTGAGGCGGCGTTCCTTGCAGATGCGGCGGATCTCGGTGCGCATGAGGTCGCGGAGGCGCGCGTCGAGGTTGGAAAGCGGTTCATCGAGCAGGAGGATGTCGCCTTTGAGTGCGAGTGCGCGGGCGAGGGCGACTCGCTGCTGCTGGCCGCCGGAAAGCTCGTTGACCTTGCGTTTCGCGAACTCCGCCATGCCGACGACTTCGAGCATCTCGTCGACAGTTTTTCTGATCTCGGTGCGCGGGAGCTTTTTGATCTTGAGCCCGAATTCGATGTTTTCGGCGACGTTCAGGTGCGGCCAGAGCGCGTAGTTCTGGAACACCATCGGGGTGTTGCGGGATTCCGGGGGCAGGGCGGAGACGTCGCGTCCGCCGAGTACGACGGAGCCGGCGTCCTGCCGGATCAGCCCGGCGACGATGCGCAGGAGCGTGGATTTGCCGCAACCGGAGGGGCCGAGCAGGAACATGAGTTCGCCGGGTTCGACGGAGAGGTCGACGCCGCGCAGGACGGGCGTCCTGCCGTAGGCTTTGGAGACGCCGCGGATTTCAAGCATAGCCATGATCGTGCCCGGCTCAGCGGAAGTTTTCGAACGTGAGGTCGTCGTCGGTGATGTCGATGAAGAAGAAGCCGAGCACGGCGTCCAGGATCTCGACCGGGTGGATCGACACGTCCGCCTCGATCACGCCGAGCCCGAGCGAGCCGCCGATCTCCCAGAAGTCGATCGCGCCTTCCTTCGGCATGAACGGGACCTCGTCATGGGGCGTCACGAGCCCGTCCTTGTCCCACCAGTATTCCCTCGCGAGCAGGAACGCCGGGCGGCGCTCCATGTCCGTCGCGACGAACGGGCCGATGCCGCTGTAGACGCCGTTTCTGCGTGCGAATCCGTACTGGCGGTTGTGGTCCTTGATCATCTGCGCCGTGGCGGAGTAGCCGCCGCCGATCTCGACCTCGTGCGTTGCGCGGAGGCTGGCGTGGGCGGTCAGGCCGACGCCGATGTTGAGGGTGAAAACGTCGAGGATGTCGAGGATGCGGTTCGGGAAATAAAGCGTGACCTTGTCCATCCAATGCGACTGGGCGTGAACGGACGCCGAGGCGCTGAAGAGCATGCCGATGCCGAGCAGGATCGCAGCCAGACGGTGTTTCGTGTGTTTCATGGGCGTTTCCTTTATTGCGAAGATGTTGAATGTGCGGAAAAGGCGGAGCGGAACTACAGGTTTCTTCCTTGCAGTTTGCGTTGCCGCAAATAAAATCATAGAACAATAAGCCATTTTTCCGAAAAGTCAAGAAAAAAACTTGACTTTCCGCCGTTTTCCTGTATTTTATTATTCTATCCCGTACGGGACGCACCCCCCTGAACCGAAAACGGAAACCCCGGAACCCGCTTTGATACTGCACCTTGTTTTTCTTGTTGTCCTGATCCTCTGCAACGCATTTTTCTCGGCGGCCGAAGCCGCCCTGATCTCCCTGAAACCTGTCACGCTGGACCAGCTTTCGAAAGAAGGCAAACGCGGCCGGATCCTCGGCTCTCTTGCCTCCGACACGAGCCGTTTTCTGGCGACGGTCCAGATCGGCGTGACGTTCGCCGGATTCCTCGCCAGCGCATTCGCCGCCGACACGTTCTCCGACCCCGTGGCGCACTGGATCTACCACGATCTCGGCTTCACCACCGTGTCCGAGGCGACGATCGACCATATATCCGTCGTCGTCATTACCCTGCTCCTGTCCTATTTCTCGCTGGTCTTCGGCGAGCTGGTGCCGAAGCAGATCGCGCTGCGCTACACGTCGTTCGTCGCGCTGAACTCGGCGATCCCGATCCAGTGGCTCGCGCGGGTCGCCTCGCCGCTGGTGTGGCTGCTGAACACCTCGGTCAAGCTCGTCATGCTGCCGTTCGGTTCCGCGGAAAACACCGACAAGGTCACGGAGGAGGAGCTCCGTTCGCTCATCAACCTGGGCGAGAAGGACGGGCTGATCGACGCCGACGAACGCCGCATCATCCAGAACGTCTTCGAGCTGGACGACATCACATGCGGCGAGATCATGACGCGGCGCGGGGCGGTCTGCGCCATCGAGGTCGGCGCGCCGCCGGAGGAGATCGAACGTCTCCTGACCGAAAAGGAGTTCTCCGCGTTTCCGGTGTACTGTGGCACGATCGACCGGGTCATCGGCATCCTCTACGCGGCGGACTACTACCGGAACAAGCTCAAAACCGGACAGTCGCCGCTGCCGGTCGCGGTCATGCGGAAGCCGCATTTCGTGCCGGAGGGTGCGAGCGTCCAGCAGGTCCTGCACGACATGCAGCGCGAACAGTTCGAGATCGCGGTCGTGCTGGACGAATTCGGCGGCACGGCGGGCGTGGTCACGCGCGACGACCTGCTGGAGGAACTCGTCGGGTCGCTCCACCCGAGGAAGCCGGAGGAATCGCTGATCCGCGTGTCCGAGACCACCTGGGAGTCCGGCGGACTCGTCCGCGTCGCCGAAGTCGAACGCGACCTGAACTGCAAACTGCCGGAGGACGAACGCCCGGACACCGTGGCCGGTCTGCTGATGGCGGAGCTGGACGAACTTCCGAAGCCGGGCGACGTCGCGGAGATCGGCGGACTGCGTTTCACCGTGCAGGCGATCGAAGGCCGCCGCATCACCCGCGTCCGCATCGAAAAGCCGAAGGCGGACCCGGACGAAGCCGGCCGGTCCGTGTCCGATGCCGTCTGACAAAGGAGCGCCGTCCCGGCGGAAGATCGCAGTCGGTTTAGGTTTTTACGGTTTTTTTTCGTTAAAAATGAGAAAAAAAACTTGTCTTTCCGCAATAGCGTGATATATTTCCCTCTATGAATATGTAGTTTTGAACCACCTTTGAAGGAAACAGCCATGGCAGATCCGACTTCCGATATCCCGACACCGAATACCCCCGAGGACGTTCGTCCGCGCGCCACGATCAAACTCAAACCGATGACTCCGCCCACGCCCGCGGCCGATGCCGCCGCGCCCGCCGGAGCCGTTGCGGATGCCGCGTCCGGCGCCGCCGCTCAGGCGGAACCCGCGATCCATATCACGCCTTCGCCCGCCGCGACCGTCCCCGGCGTCAAGCAGACGATCCGTCTCCGTCCGCCGACGGCCGCTCCCGTCGACTCCACGGCTTCGGCGCCCGAGGTGAAGCCCGCGATCAAGATCGTGCCGAAAACGTCGGAAGCGCCGTCGGGCATCCCGACCGCCAAGCCGGCGGAATCCGCTCCGTCCTCGACGCCGACGATCCAGCTGAAGAAGCCGGAATCCTCGACGCCGACGATCCAGCTGAAGAAGCCGGAATCCACACCCCCGACGATCCAGCTGAAGAAGCCGGAATCCTCCACCCCGACGATCCAGCTGAAGAAACCGGAATCCTCCACCCCGACGATCCAGCTGAAGAAGCCGGAAGAGCAGAAGCCCGCGGAAGCCGCGCCTGCCAAAAAGGTCGGCGAGTCCCCGATCCCGCCGGAACGCAAGCTCACGCTGAAATTGAAAAACCAGCCGTCCCAGCCGAAGGAGCTTCCGAAGAACATCATCCCCGGCCTGAACATCCCGAACATGCCGCCTCAGGCGCAGAAGCAGGAAGAACAGAAGCCCGAGGAACAGACCCCGGTCGCCGCTCCGGTCGAGACCCCGATCCCCGTGCCGGAAGCCGTGCCCGAGGACAAGAAGAAACAAGGCAAGCTGCCGAAGGTGAAAAAGCAGAAGGACCCGGTCACCTCCGCCGACGAGCCGAACTGGTTCTTCCTCACGCTTTCCATCCTCACGCTCCTCTGCGTCTGCTTCATCGCCTATCTGCTCTTCGCGCAGTACATGAACATGTACCAGGACCAGCAGATCCCGATCCCGCAGTTCCTCATGCCGAAATGAGCGGATTTCGCCCGGACTGACCGGGCGGACACAATACCGAACCTCGCCGCATCCGGAGACCGTTTCCGGGTGCGGTTTTTCGTTCGCCGCGGATGCCCCTTCGGACGCAAAACTTGTACAGCAAACTTGACCACCTTGGAAAAAGTACGCCGGGAGGGCGTTTTTCCTGCTTCCGGCGGCGTTTTCGCGTTTGCTTCGCGCCCGGACGCATGGTATAGTAACTGTGTGAGGGGGAGCGATCCTGCTCACCGGCATAAGCGGTCCTGGCCCGGAAATCACGGAATCGGGGGAATCCCGGGACAGGATGAACGATCCGCACGATGCCATGCGTTGGAATCCGCCGTCAAGGGGGCCGGATGACCGTTTTCGGGGGGAAACGGCTGTCCGGTGAAGGCGGATTACGGGGGGAACGCACGGCGCGGGACCGTTTTTCGCTTATGCCTTTTTTTATTGGGTCGCTTCAATTTGTCCGGCCCGAATGAATCGAAGCGCCCCTTTTCTTTTTAGCCCGTTGATCCCGGTTTTTTCCCGCGAACGTTGTTATTAACGTCAAAAACGTGAAAAATGACGTAAACAAACCGTTTTTTATCCTGAAAACAGCGGAAACATGTTTGCAAAATAAACGGGATGGAATAAAGTAAAGGACGAACATGAAAAAACATGGTTTCCGGGCGAGCTTGCAGAAACCGTCCGGAAAAAACAGGAAAGGATACCGGAATGAAGTCATTTCATCGCTATTGCATTGGCGCGGTCTTCTGCGCCGGAATCATGATCCTCGGCGCCGCTCAGGCGAACGCGCAGGCCGTCGGTGCGGAGCAGCCTTTTGTTGCGGCTGGCAAGAAGCCGCCGCTTTCCGGCCGGGTGGTTTCCAACCTCAATGCGGAATGGAAATTCAAGCTCGGCTCAGTCGAGAACGGACAGGCGGTCGACCTCGACGACAGCAAATGGGAGCTCGCCCATATCCCGCACTCGTTCAGCCTGCCGTACTTCCTCTCCGAACGTTTCTACACCGGCGACGGCTGGTATCGGAAGAAAATCCATATCTCGAACGTGGATTTCGTCATCAAAGACGGACAGGTCGTTGCCGAGGAGGACAAGAAATACCGGTATTATCTGGACTTCAAAGGCGTCTTTCAGGTCGCGGACGTGTATGTGAACGGCAAGCTCGCCGGGCATCACGAGGGCGGCTATACCGGATTCGAGGTCGATTTCACGGACCAGATGGTCAATGGCGAAAACCTCGTGGCCGTGCGCGTGAACAACAACTGGAATCCGCGCCTGGCTCCGCGCGCGGGCGAACACACGTTCTCCGGCGGCATCTACCGCGACGTCTCGCTCGTCGTGAAGCGGGACGTCCATGTGGCGTGGTATGGCATGGCGATTACCACGCCGAAACTCGAAGAGGGCGACACGTCCGTCCGTGTGGTCAGCGAAATCCGCAACCAGTCCGGCGAGGCGCGCACGATCAACGTTGTGACCAGCATCTACGACCCGGAGGGCAACCTCGTGGCGAAAGGCTCCAAAAACGGCGTGGAAATGACGCCGAACGCCCTCATGGAGGTCGAGATCGTCACGCCGCAGGTGAAGGACGCCAAATGGTGGTCGCCCGAGACGCCGAACCTGTACCGCGCCGAGACCACCGTGGTCGACGCGAAGACCTCGCTCTTCTACGACCGTTACTCCGATAACTTCGGATTCCGCACGGTCAAATGGACTGCCGACAAGGGGTTCTTCCTCAACGGAAAGAACAGGTATTTCCACGGTGCGAACGTGCATCAGGACCGCGCAGGCTGGGGCGACGCCGTCAGCCACGCCGGATTCGAGCGAGACGTGCGCTACATGAAGGAGGCCGGATTCGACTTCATCCGCGGCTGCCACTATCCGCACCATCCGGCATTCGCGGACGCCTGCGACCGCATCGGCATGATGTTCTGGAGCGAAAACTGCTTCTGGGGCACGACCGGCATGGGCGGCCCGACGATCTGGGGCGGCGCGAGCGCGTACCCCGTGGAGGAGGCCGACCAGATCCCGTTCGAGGAATCCGTGATCCGCAGCCTGCGCGACATGATCCGCATCAACCGCAACCACCCGTCCATCGTGTGCTGGAGCCTCTGCAACGAGGTTTTCTTCTCCGACGGGCGCGTGATGCCGAAAGTGCGCGATTTCCTGCGCCGCCTTACGAAGATCGCGCATGAGGCGGACCCGACCCGTCTGGCGGCGGTCGGCGGCGCACAGCGCGGCCAGGTGGACCATTGCAGCGACATCGCCGGATACAACGGCGACGGCGAATACATCCGCGAATACCAGAACCCCGGCCTGCCAAACGTGGTCAGCGAATACGGCGCGGTCGGTTCCGCCATGGAAATTCGCCCCGGCAAGTTCGACGCCGGCTACGAATCCGTCAGCCACATCACCGGAAAAAAGGAATACGACTGGCGCAGCGGCGAGGTCATCTGGTGCGGCATCGACCACGGCAGCATGGGCGGCCGCTTCGGCTGGATGGGCGTCATGGACTATTTCCGCCTGCCCAAGCGCCGCTGGTACTACTACCGCGAGGTGTTCGGCGGCGTGAAGCACCCGGAATGGCCGGTCGAGGGTACCCCGGCGAAGGTCGTCCTGACCTCCGACAAGAATTCCATGTTCGCCGACGGTACCGACGACGTGCAGCTGATCGCCACGATCATGGATGCCGAGGGGAAGGAACTCAGCAATTCCCCGGAGGTGACGTTCCGCGTGGTCTCCGGCCCCGGCGAATTCCCCACCGGACGCTCCATCACGTTCAAAAACGACTCCGACATCGCCATCCGCGACGGCAAGTGCTCCATCGACTTCCGTTCCTACTACAGCGGGACCACCGTGATCGAAGCGACATCGCCCGGCCTCGAATCCTCCCGCGTCGAGATCACCTCCACGCGCGGCCCCGGATTCATCCCCGGCAAAACCCCGGTCATCGAAAGCCGTCCGTACGTCAAGTTCACGGGCGAGCTGATCGGCACGAAACCGATCGACAAGCCGCTGAACATGGCGCTGGACAAGCCCACGCTCGCCTCGGAATCCGTCCCCGGACACTCCGCCATCTGCGCCGTCGACGGCCGCCCCGAGACGTTCTATCAGGCCGCGTCCGGCGACAAGTGCTTCCTGACGGTCTCCGCCGAGCGCATCATCAAGCCGAAGAGCATCCGCATCGTCTTCAACTCCGAAGCGGAATACGCGTTTAAGGTGGACTGCTCGCTGGACCAGGAATCCTGGACTCCGGTCGGCGAGGTCAAGGGGACCTTCAAGGAAACTGTCGTCCCGATGGACGGCAAGTTCGAGGGGCTGTTCTTCCGCGTTACGTTTGCTCCGGGCGACGCCGGCAAACCCGGCCCGGCGGTCTCCGAGTTCGAGATCATGCTGTAAAGTATAAAGCATTAAGGACGTACTGCCGCGGGCTCTGCCCTGATTCATTCAGAAGCTGAAGACCCGCGGCATCTGTTTTTTCGTTTGTTTTCAGAACATGTTTTTTTCTTTGTTTTGAAGAAAAGCATTTGTATTCATTTCTTTATCGTGATATATTATGGGCATTCTCTACAAATCTTATAAAGTCTGAACAGGATAAGAGCCATGCTATCTGCCGGATTATCCAGCTTTTTTTCGATTCCGCCTTGTTTTGACACGGCTGGCCTGCCTGCACAGACATGCATTCCGGTTCCGCGTTCCGCTTCCCTGCGGCGCGGGCCTTTTTTTCGTCTGTTTGTTTTTACAATCCTATAACCGCCATCCCTCCGAAAAAGAAAGGATCGTACCATGGCAGTCGTCATCTCCAGCGGAACCAGCACCGTTTCAAAAGGCGCAACACTGTATCAGCCCGACATCCTGAGCAGCGGCGTCGTAATCGTATTAAACAGCGGTACCGTCAGCAGCGCAGTCATTCATAACGGTGGCAAGGAGTATGTTTCGTCCGGCGGTGTAGACTATAACGCACGCATCTCGTCCGGTGGCGGAATGATTGTCCAAAGCAGCGGCACCATATACAATGCCTATGTCGCCGGCCAGGCAGGCATCACAGTATATGGCGGACGCGTGTTCAGTGCCGTCGTGGGGACAAAAGGCACACTGGAGGCTTCGGGCTATTCCGGCGGACCGATGGGGTACGTGAGCGGCGGAAGCATCACCGGCGGCGGCAACATGGTACTGGGGTACAACGCCGTGGGAAGCGCGATCGCGCTGAATTCCGGCTACATATTCGTTTCTTCGGGCGGACTCCTCCAAGGGGCGCAGATCGGGGGCGTGGGCGGTGCAGACACCGTCGCCGAGACCGTTATCAAAGCAGGCGGCAGCGGGCAAGGCAACAACATCGGTTTCAACGGCTTTTTTATCGTGAGCTCCGCAGCAACCGCCAAGACTACCACCGTTACCTCCGGCGGTTCCGTTGTCGCATCCTCTGGAGCCATTCTCACATGGGCCTACGGGTCCGGCGGCTTGATTGACGTCAAGCCCGGCGCATCCGCGGTCTCCGCATCGGCAACCAGCGGACTGTTCCGTGTTTCCGGCATAGCACTCGACACCCTCATCGAAAGCACCGGCAGCATGACGGTCATGTCGGGCGGCGTCGCCCGCGGATCCAACCGGATGAAAGACGGGCGGCTTTATATCAATTCCGGCGGGTTCGCTTCCGCGTTCACGGTAAGCGGCGGCTCGGTCATCATCCAGGGCATCGCGGCTGGCAACACCTACAACGCGGGCTACATTCTGGTCTCGGGCGGACGGACCACCGACGACAATCTTCTTGGCGGCATCATGGATATCAAGGGGGCGTCCGGCGGCTCCTCCGCGGTTCGCGGATTTGCGTCAAATCTGACCATCAGCAACGCGTCCGCCGTTCTTTCCAGCGGCGCCGGGATTGACCGAGCGGAGGTCAACAGCGGCGGAACCCTCTATCTTTACGACACCGCCAGACTGGTCAATGTCGGAATCGGCGGCGTAGTACGTGTTGAAAACGGTGGTCTCCATAACAGCGGCACTGTCTCCGGAACGGGAATGGTCAAGGCAGGCGGCACGGCGAGCGGTGTTGACATCGGAACCGGAGGCGTTATGACCGTCGAATCCGGCGGCATTCACGCATTCGGCAAAGTGTATGGTTCCGAATCGGTATCCTTCGGGGGCAAAGTATCCGGCATTGAGGTCCAGTCCGGCGGCAGTCTTTCCCTGAACGGCAGCGCGGACAATTGCGTCGTCTCCTACGGCGGGTTCGTTTACGTCAGAAGCGGAGGGTTTTTCAACTCCGGCAAGGCGTCGTCCAATACGCATCTCACTCTCAGCGCAGGCGGCACGGCTATCCTGATCGAGGCGGACGGCGCAAGCACGAACATCTATGGAGGCTCAATGTTTGTCTCTACAGGCAAACTCAACAGTGCGAACATTTCGGGCGGAGCGCTGGAACTTCTTTCGGGGGCATGTTATTCCTCCGCGCGGATCGACACCGGATACGTGTGTGTATCCAGCAACTGCATAGCCTCGCGCACCAAGATTATGAATGACCCCATCGACGATCCGGACCCGGTGCATTTCATCAGCGGCTATGCCGAAATGCTTGTCTTAAAAGGAGGAAAAGCCATCAACGGAACCGTCGACGGTTCCCGAAGCTACCTTCAGGTGAATTCGGGCGGAACCGCGACCGACATGCTTATCACGCATAGTGCATCCGTCCTGGTCGGAGGCGTCATCGATGCATTCCGCGTTCAGTCCGACGGCGCCATCGAAGTGGTTTCCTCCGGTGCGGTCGCCAGCCGCACCATCATCCGCAACATGGGAACCATGGCGGTATACAAAGGCGGGTCCGCATACGATACCACGGTCAGCTCCGGCGGTCTGATGAGACTCAACAGCCAGGGCAGCGCCACGCTGGTCACGATCAGCAGCGGCGGATCCGTCAAGGTTTTATCCAATTGCCGGATCAACAGTTGCACGGTGGAAGCGGGCGGCGGACTTGAAATTTCCAGCGGCGGACTGTACAGCAACGTCGGCGTCCTGAGCGGCGGCAGGATCGCCGGTGAATTCAACTGCTCAAGTGTTGCATTCTCTTCCGGCGCGATCGTGGACTTCAATATTTCCGAGTTGCACGACCCGAACACCACGGCGCTCGTCAGGAATCTTTCCGATGCAATGTCCAAGGTGTCATTCACGCTCACGGCTAGCGTCGCACAGGGCAGACGCAACTATCTGCTCGCGGACGGCGCGACAGGATTCAACAAGACGATTTCCGTGGTAAACAGCGGCGGCGAGGCTCTCGGCACGCTCACGGTCGGCCAGACCGTAAACATCGGAAACTCCGGCTACACGCTGAAGCTGACGAACGATGTCCTGTCCGTCACGGTCGGACTGCCCGGGCCTGATCCGGGACCTGAACCGCAACCTGCGTTCACAGCGAAGAGCGACATCGACGGCAACGGCGTTTCAGACGTGATGTTTATCTGGACCGGCGAGCACGGCGAGGGCAACTACCAGCACGGCTACTGGATGAACGATACGTCCGAATGGCAGTCCGCCAACACCAGCCACCCGGCCGAATGGGAAAACCTCGGCTGCTACGACATGAACGACAACGGCAAGGCGGATTCCGTCCTCGTCGGCAATGTCGAGGTTGGCGGCGTGAAGGGAGCCTACATCGGCTACTACCTCGACTCCGTCGACAACGATGCCAACTGGCAGAACATCGGCTACCTGAACAACGCCGACAACATCGCCTGGCAGAACAAGGTCGGCAACATCACTGGAAATGCCGGTAAAAACTCCATCGTGTGGTACGCGCCTGAGCTTTACGCGCTCGGCGTGTGGAAGGACGGCAAGGAAGACTGGGCGACGCTCAGCAGCAGTTTCGGCGGCGACGACTGGACCTTGGTCGGTTGCGGCGACTTCGACGGCGACGGCGCGGATTCCGTGCTCATGTCCGGAAACAACGGCCAGTATTTCTATGCGGTCGGCATCGACGGTACGGCGACAGCCCTCGGCTCGACAAACTGGTCAGGCTGGGATGTCCGCGCCATCGGCGATTTCTCCGGCGACACGAAGGACGATCTCGTGCTGTTCCATAATGGGACCGGCGCGATGGTCCTGTGCGCGAACGGCAATCTCGACAGCTATACGAGCATCGGCCAACTCGATGCGAGCGACTGGTTCGTGGTCGGAGCGGGCGATTACAACGGCGACCAGAAGGACGACCTGCTCGTGCGACAGTATTCGACCGGCATGCTGGGGTATTACAGCGCGGGCGACACCGCGCAGTGG
>ONQZ01000032.1 GCA_900320095.1 uncultured Lentisphaerota bacterium
GCCTCCGCTACTGAGGATGGTGCCCCTCACGGCGCCTCCGGCAAGAACATCCAGCATGCCCCCGTTTTTGACCGTGGTCTCGTTCGCGGAACCGATGACCCCCATGCATCCACCGGAGTTGACGAAAGTGTTGGTCACGATCCCTGTTGCTCCGACATCCAGTATGCCGCCGTTTTTGACAGTGGTTTCGCTCGCGATGCCGCCGTCGGAGACCGACATGGAACCGTTCGAGAGGACCGTTACGTTTGTATATCCATTGGAGGAAACAATCAAATAACTGTCTTTGACAGTGGTATTGTTTAATGTCATGGAATCCATGACCGTAAAGATGGAACTGCTGAAGACCGTGTAGTTCACAGTCGCCCCTTTCAAAAGGATTAGAGAAGCATTTGGTAAGACTGTGGTACTGTTCACGACCGCACCGTCCGCGACGATCATGCTACCGCCGGAACTGACCGTTGTTTTATTCGTCGTTCCGCCGGAGAAAACCTGCAGGGCAAAGTTTTTACCAGCAGGATCTGTATCTCTTGTAACGGTATAATTGGAAAGCGCCCCGTTCTTCATCTCAAAGGTTTTTCCACCCTTGGTCCCCTGCACATAGTTGCCCGGCGCAACATCGAACAGCAAATGTCCCCCACTGGATACGACAATGGCGGATGCCATCGCGCCGTCTGAGATGTCAAGATAACCACCGGAACTGACTGTGACGTTGTTCGCATCTCCGCCGGCATCAAGAAATGCCGATCCTGTACGGTCTATTGTAACGTAGTTGACCTGACCTCCCACGGAGACGTTCAAACGTCCGTGCGAGATGACATTTGTGCTGTTTGCAACGCCTCCAATTTCAACAAACATCGAGCCGGAAGAGACGGTCGTATTGTTTGCGACGCCGCCCGATGAGACATACAGTCTTCCGCCGGAGAGGACATTGGTGTCGTTTGCCTCTCCATTTTCGCAGACGAACATTTTTCTATATACATTGGTGTCGTTCGCCTTTCCATAGACATACATAGATCCTCCGTCATCGGTGTTGTTTGCGACGCCGCCGCTCTGGATGGTCATACTGCCTGCGCCTTGTTCGATGACGGTGTTGTTCGCCGTGGCACCGTCGTAAACAACTAAAAAACCGCCCTGGGAGACAATCGTAGTATGGTTCGCGATCCCGCCAAAAAGTTCCAAATTGCCTATAGTATGGATACAGGTGTAATTCGCCGTGCCGCCATTATAAACACGCAAACGGTAATTACTATAGATATGCGTGTTGTATGCGGTCGTACCGGAATGCACGGTAGTGGATTGTCTGAAAGACGCCGGGTCAGTCATTAAATCCAAATTTGAAAACGTGTTCGGAACGAATGTGACCACCGCGTCGCTCGCGATGGACACATATCCGCCGTTTTCCCGGATTTCCAATGCCGTGCCGCCGGAGCTGACATAAAGCTTTCCATCGTAATTGACTGTGGGGGCGATGATTCTGTCCCCGTCTCCAATATGGTAAGAAGCTCCAGATTCGATGATGACTCCCGAGCCGTAATCTTTACCCATGGTGAAGTGTCCTTTCGTGATGTTTTTTGTTAATTCATGCAAATCATGCCATACTATAGCATAGAAAGACGGAAAAAACAAACGGAATTTTCTGAAATATGGAGGAAAAAAACACAGCGGCAGTGCCCGGCTATGCCAGGGCAAGCCATCCGTGCTCAAGCGAAGCTGAGAGCACTACGAGGCACTGCTTGCAGTGTGCCGGGCTAACCCTCCGGCACACAGAGAACTTGAATTGCTCAGAATCCGGCAGCGGTGATGGCGCGGAGGGTGACGGCGACGTTGTGGACGCGCAGGGCTTCCACTCCGGCGCGGCAGAGATCAAGCTGGAGCTGCGCCGTGGCCTCGTCGCGGTCGGTGGGGCAGGGGATGCCGTACATGCGCCCGATAAAGCCTTTGCGTGAAATCCCGTAGAAGAGCGGGAACCCGAGCTTCCTGAACTCGGCGGCGCGGTGGATCAGCGCCATGTTCTGTTCGTCGGTCTTCGAGAATCCGACGCCCGGATCAAGCATGATGCGGGCGGGATCGACGCCAGCGCGGACGGCTTTTTTTACAGCGTCCAGCAGGAACGTCGAGATATCGGCGATCAGGTCGTCATAAACGAGGTTTTCCGGGGACTGCATGGTCTCCGGCGTACCGCGCATGTGCATGATGATCAGCGCGGCATGATGCGCCGCGACGACGTCCGCCATGCGCGGATCGAACTGAAGCCCGCTGACGTCGTTGACGCAGTCGGCACCGGCGGCAAGCGCGGCGTCGGCGACGTCCGCCTTGCGCGTGTCGACGCTAAGAAATAAATCCGGGAAGCGCGCGCGGATGAGCTTCAGGGCAGGGAGCAGACGGCGTATTTCCTCGTCAACGGAAACCGCGTCCGAGCCGGGACGGGTGGACTCCGCCCCCAGGTCGAGCGCGTCCGCGCCGTCGGCGACCATCTGCGCGGCGAACTCCAGAGAGGTTTCCGGCGATGCCGTGTGCGCGCCGCCGTCGCTGAAGGAGTCCGGCGTGAGGTTCAGGATGCCGAAAAGACGCGGCCGGGCGAGTTTGCCCGACCGCGCAGTGTTTTTGAGGGATTCGAAGAAACGGTCAGAACGGGACATTGCCGCCGTCGTCTCCGCCGAAGTCGGAGGGATCGACGTAATCGTCTTCCTCTTCCTCGGCCTGTTTCTTCGGGGCGTCGTCGTCGAAATCGTCGTCGCCGCCGATCTCATCCACGACTTCTTCCGCCTCGGATTCCGCATCCTCGCGGATGGGGAGCGGTTCGCCGGCGGCCGCGAAGACGCCGGTGTTTTCGGCCTCTTCCTTCGGCTCTTCCTCTTCGACCTGCATCACGGTGGAAACGCCGATGATGCTGTCATTCTTGCGGAGAGCGATGATGCGGACGCCCATGGAGTTGCGTCCGACGAGGCGGATCTCGTCGACGCGGGTGCGGACCACCTGGCCGCGCTGGGTCGTGAGGATGATGTCTTCGCCGGGGTGGACCTTGATGGCCGCCACGACGGTCTCGCCTTCGCCGAGCTTGATGTTGCGGACGCCCATCGCGCCGCGTCCGGTGAGACGGTAGGAATCGACGTAGCTGCGCTTGCCCATGCCGCGGCTGGTGACGACGAGGAGCTGCGGCTTGGAGGCGTCTTCGGGGATCGCTTCGCCGGAATCTTCTGCGCCTTCTTCCGCGCCTTCTTCCGCAACTGCGGCTTCGGCGCCGTCGATCGCGGCGGCTTCCTCCACTGCGTCGGCGTCAACGTCGGCGTCGCTGATCGGGGCGACGTTCTCGTCGTTGTCGGCGTCGACGTCCAGATCGGACGCGGGCGCTTCGATGACGGGCGGCAGGCCGGTCGCGACGACTTCCATGCTGACCACATAGTCGCCTTCAATCTTGAATTTGAGGCCGTGGACGCCGCGTGCGGCGCGGCCCATGGGACGGACCTTCGTTTCGCTGAAGCGGCACGCCATGCCCTTCGCAGTGGAGAGGATGATCTCGCTGGAGCCGTCGGCGAGGTCGGCGGCGATCAGGTCGTCGTTCTCCTCGATCACGAGGGCGCGGAGCGCGACCTTGCGGAGGTTGCGGAACGCGGAGAGCGGGGTCTTCTTGATGATGCCGTTGCGGGTCGCCATCACGAGGGACATGCCGGGCTGGTCGAACATGGCGCGGTTGACGGTGACCATGGCGCTGATCTGTTCGTCCTTCTCGAACTTGATGAGGTTCACGATCGCCTTGCCGTTGCCGGTGCGCGCGCCTTCCGGGATGTCGTAGACGTTCAGCCAGTACATAAATCCGCGGTTCGTGATGAAGAAGAGGATGTCGTGGCTGTCGGCGCTGAAGAGGCGCGCCACGTGGTCTTCCTCCTTGGTGCTCATGCCGATGACGCCGGAGCCGCCGCGGTGCTGCGTGCGGTAGGTGTCGGCGGGGACGCGCTTGATGTAGCCGGTGTCGGAGACGGTGATGATGCAGGAGTGACGCGGGATGAGGTCTGCGATGTCGATGTCGCCGTCGTCGTAGGTGATCTCGGTGCGTCTCGGGTCGGCGTACTTGTCGCGGATGGCGGCGAGTTCGGTCTTGATGAGCTCGAGGCGTTTCTCGCGGCTGGCGAGGAGCTCTTCGAGTTCGGCGATGCGGCGCATCAGCTCGTTGTACTGGTTTTCGAGGTCGTCGACCGCGAGGTTGGTGAGCTGGTGGAGGCGCATGTTAAGGATGGCGGCCGCCTGGATCGCGTCGAGTTCGAACCGCGCCATGAGCGCCTTTCCGGCGGACTCGCGGTCGCGGGACTCGCGGATGATCTTCACGACCTCGTCGATGTTGCGGACGGCGATGAGCAGTCCGGCGAGGATGTGGGCGCGTTCGCGCGCCTTGCGGAGCTCGAATTCGGCGCGGCGGGTCACGACCTCGAAGCGGTGGTCGATGAACGCCTGGAGGATCTGGACGAGGTTCATTACGCGCGGACGGTTGTGGTCGACCACGAGCATGTTGCAGCCGAACGCGGATTCGAGCTGGGTGGTGGCGAAGAGCTGGTTCAGGACCACGCTTGCCATCGCGCCGCGCTTGATGTCGATGACGATGCGGATGCCGATCTTCTTGTTGGATTCGTCGCGGAGGCCGGAGATGCCGGTGATGCGTTTTTCCTTCACGACGTCGGCGATCTTCTTGACGAGGAGCTCCTTGTTCAGCGCGTACGGGATCTCGGTCACGATGATCTGTTCGCGGTCGTTCTTCTCCACAATCTTCGTCTTCGCGCGGATCTTCAGGACGGCGTGCCCGGTCTCGTAGAGGGCGCGGACGGGATTGATGCCGCAGATGATGCCGCCTGTGGGGAAGTCGGGGCCGGGGAGGAACTGCATGAGGTCGCGGACCGTGGCGGTCGGATTATCGAGCAGATGGATGGTAGCGTTCACGACTTCGCCGAGGTTGTGCGTCGGGATGTTCGTCGCCATGCCGACGCCGATGCCGACGCTGCCGTTCACCAGCACGTTCGGGAACTTCGCGGGGAGCACTTCGGGTTCCTTCGTCTCCTCGTCGAAGGTCGGGATCATGTTCACCGTTTCCTTGTCGATGTCGGCGAGCAGTTCCTCCGCGATGCGTTCCATACGGCATTCGGTGTAACGGTAGGCGGCCGGCGGGTCGCCGTCGATGCTGCCGAAGTTGCCCTGGCCTTCGATGAGCGGCGTGCGCATGGAGAAATCCTGCGCCATGCGGACGAGGGTGTCGTAGACGGACGCGTCGCCGTGCGGATGGTAGCTGCCGAGTACATCGCCGACGACCTTGGCGCATTTGACGGTCTTGTGGGACTTGGTGAGTCCGCGCTGGCCCATGGCGTAGAGGATGCGGCGGTTGCAGGGTTTCATGCCGTCGCGGACGTCCGGGATGGCGCGGCCGACGTTCACGCTCAGCGAGTACTGCAGGTACGCGGTGTGCATGATGTCTTCGATGTTGATCGGGAACACATTGTGAGGAGTGTCGGACATGCTGTCTGCCTTTCAGGAAAAAGGTGGGGTTTGATGATGTTTTATTAATATAATATATCACGGGAAGGCGCTGTTTTCAAGCGCGCGTGTGCGCGTGTGCGAGGAATTTTTCAGAAAAATCGGCGAAAATCGCCGGAAACGGCATTTGCAGGCGATTTGACGCTGTGTTTGATTTTGAGAAAACTTTCAATTGAAGGCAAAATGCCGGGCGGCCGGTCCGGCAACTTTTTTGATAAAATGAGCCGTTCCGCGCTTGATTTTTCGGCTTTCGGGGGTATGTTATTACACACACCTTTTTTGCGGGCGTAGCAAAATGGTTATGCTCCAGCTTCCCAAGCTGGCTACGCCGGTTCGATTCCGGTCGCCCGCTCCATTTTTTTGCCCTGATAATCCATCCGGACCGATAAAAAGAAATGCCCCTTTCCTTCTGCCGGAAGAGGGGCGGGGAACAACAGATATAGAACTGGAAGACGTTATTCAGCTTTGTCGAAATCGCTGTCCCAGTCCGTACCGCGCTTCTGTATGAGAAACGATATTTCCAGCGGACATGTGAGGCGTTTCTGATGCTGGTCTTCCCCGTCGATGTAGGTGCAGACGGGATACTCGATCTTCTCCCACTGATCTTTGCGGGCTATCGCCAGTCCGCCCATCTGGAACGCGCCCTCCGCGTAGCCTTCCTTGTGGTAGACGCGGTATTCCATCTCTTCCGGCGAACGGAAATACAGGAAGACGTCGTCCTCACCCTCGAAGACGTATTCGCCCGCCGGGATGTTGACCGTTTTCTTTTCCAGCGGGTTTTCCCCGACTTCGAAGAGCATGGCATGATCGACCGAGAGGCGGTGCGCCGCGCGCGGAGCGCGCACGTTGGAACGCGGGATGGTCCCGGCTGAATCGACCGGGGAACACGCCGCGAAAAGCGCGCAGGACGCGGCTGCGAGGGCGAGGACGAACGCGAACCTCCGGCCGCGGGAGACATGGAGCCTTCCGCGGATTCCGAAGCGGTTTTGAGAGAAGAGAACGGATTCTTTCATCATGCCTGTGCCGGAGTTCGCGTGTTATGATTGGTTGAGGTTACTTGGAAGCCTTCTTCGCGGCTTTCTTCGCCGGAGTCTTCTTCGCGGCGGGCTTGAGCGTGATGGTGGCGACGGAGCAGGGCGGAAGCTCGAAAAGAACTTTGCCGTTTTTGATAGAGAGATCGAGCTTGCGGATCTTGACCGCGTTCGGCTTCTTGAAGGTGTTGAGCGCGTGGATGTCGCCGTCGCCGAGGATCTCGCCGGAGATGCTTGCGGCGTCGAAGCCCCAGACGTCCAGTTCGACCGGGAGCGCCTTGTCCGCGTGGATGTTGGCGGCGCTGACGTGCAGGATGCCGTCCTTGACGGACGCGGTGTGGGTGATCGCCTGGAGCTTGCAGCCGTCGATCGGGGCGGACTCCGCGAAGGTCTCGACGCGGTCGGCGTCCTGGTGGACTTTGTAGAGGTCGAAGACGTGGCAGGTCGGGGTGACGAGCATCTTCTCGCCTTCGGTCAGGATCATCGCCTGGAGCACGTTCACGAGCTGGGCGATGTTCGCCATGCGGACGCGGCGGTTATTGCGGTGGAAGATGTTCAGGGAGATCGCGGCGACCATGGCGTCGCGCATGGTGTTCTGCTGGTGGAGGAATCCGGGGTTGGTGCCTTCCTCGACGTCGAACCAGGTGCCCCATTCGTCGACGAAGAGACCGACGCGGGCGTCCGGATCGTACTTGTCCATGATGACGGACTGCGCCTTGATGATGTTTTCGATGTTGCCGGCCTTTTCGAGCGTGGTGTAGTATTCCGGCACGTCGAACTTGGTGGCGGAGCCCTTGTGTTCCCACACGCCGGGCACGGTGTAGTAATGGAGCGTGACGGCGTCGAGCCACTCGCCGGCGCTCTGCATCAGGACCTCGGTCCAGTTCAGGTCGCCGCCGTTGGCGCCAGCCGCGATGCGGACGAGCTTGGTGTCGCCGTAGTCGCGTGCGTAGGTGGTGTAACGGCGGAACTGGTCGGCGTAGTATTCCGGGCGCATGTGGCCGTCGCCCCAGGGCTCGTTGCCGAAGCCCCAGAACCTGACGCCCCACGGCTCCTTGCGGCCGTTCTTTTTGCGGAGCTCGGTCATCGGGCCCTGCACCTTGGCGTTCAGGTACTCGATCCACTGGGACATCTCCTGCACTGTGCCGCTGCTGACGTTGCCGTTGATGTACGGCTCCGCGCCGATGAGCTCGCAGAAACGGAGGAATTCATGTGTGCCGAAGGAGTTGTCTTCCGCGACGCCGCCCCAGGTGTCGTTCACGATGTACGGGCGTTTGGAACGCGGTCCGACGCCGTCGCGCCAGTGGTAGCAGTCGGCGAAGCAGCCGCCGGGCCAGCGGAGGTTCGGGATTCGGATCCGGCGGAGGACTTCGATCACGTCCTTGCGCATGCCGTCGATGTTCGGGATTTTGGATTTTTCCCCGACGAACAGGCCGTCGTAGATGCAGTGTCCGAGGTGCTCGGAGAACTGGCCGTAGACATGGCGGCTGATCCGCCCCTGGAGATTGCTCGCATCGACAATGAGTTTCACGTTACATTCCTTTCGGTTCGTGTGTGTTGAATATAAAGATGTTTTGTCAAACAAGATAAAATACATCCATCCGCGGAAAAATCAACCGGAAATCAGGCGAAAAACGAGGAACGGCATAAAAAAACTGCCCGGGTTTCCTGCGTCCGGCGCGGAGCCGGATGCCGTATCGTCCGGACAGGAGTTCCTGAATGGATGCGCGAGGCGAAGATTATTCTTCCTCGAAGTCGTCCTCTTCCTCGGATGCTTCTTCGGCGGTGTCGGCGGAAACGTCGAATTCGACCGTTTCCACCTCGGAGGCTTCTTCCGAAGCTCCGGCGGCTTCCGCTTCCTCAGCGGCCTGAGCCTCTTCTTCAGCGGTCTGTGCGGCGGCTTCCGCCTCTTCCATGGCGAGGTCCCGCTTCAGGATGACCTTGGCGTCCTCGCGGAAGAAGACGTCGTTGGATTCTTTGCCGAGGCGCTGGACTACGCGCGGGAGCACGATGCCGTTCTCTTCGCGCCAGTCGAGGATGTAGGAGGACATGGAATCGTCGTCGAGGATGATGTCGACGCGGGAGAGCGTCTTTTCCTCGTTGCTGACGTAGAGCGCGAGGGCGGTCGCGGGGGCGCAGGCACTTTTCAGCTTCACGTCGTAGCACTTGCACCAGCGGTTGTCGATGCGGTATTCAATCGGCTCGTACGTAACTTTCGGCTTGAGCTCGACGAAATTCTTGTCGATCTTTCTGCCCTTCTCGTCGATGTTCGCCTCATTTTCCATCTTGGCGACCGCGGGGTTTTCGCCCTTTTCGAGCTTCTCGAAGCTGCGGACCGTGATAGTTTCCGCGATGCGGCTGAAGTCGGCGGCGAACGCGTACAGGATCCGGATGTCGTACGGGATGGCGGGCGGGACGCCGTTCGAGAAGGGCTCGAACGTGTATTCCTCGGTCTTGTCGCCGATCGTTCGGGTGATCGTGCGGGATTCGCGGTCGAAGAAGACGTTCAGCTTGCTTTTCTGCGGCCCCTCGAAATCCATGGAGAGCGAACTGAGCTGTTCCGCGGAGCGGATGAAGGAGAGGGACAGGAACTCGTCGCGGGCGTCCTTCGACTCGAAAATCGGGAGCTTCGCCTCTTCTTTCTCGTTGAACTCGCTCAGCCTGCGGTCGATATGCCTGTTGACCTGTGTGTAGAAGTCCGCGTTGGCCGCGTTCTCTTCGGCTTCGGCGGCGGCTTTGCCTTTCGGCGGCGGGCCGAAGAAAGCTTCGGCTTCAGCCTGGGTCGACGACTGGCAGGAGACTGTCATGAGACCGGCGGCGATTCCGGTCAGGAGGAGGATGGACTGAAGTTTCATAGAAATATCCTGTTGTTAAAGCTGAAAAGCGTTGATTATCCGTTGTTTTCGGGGAGCCGGAAAAGCTCGTCCGGGAGTTCGGGGTTAATCTTGACGTCGCGGATGACGCAGGTGACAGGCGCGCCGTTCTCGGTCGAGGAGACGATGCGGGACGGGTAGGTCACGCCGGATTCGGTTGTGTATTCCATGAAATATGAGGAAAAAAACGTGTCGGGATCCTCTGTCATGCGGACATGGAGAACGAGCCAGCGATCCGTTTCCGTGTCGATTGCCACGATATATTCTCCCGACGGCATCGGCGGCAACAGCGGCGTCGACTTGGCGCCGGGAACATCCGCAAGCTCCAGAGTCCAGAAACAGACGGGACGGGATGTTTTTGTATCTTCTCCGCGTGCGATGTCGAACGCGGAGCAGATGACCGAGGCGGGATTCAGAATAAGCCGGGAGTACAGTTCCGCCATTGCTTTGTCGGTATCCTTTGCCGGGACAGATTTTCCGTCCTCCGACTTGATCGCTTCCGTGCCGTTGATGACGACGGAGGCTTTCTTTTCCGCGCCTTTTTCGTCCTTCCAGACGTAATCGCGGCGGATGCGTCCGTCCGTGCCGAGCTTGACTTCGCAGGTGAAGGGCAGGGCGCCGTCCTGCGTGTATTCGGCGGTGTAGGAAACCGTGTTCAGCGGTTCAGGAGAGATGACCAGCGGGGCCCAGCGGGCAAACTCTTCTCCCGAGATCGGGGTGTGGCACGCGGGCAGGACCATGCAGAGGGCGGCGAAGCCCGCGAGCAGGATTTGTTTTGCGCCTTTCATGGTCCTGTTGTCTCCGTTGAGTTTATCCGAGGTTGTTTCAGATCAGCCGAGAACCTTTTCGTCGAGGTAGGCGCGCAGTCCTTCGATCGGAATGCGTTCCTGCGCCATCGAGTCGCGTTCGCGCACGGTGACGGCATTGTCTTCGAGCGAATCGAAGTCGAACGTGACGCAATACGGCGTGCCGATCTCATCCTGACGGCGGTAGCGCTTGCCGATGTTCCCGGTCACGTCCAGCTCGGTGCGGTAGCGTCCGAGGAATTTCTCCTGGAGGTCCTGCGCGTTCTGATTGAGCTTCTTGGAGAGCGGGAGGAAAGCGACCTGGACCGGAGCGACCGTGGCGGGGAAGTGGAGCACCACGCGGACGTCGTCCTCCATGCCTTCCTTCTGGGTCGGGGCGCGGTCTTCGTCGTAGGCGTTGCACAGCACGGCGAGGACCATGCGGTCGAGGCCGACGGAGGTCTCCACGACGGTCGGCAGATAACGGGTGTTGTTGGACTGGTCGAGGTACTGGAGGTCCTGCTCGGAGAACTGCTGGTGCTGGGACATGTCCCATGTGCCGCGGTGGTGGATGCCTTCGAGTTCGCCCCAGCCGAACGGAAATTCGTATTCGATGTCGACCGCCGCCTTCGCGTAGTGGGCCAGCTTGTCGTGCGGATGCAGGTGGAGCTTGTCGACCGGGAACTTCAGCACGTTCAGGTAGAAGTTCCAGCGTTCCTGACGCCAGTACTCGAACCATTTCATCGAGCCTTCGTCCGCGCAGAAGAACTCCATTTCCATCTGCGAGAATTCGCGGGAACGGAACGTGAACATGCGCGGCGTGATCTCGTTGCGGAAGGCCTTGCCGACCTGGGCGATGCCGAAGGGCAGTTGCATGCGCGTGGCGATGCGGATGGAGTGGAAGTCGAGGAAGATCGGCTGGCAGGTCTCGGCGCGGAGATACGCGATGTGCTCCTCGTCGAACACGGGGCCGACGTAGGTCTTCATCATCAGGTTGAATTCGCGCGGCGGGGTGAGGTCCTTCGAGCCGCAATTCGTGCAGGTGGTCGGGTCGGGCATCTGGTCCACGCGGAAGCGCGTCTTGCACTTCTTGCAGTCGCACATGATGTCGCCGAAACGGTCCACGTGGCCGGAGGCTTTCCAGACTTTCGGGTGGCAGATGATGGAGGAGTCGAGGCCGACCACGTTGTTGCGTTTCTCGACCATGTAGAGCCACCACTGGCGTTCGACCGCGCGCTTCAGGGCGATCCCGTAGGGGCCGTAGTCCCAGAAGCCGTTGAAGCCGCCGTAGATTTCGGAGCTCTGAAATACGAAGCCGCGCCGTTTGCACAGGCTGACGATCTTTTCCATGCAGGTATCAATCGGTTGTTCCGACATGATTGTAAGTACACTTTCCGTTGTTTTGAGGGTTGAAAAATAAAAATGCTTCTCACAATATAGCCCGCCTTGCTGAAAAAGCAAAATGATTTTTTCGCTTTTTAATAAAAAAGACGCGAAAAAAGGCTATTTTTTCCGCGCGACCGTGAATTCCACTGCGTCCGCGGCGGAATCCGAGGCGCGGACCGCCTCCACGCGGTGCAGGCCCGGCGCGAAGACCCGGGGGCCGGGATTTTCGCCGAGATATGCGCCGTCGGCAAACCAGTACGCGCCTTCGTTCGGCGTCAGGTCCAGTTTGACGCCCTCGTCCTTTTCTGCGACGTATGTGGTCGGGATCGGCGAGAGGATGCGGAACGTGTTTTCGGAGGATGCGGCGTCGCCGCAGGAATGGCAGAGCGTCAGCGGGATCCCGGCTGGCTTCACGGCGGATTCGGTCTTTTCGCAGTCCGGCGAGGCGGAAAGCCCGGTCTTCGCACAGAGCGCGACGGGTTCCAGCGCGTCTTCCTTCGGCCAGGCGCTCCTGAACGGCGTGAGGCCGTATTTCGAGGCGGCGAGCGAAAGGATTTCCCCCGCCGCGGGGGCGGCAGCCGTGCCGCCGACCAGAGATTCCGAGGGAGAACCGTCCTTGTTGCCGAACCACACCCCGGTCGTGAGCGTCTCCGTGCAGGCGAAACACCACGCGTCGCGCAGGTTGTTGCTGGTGCCCGTCTTCCACGCAGCCGTCCCCTCGAATCCCGCGAGCGGGAGCGAGGTCAGCATCCGCATGACCGTCTGCGTGGTCCCGGCGGAAAAGACGCGTTCGCCGCCGGGCAGGGGGCGTTCCGGGTCGTGCCGGAAATAAACCGGGCGGAGCGTTCCGTCCGTCGCAAGCGCGCGGTAGGCGTTCGTGAGGGAGAGGAGCGTGTGTCCGGCGCTGCCGAGCGCCATGGAAAGCCCGAATCCGCTTCCCGGACGGCGCGAGGCGAGGATGTGCAGTTTGTCCGCGAGCTCGATCATGCGGGGTTCGCCGAGCGTGGCGGCGAGCCGGACCGCCGGTGTGTTCAGCGAATGCGCGAGCGCGTAGGACGCCTTCACCGTGCCCCGGAACGCGCCGTCGAAGTTGCCGGGCGCGTAATTGCCGTAGCGCAGCGGTGCGTCGAGCACGCGCGTGTCCGCCGTGATAAGGCCGCCTTCGACGGCTTCGGCGTACAGGAACGGCTTGAGCGTGGACCCTGCCGACCGGACCGCGTTTGCGGCGTTGTACTGCCCCGTGCCGGGTTCGTTGAAGTCGAGTGTGCCTAGGAACACCAGCACCTCGCCGGTGGCGTTGTCGAGCACGACCGCGGCGGCATCGCGCACACCGGGCAGGGCGTCGCGGCGGCGTTTCAGGACCGCCTGCACATCCCGCTGGAAATCGGCGTCGATGGAGCAGAGGACAGGTTCCCCCTGCGACGGCGACCAGCCGGACTGCCGCTTTTCCGCACGGGCGCGGCGGACGGCGTGGATCGTCTCGTCCGGGGCGGATTTGAACTCAAAATCGGCGGGCTGGGAGAAATCGCGGTAGCGGAGCGGTTCGGACTCGAAGATCGTGCGCGCCTCGTCCGCCGTGATGAGCTCGTGGTGGACGAGCAGATCCAGCACGATCTTCTGGCGTTTCTTCGCCGCCTCCGCGTAGAATTTCGGGTTGTAGCGGTTCGGTTTCTGCGGGATGCCGCAGAGGAGCGCGGCCTCGGCGCGGTTGAGCTGAGAGGCGCGAAGCCCGAAATAATACCGCGCCGCCGCCTCGATGCCGTAGACCTTGCCGCCGCACGGAATGCGGTTCAGGTATTCGGTCAGGATCTCGTCCTTCGTGTAGAGCTGTTCCAGTCGGCGCGCCATCACCGCCTGCTTGAACTTGCGGACGAGGCTCGGCCTGTGGTCGGCGAGGGCGAATCCGGCGAGCTGCATCGTGATGGTCGACGCGCCGGAAATGATCTTCAGATTGCGGACGTCCTGCCACAGCGCGCGCAGGACCGCCTGATAATCGACGCCGCCGTGGTCGTAGAACGCGTAGTCCTCGGCGGAAAGCATGATCGACACGGCGTCCGGGGCGATGTCCCTGAGCACGACCGGGAAGCGCCATTCGTAGTCGTATGTCGTTTCGTAGAACACCGGGACGCCGTTGCGGTCGAGGTAGGTGTGCGCCGGGGTGATCTGCCGCAGACGGATCATCGGGTCCGCCACGCAGTAGGGCGCGGCGATCCAGACCGCGAGGGCGAGGACCGCGAAAACGAGGAAAGCCGCCGCTGCGAAGCGAACGGCTTTCCGATGGATCAGTTTGTGGAAACCGAGGCTCATTTCACCTCGAAGACGTCCTCGCCGGCGGGCGGGATGAACGTGCCGTTCATGTCAGGATCGTACATCGCCTCGGCGTGGAGCGCCGGGATGAGGAACCTGCCGGGCGTGACGGCGCGCACCGTGTAGATGGCATAGCCGGACCCCCAGAGCGTGCCGAACACGAGGAAACGGTCGTCGCGCTTTTCGGTGCGGCTGAACTCCTGGCGGTTCTTGAGGAGGATGTTCTTCGGGATGCGGCCGGAGGCGTCCATGCGCGTGGCGAGCGATTCGTCCTCGATCTCGAGTCCGGCGGGGAGCAGGTCGGAGATCACGACGTTCTCGACCACGTCGGGCGCATCCGCCGTGATGCGGACGAACGCCAGTTCGCCGTGCTTGAGCGAGGTGACCGGATTGCCCTTCTCGTCGAAGAACTCGCGTTTGAGCACGATCGGGCCGGAGACGGGTTTCGCGTTTTTCGGGATGCCCATGACGACCGCCTTCACGAAGAAGTCGGAGCTGCCGGTGTTGAAAACGGTATTCGCGCCGTCCGCCAGCTTGAGCCCGTCGACGGTTTTGCCGGAAAGCTCATGTTTCGTCTTGTCGACTCCGGTCACCGCGCCGGAGAGGTCGGCGGGCGGGTAATGCTCCGCGAACGCCGCGAGGCCCATCGCCGCCCAGGCGTTGGACTGCGTGGTGCCCCAGCAGCTGCCGTCCTTGCGGATGCGTCCGGCGAGGAATGCCGCGAGCTCGGCGGCGGTGTCCTTGCTGCCCTTCGGGTCGCACTTCATGAGGATGTTCAGGACCATGCCCGCGCGGGATGCCGTGTCGGTGATGCCGACGAGCTCGGACGTCTTATAAAGCCAGTTGGGTTCGGCGAGCGCCGCGCGGAGCGGTTCCGCGCCTTCTCCGGCGTAACCGCCCCGGATGAGGGCGGCGGCGGCGAGGAACTGCGCGAATCCGGGCTTGCTTCCGGCGAGGACGTTGCGCGCCGGGACGACGAAATCCTTGTTGCCGGCGGCGGCAAGCACGTAGGCGGCGTAGGCGCGGAGTTCGGGTTTGTAGCTGCCCGCGCTGTTCGCGAGGCGCAGCAGATACGCCGTGATGCTGCGTTCGACGGCGGCGTCGACCGTGACCAGCTTGGCAGCCTTCGCCTCGAAGACGAAGTGCGAAGCGTAGACCGTGCCCTCGGGCCATTCCTTGCGGACGTCCGGCCACATGGCGAACGCACCGTCGCCGACCATCATGCCGAGGATGCGCGCATAGGCGGAGGCGACCTTCGGCTGCATGGTCTTCGCGACCTCGGCGTCAAGCAGCCCCGCCTTCACGAGCGACGGCGTGGCGACGAACGGGAACGCGCCGGAAACGGTCTGCTCCAGGCAGCCGTAGGGATAGCCGTTGAGCCAGTCGAGCGCGTCCTTCACGCTGATCGCGGGCGAGGAGGAGACGGAGAGGCCAGCGCTTTCCACGGAGACGAATTCCGAGGAGAGGTCGAGCGTGTAATCCTTGCCGGGCGCCACGGAGGCGAACTTCGCGACGGTCTGCGGCGCGACTGCCGGGCGGACCGTGATATAGGTCGTTTCCGTGCGGGATTCCGCGCCGACGGCGAGCGTAGCGGCGAGCGTGCCTTCGCCGAGCTTGTCGAGCGCTTTCACGCGGAACGAAAGGTCTTTCGATTCGCCAGCCTTCAGCGCATCGATGCGCGGCCGGTCGCCCATGACCTGAAGCGTGTCGGGCAGGGCGAGCTCGAACTTGAGCGCGCCGTCCTTCGCGTCATGGTTGAACGCGTGGACGCTGATGACCGCCTCGTCGCCGGGGGCGAGCACGCGCGGCGCGGAGACCGTGAGGCTGACCGGATTGCGGACGATTATTTCGCGTTCGCCGGAGCCGACCGCGTCGTCCGCGCTCGCGACCGCCATGAACCGGAGCGAACCGGAGTGGTCCGGGATCTTCACTTTGACCGTGGCGGAGCCGGATTCCGGGACCTTCACGACGGGCACGACGACGCGCGCGGCGTCCTTCATCTTCACGAGGGACGCGGCGAGCGCGGACTTGGCCGCGGCGACGTCGTCACCGCCGCCGATGGTGCCGTCCGGGCGGATCTTGAGGTTCGGGAAGAGGTCGCTGTAGGTCTCGCACATGGAGATGTACGCGTTGTCAGACTGGAGGAAGAACTTGAAGATATCGGGCGTCTTGAACCCGGTGAGCGCGAGCACGCCCTCGTCGACCGCGAAGAGGCAGACCTGTCCCGCCTGCGGCTTGCCGTCGAGGCTGGCGAGCTTCACGGTCACGTCCGTCTCGGTTTCGGGGCGGACGATGCCGGGGACGGTGATCGCGACGTCGAGCTTGTGCGCGGCGGAGTGGTCGAGTTCGAGGGCGGCGCTGCCTGAGGCGCGGATGAACTCATCCTTGTCCTTGCCGATCACGAAGACGCTGACGTGGTAGCGTCCGTTCAGGCATTCCGCCGGGACCTTCGCCTCGACGGTGTTTTCGCCCGCCTTGACCGGGATCGCCTCCGCGGAGTCGAGCCGGAGTCCGGCTTTCACCACGAACGCTTCGCCGTCGACCGGGCTGGTGAACGTGAGCTTCGCGGTCCCGCCGGGCGCGTATTTCTTCGCGTCGGTCTTGAACACGAGTTCGGAGGGATCGCCGGTGCGGCGTCCGGATTCGCCCGCGGAATGCCACACATTGAGCTTCGTGCGGATATTGTCGCCGTACTCGGCGACGATGTCGTAGCAGCCGGACGGCAGGTCGAACGCGACCTGCGAGGTGTACGCGGCGAGGTCGGCATTCTGCGGGACCGTGAGCGTCTTCGACGTGCCTCCCACCTCGGAAACGGTCTCCTGCCAGCGTCTGCGGTAGCCGCCGCCGTCCTGCACCAGCACATAGTCCCAGGCGCGTTTGTATACGGTGAACGTGATGTCGCGTCCGTCATTGAGCGTGGCGGGCTTGCCCTGTTCGGTCGCGAGCAGTGCCATGTCGACCACGCATTCCCTGCCCGCGCCGTCCTTCTGCTTCAGGCCGATGAACCAGTCCGAGGGATAGATCGTGAAGTTGTCGCTTCCGGTCACGGCGCGTCCGCCCGGCTCCTGCACGGACGCCTGAAGCACGACGCGCACCGGGTCGAACGACACGCCGCGCGAACCGAACGACGGCAGCGAGAGGTTCGTCTTGCCGTTTTCGACCGCGGCGGTCGTCTCGTATTCGTCGAAATTGAAGCGCGAGGCATCGCCGACTTCCCAGTCCTTCCAGTGGTCGGGGCGTTTCCCGGACGGCGTGCAGTCGTAGAAGATCCTGCCGGACGCGGACGGCACTGGCGTGCCGAAATAATAGTCCGCGGAGAGGACCGCCTTCAGCGGCTCCTTCACGGCTGCGGGACCGGCGGGCATGGGGGCGTGCTCCAGCTTCGTTTTGATGCGGTCCGGCACATACGCGCCGACGCGGATGGTCGTTTCGCCGTCCTGTCTGAAATCCGGCCCGATGCGGACCGTGTAGACACCGGAGACCGCGGTGTCCGGGACGCGGATCATCTGCGAGAGGAAGCCCATTTCATCCAGCGGGACCTTTTCCGTGAGGATCTTTTTCCCGTCAGGGGAAATGAGGGTGATCGTCTCGGGTGTCCCGTCGGGACGTCCGCGGACCGGTCCGTTCATCCTGCCTGCCGGCCGGCTCGGATCGGCGGAAAGAAGCTCTTTCTGCCGGATAAACGCGGCGGCGAGGAAGGACTCGCCGGGACGCACGATGCCGCGTTCCGTGAACACGAACGCCCTGCGCGGATTGAAATCCGCCTCGATGTTGTTCAGGTCGACGGGGAACCATGCGAATTCATTGTCCTTGCGGATGCTTGCGGAGTAGAGATCGCCTTTGTGTTTGGAGCGGAGCTGACTGCTGGAGATTTTGAAAAGCGCCTTGCCCGTCGAATCGGTCTTGGCCGCTTCGAGCAGCTGGTTCTTGTCCGTTCTGAGCTCGATTTCGGCGTCCGCGACGGGCTTGCCGTCGGAAATGCGCCGGACGAAGACAGCCATGCCGCCCTCGGGATCGGCGACGGATGCCGCGACCATCGCGAAATCGGTCAGCGTGAACGTGCGGCGTTCGGTCTCGCGGTAATCATAGTCGCCCCAGTCGGACTTGCGGTCGTATTCGACCTCCATCACATAACGGCCCGGCCGGAAAATCGGCCCTTCGGATCTTTCAAGCATGCCGTTGATGACGTCGGAGACGTCGAGCATGTGGTTGACCATTTCGTTGCGCGGATCGGACAGCGTGACCGTCTTTTCGCCGACGAAATCCATGGCGTAGACGTTGTCGTTGCCCGAGGCGAACGCGAGGTTGTTTTCGAAGCCGCGGTAGATCTTGACGGTGAACTTTTTGAGGTTGCGCGCGGAGTAGGGGAACTCGATCTTGCGTGAGGTGATGGGGAACACGCTGCCGTTCGTGAGGAACGAGAAGCGTTCCGTGAGCTCGGGGATCGTGACGTCGAACACCGCGTCGTTTTCGAGCGTCGCCTTGCCCGAACGGTCCATGAGGCCCTTTTTCACGCGGACGCGGTAGGTGACGCCGGGCTTGAAGCCGCCGCTCACGGTGATCGTGGAGCTGTACGCGTAGAACGAGAGATTCGGGACCGCGGGCGTGAACTCGAGCGCGTCCTTCGCGAGCTTGGACGGAAGCGAGGTCCCGTACGAGAACGAGATGTCGAGCTCGTCGTTGTACTTGTCGTAGCGCGCGGACCGGAACGTGATCGCGGAACTCTGCTGTGCGGCGGACGCGGGCCTGGTTGCGTTCACGGATGACGCCGCTGACGCGGCCGCGTTTACCGTGGAAGCATCGGCGTTGTCTGCAACGGACTGTACTGCATTCTCTTCGGAATTCTGTTTTTCGGGGCGGATGCCTTTCGCGCGCTGGTGCTGAACGATGTTGTACGTGACAGATGCTGCGAGCGCGAGGGCGACGAACGTGGTGGCATTGACTGCTTTTTTCATGTTTTCTTCTGGCCTTTTGGAAAATACAAAACGGGTTTTTGGGAGGGGGTGGGAAAAGGACGCTAAAAAGATACACGGAAGCGATGAAAAATCAAGTGTAAAAACCCGAAAAATTCAAAAAATAAACAAAAAATCGTGGCGGGCCGGTTTTTGAGGCGGGAAAATCGTCCGGCGGAAGAAAAAACGGCGGACAAAAACGGACTTTTGTCAATAACCGGCACGAAAAAACAGAGAGAAAAACGCGAAAAAACCGCGAAAGAAAAACGTGGAAAAAGGGACGTCAGCCAGTGATGTCGGCGCGGGTGAAACGAAGGACTTCAGCCGGTGTGTTGGCGCGGGTGAAACGAAGGACTTCAGCCGGTGATGTCGGCGTAGGTGTAACGCAGGACTTTCGCGAGGTCGGCGGGCGCGATCTCGATCTGGTAGCCGATCTTGCCGGCACTGAAGAAGATCGCGTCGAGGTTGGCGGCGGATTCGTGGATGACCGTGCGGAACTGTTTTTTCATGCCGATGGGGGAGCATCCGCCGTGGATGTAGCCGGTGAGCGGGAAAAGCTCCTTCGATTTGATCATCTCGATGGATTTGCCGGAGACGGCTTTCGCGGCTTTCTTGAGGTTGAGCTCGGAATCGACCGGCACGACAAAAACGAAATGCTCGCCGGATTTTTCGACCGTGACGAGCGTCTTGAACACGTGCGCCGGGTCCTGACCGAGCGCGGCGGCGACCTCAAGGCCGGAGACCGCACCGGAGTCCACATAGCAGTGGTGCTTGAACGGGACTTTCGCCTGTTCCAGGATGCGCATGACGTTGGTTTTGAACTCGGCGGCTTTGCTCATGGTCGGAACTGCGTTTGAGGCGGAAATGAGGTGAAATCATTCCTGATTGTTTTCGTCTTCGTCCGCATCGGCGTCCCGAAGCGTTTCGGGCGGAGTCTGAGCGTGCGCGGCGATGTATTCCGCCATACGGATGAACTGGTCCACGGTGACGCGTTCCGCGCGGATGTCCGGGTCGACCGAAGTGTCCGCCATGGCTCCGGCGATCACGTCCGCGCCGAAGACCGCTACGGCCTGCTTGAACATCTTCTTGCGGCGGTGCGCGAACGAGGTGCGCGCGAGGCGGGAGAGGATGATACGGATGTTCTGAGCCGGGATGACGGGTTTGCGTTTGAGCGCGAAGAGGGCGGAATTGACCGTGGGTTCGGGGTAGAACACCTCGGGCGGGACCATGCGGACGATGCGGCCTTCGTAGACGGCGGAAATGCGCACGGTGAGGGCGGAATAGTCGGTGGTGCCGGGGGCCGCGAGGAAACGCTCCGCGACTTCCTTCTGGAGCATGAGGAGCATGTCGGCGGGCGGGAGCTCGAGGTCGAGCAGTTTCGCAATGACGATGGTGCCCGCGCTGTAGGGCAGGTTGGAGACCACGCGGAAATCGCCGGGGAAGAGCTCGGCGTACTTGACGCGGCAGGCGTCGGCTTCGATGAGGTGAAGTCCGAGCGGGACGACGGCTGTGCGGAGGTATTCGGCGATCTTGCGGTCGAACTCGATCGCGGTGACGTCCGCGCCGGACGCCACGAGGCCGCGCGTGATGGCGCCGAGCCCGGGACCGATCTCAAGGATGGTCTCGCCGGGCTTCGGGTCCGCCTCGTGCAGGATCTTCGCGCGGAACTGGTCGTCCACGAGGAAATTCTGTCCGAGGCGCTTGCTCGGCGCGATGCCGAGGCGTTCGAGAAGCGGTTTGAGTTCGGCTTTGACCATGGCTCAATGATGATGGTGTCCGCAGCCGCAACCGCATCCGCAGCCGCCCTGCGCGGCCGCCATGCAGTCTTCGGACATCCGGCAGGAGCCGAATTTGGTCTTCGAGGCGGCGGCAAAGCGGGAGAGCAGACGCTTGGCGTCCGATGCGCCGCATTCGGGGCATTCGGGCGCGGGCGAGGAGGCGGATTTGAGCAGAGCCTCGAACTGATGGCCGCACTTTTTGCATTCGTACTCGAAAATAGGCATAAGTCAGCTCAGTGTTTCTCGAATTTCTTGATCAGCCAGAACACGAAGAGCGCGAGACCGGTCATCAGGATGAAGAAGAGCGGGTAGGAAACGTACCACTTGAGTCCGCGGCAGAAGAAGTCCGTGAACTCGCTCATGCCGAAAACGCCGGTGAAGAAGGTCGGGATGGCGACCGCGATCACGATGGCGTTCATGTTCTTCATCAGCACGTTCAGGTTGTTGTTGATGATGCTGGACCGGGCGTCGACGAGTCCGGAGTGAATCTGGGAGTACACCTGCGCCTGATCGAGGAACTGACGGTTTTCGATCTGGAGGTCTTCGAGCAGCTCAATGTTGTCCTCCGTGAACTGGAACTTGGACGCGCCGACCTGGATGCGCTCGAAGGCGCGCCGGTTGCCGCTGAGGGCGTTCACATAGTAGACCAGGCTTTTCTTCAGGGTGAACATGTCGAGCAGGTTGCTGCTGTTGTACGACTCGTTCAGATGGGTCTCGATGTCGTTGCTGCACATGTTGATCACGCGCAGGTGGCTCTCGAAATGGCGGATGGTCTGGGTCAGGATGCGGAGCAGGACGTCCTGCTTCGTGTAGACCTTTGTGGCGAACCTCCCCGTGAAGAGCTGGGGCAGCTCCTCGTCGATGACCAGCACGACGCGGTCCGCGAAGAGGAAGACGCCCATGGACTTCACGAGGAAGAGGAAGTTGTCGTCCGCCGAATAGTTTTTCGGGTACTTGAGGATGATGGCGATGTAGTCGTCTTCGAACTCGATACGCGGCGTCTCGTCCGGGTCGGTGGAGGACGCCAGCGTGTGCGGATCGATCCCCAGTTCGTCGGTCAGGTAGGCGCGCTCGTCCCCGTCCGGCATCACGTAGATGTCGACGGGGATCGAGCCTTCGTCCGAGTGGGCGATGCGGCCGTTCAGTACGGAATAGCGGTCGAGCATGACGACACCATCCGGTCAGGTCAGTTGTTCTTCTTGAAATCCTGCATAAAGGACACAAGTTTCTCGACGCCTTCGAGCGGCATGGCGTTGTAGATGCTGGCGCGGATGCCGCCGACGGAGCGATGGCCCTTGAGTCCGATCATGCCGGCCGCCTTCGCCTCTTCGATGAACTTGGCTTCGAGTTCTTCGGAGGGGAGACGGAAGACGACGTTCATCTTGGAACGGCTGCACGGGCAGACGGGGTTGCGGTAGTAGCCGTCGGAGCCGTCGATGGCGGCGTAGAGGGTCTCGGCCTTCTTGTTGTTGATGCCTTCGAGGACTTCGAGGCCGCCCATGTCCTTCACCCATTCGGTGATGAGGCCGAAGATGTAGATGCCGAAGGTCGGCGGGGTGTTGAAGAGGGAGTTGTGGTCGATGTAGGTCGCGTAACGGAGCATGGTCGGCACGTTCGCCGGGGTGCGTTCCGCGAGGTCCTTGCGGATGATCACGACGGCCATGCCGCTGGGACCGAGGTTCTTCTGCGCGCCGCCGTAGATCATGGCGAACTTGGAGACGTCGAGCTTGCGGGACATGATGTCGCTGGACATGTCGGCGAGCATCGGGACGTTGGCCGGGCAGTTCGGGAATGCCTGGTACTGCGTGCCGTAGATGGTGTTGTTGGAGGTGATATGGAAGAACGCGGCGTCCTCGTCGATCTTCATCTCGTCGACCGCGGGGATCTTGGTGTATTTTTCTTCCTTGCTGGAGGCGATGACTTTCACGTCGCCGAACAGCTTGGCTTCCTTGATCGCCTTGCTGGACCACGTGCCGGTGTCGGCGAATTCCATGGGCTTGCCCGCGACCGCGAGGTTCATCGGGATCATCGCGAACTGCATGCTCGCGCCGCCCTGGATGAAGACGACCGCGTGCGTGTCCGGAACGCCCATGATCTCCTTGAAATTGGAGATAGCCCGCTCAAGGATCTCGTCGAAGAGTTTGTGGCGGTGGGAGTGCTCCATGATGCCGCATCCGCTGCCCTTGTAGTCGCAAAACTCTTTCTGTGCTCTTTCCATGACGGCCTGCGGGATCATAGCCGGACCCGCGTTGAAATTGAAAACTTTCATCGTTCTCTGCTCCTGTTGAGGTTTTGAGGTGGGGTGATGGTTTTTCAAAAATGGTAAGATATAATATACCATTCAAACGGCTTGTCTTCAAGGAAAAAACGGTGGAAAAACGCAAGAAACCGCGAAAAAAGACGACAAGTCCGGTCGTACAGCGCGGAGGTTACATGCAGACGCTGAAGATATCCTGAGCCTCAGTGTGCGGATGGAAGATTGCCGTTCAGCAGGGAAATGCCCGTAAAAAGACAGAGCAGGACGGCGATGGACCATGCGACAGCGAAGAAAAGGCTCAGCCACTTCAGAGAAACATTCCGTTCGTATTTCCAGACGGTAAGAAGTCCGCCGAACATAAGCCCGGAATAACCCCAGTTCACCGCGGAAATGATGTCCGTGTTCTCCCGGTCGGCGGCGATCGCCACGACAAGCGCCGCCGCCGGTGTCAGGAGCGCAAGCGCGAACGCCGGGATGGCAGCAAGGGATTCCTTCGAAAACAGGATCTCAGCCAGCAGATATGCCTGAAAGAGCAGTAAAAACAGGATTCTGACAATCTGATCCGCGTTGCCAGCCGCAATCACGGCGGGCGCGGTGCAGACAGCGCCGAACAGATAGAACGTTAATAGTAAACCGGCGGGAATGGCCATGGCTTCCCGTTTGGTAAGATGGGACATGCTCATAGGGTCTGTTCCTTGCGTTCACTGGTGATGGGCTAAAAAAGGCAAGACCGCGGAAAACAGCCTTGCCCTGGAATTGCGTCCGGATGGGATCCGGTCAGACGATGCGGTTCGTGGTCGCGGGATCGAACACGTGCGCCGCCGCGATGGCGAGCTTGAGCGTGATGGTCTCGCCGACCTTGGCGTCGAGGTGGGGTTCGACGCGGGCGACGCAGGGGGCGTCGACGCCGGTGTCCAGGTGGAGATAAATCTCGGCGCCCATGGGTTCGCGGACATCGACCTTGGCGGTGATGCTCGGCGCATTAGCGTCGGAGGTGGCGCGTTCGGAACCGATATCCTCGGGACGGATGCCGAAGAGGATATCCTTGCCGACATAGGACTCGATGGCGATGTTCCAGTCGGCGGGCAGCGCGACGGAGATCGGGCCGGACTTGAAGACGAACTTGCCGTCCTCGGAGACGAGCGTACCCTTGAAGATGTTCATCGGCGGGGTGCCGATGAAGCCTGCGACGAAGGTGTTCGCGGGCTTGTCGTAGATGTTCAGCGGGGTGTCGATCTGCTGGATGATGCCGTCCTTCATGACGCAGATGCGGTCGCCCATGGTCATGGCCTCGATCTGGTCGTGCGTGACGTAGATCATTGTGGTGCCGAGGCGGGTGTGGAGCTTGTTGATCTCGGCGCGCATCTGGACGCGCATCTTGGCGTCGAGGTTGGAGAGCGGTTCGTCGAAGAGGAAGACGGCGGGCTTGCGGACGATGGCGCGGCCGACTGCGACGCGCTGGCGCTGGCCGCCGGAGAGCGCTTTCGGCTTGCGGTCGAGGTAATCGCCGATGCCGAGGATGTCGGCGGCTTCTTTCACGCGCTTGTCGATCTCGGCCTTCGGGAACTTGCGGAGCTTGAGGCCGAACGCGAGGTTTTCGTAGACCGTCATGTGGGGATAGAGGGCGTAGTTCTGGAACACCATGGCGATGTCGCGATCTTTGGGCGGGACGTCGTTGACGACGCGTTCGCCGATCTTGATCTCGCCGTCGGAGATCTCTTCGAGGCCTGCGATCATACGGAGAGTCGTGGATTTGCCGCATCCGGAGGGGCCGACGAGGACCATGAATTCCTTGTCGTGGATGTCGATGGAAACGCTGTTGACGGCCTTGACGCCGCCTTCGTAGATCTTGCAGACATTTTTGAGAATGACTTCAGCCATGATTCACCTGAAAATAGGTTGTGGTTTTGTTGAAAAGTATGGATTTTCCAGTAATATAGTCCTGTATTTATGTAAAGTCAAGCACAAAGCGGTTTATTTTTTGGAAAAAACAGATTAAAATGTAGAGTATTTCGGGTATAACACAAGCCCGGCGGTGGGGCGGCACGGAAAACGGCTGCCGGACGATCCCGGAATCACGCCTCGTTTTCCGGCGCGAGAATCATGGCGCGCAGCCGGAAAAATGCGCCCGCCACGGCACGTTCGCGGATCTGTTCGCGGGTGCGGCGGAGACGCAGCTCGAAGACTTCCGTTTTGCCGCGGTAGCGGATGGCGGCGAAGACCAGTCCGACCGGCTTGCCGACCGTCGCGCCGCCCGGACCGGCGATGCCGGTGAGCGCGATCGCGGCGTCCGAGGGGATCGCGTTGGCGAGGCCGTCGGCCATGGCGCGCGCGGTCTCGGCGCTGACCGCGCCGTGCTTGCGGATGACGTCGGCAGGGACGCCGAGGAGCGACGATTTCGAGGCGTCGCTGTAGGTCACGACGCCGCCTGCGAAGACGTGCGAGGAGCCGGGGATGTCGGTCAGGAGTTTCGCCGCGAGTCCGCCGGTGCAGGATTCGGCGAGGGCGAGCGTTTCGTCGCGTTCGCCGAGCAGATGCAGGATCTCGTGCGAAAGCGAGTCGGCGTCGTCGGAGAGCAGTTCGGCGGCGAAAAGCTCCTGCACGGACTGGATCGCCGACTCCATGACCTCGGGGGATTCCGTGGTGAGGAAGAGCCGGACGAACTGCGCCGTGGCGCAGTAGGCGACCGAAAGCATGGAGTGGAACCGGGCGATGACGGGGAGCATGCGCTCCTCGACGATGTTTTCGCCGAGCCCGGCGACATGGAATTCGCGCGTGAATGTGAACTGCTTGAGCGTCTTTTTCAGGAACGGCACGACGGACGCGTCCATCATGGGGCAGAGTTCGTTCGGCGGTCCGGGGAGCATGATGATCGTGCGGCCGGGGAATTCGTCGGTCTCGGGTGTGCGGACGATGAGCCCCGGGGCGGTGCCGCAGTCGTTCGTGATGACCTTTGCGCCGTGCGGCACGAGCGCCTGGTTGAAGACGCGCGGCGGGATCTCCTCGCTCGGATGGCGCATCTTCCAGTGTTTCATGATGTTGAGCGCGGCGGCGCCGTCCTCCTCCAGCCGCATGCCGCAGCGTTCCGCGATGTACTCCTTGGTCACGTCGTCGGCGGTCGGGCCGAGTCCGCCGCTGGTGATGACGATGTCGGCGCGCGCGAGGGAGAACTCCAGCGCGGCGAGGATGTCTTCGCGGCGGTCCGGGACCTCGACGGACGAGACCGGGACGACGCCGAGCGCGAGCAGGCGGACGCCGATGGAGGAGAGGTTGGTATTGACGACGGCGCCCTTCAGAAGCTCGTCGCCGATGCAGATGACGGCGATCTTTTCGCTCATAAATAGTCCTTTGGCTCCACGAGGGAAGCGCGGTTCAGTTCGTCCTCGGCTTCCTGACGCCAGTGTTCGAGCTCGTCCGCGGTCAGGTTCGCCGGGATATGAAGTTCTTTGCCGATGATCAGCGTGAGCTTCGCCCACGGTTTCGGGATGCGGAATCCGTCCCAGCTCTTCACGCCCCAGTACGCCGAATAATTGATGCCGAGCGCGACGACGGGGATGCCGAGCTGGGATGCGATGTGGATCGGGCCCTTGCTCATGTGGTAGCGGGGGCCGCGCGGACCGTCCGGTGTGAAGACGACCATGCAGCCGCCCTTGATGGTGCGGATGGCGTCGTGCAGGACTTTCACGCCCTGGCGCGTGCTGGAGCCGCGGATGCTCTTCGCGCCGAACTGCGCGGCGAAATCGGCGATGTACTGGCCGTCGCGCGAGGCGCTGATGACCGCCACGGTGCGTTCGCGCAGGGGGCGTTCGAAGAGCGGCGGGAGCATGAGGAGCCGGTTGTGCCAGATGTTGATGATGCAGACGCGCTGCGGCGCGTGGCGGTATTCCTCAAGGAGTCCGTTCGGGTCGATGATCGTGACCGGCATGAGTTTGCGCCAGCAGAGCATGAACCTGGCGGGGAACCAGTAGATCCAGTCCGGGAATTTCTTGATCTCGCGGAAATACTTCTTGATCATGTTTTCCGCCCGGATTTTGAGGTGGTTTTCTTTGCGGCGCGGGCAGGGGAGGCGGCGTTCTTCGCAACGGTTTTCTTTGTTGCGTTCTTCGCCGTCTTTTTGACCGGAGCCTTGACCGTCTTCTTCGAGGTGGAAGATTTCTTCGCTGCCGACGCCTTCTTTCCGGCATTTTTGTCCGCCTTCGTATGACGGCAGAGTTTCGCAAGCTCGCAACCGGGGCAGTCCGGGCGGTTCGCCGGACAGCGCGTGCGTCCGTGGACGATCAGCAGGTGCGAGAACTGCGACCAGGTTTCCGGCGGCATCACGGCGCAGATGTCGGATTCGATGACCTCGGGATCGGACGAACCGGAGAGGCCGATGAGCGCGGAGAGCCGCCGCACGTGGGTGTCGACCGGGAATCCCGGCTTGTCGAGCGCGTCGCCGAGCACCACGTTTGCCGTTTTCCGTCCGACGCCGGGGAGCTTGAGCAGTCCTTCCATCGTGTCGGGCAGTTCGCCGTGGAACTGTTCGACGATGGCTTTCGCCGCCTTCAGGATATGGTCGGCTTTCGCCCGGTAGAATCCGCAGGTGAAGATCGCCTGTTCGAGCTCCTCCCTGCCGCAGTTCGCGAACGCCTCGGCGTCCGGCCAGCGCTTGAAGAGGTCGCGCGTGACCATGTTCACGCGTTTGTCCGTGCACTGGGCGGAGAGGATCGTGGCGACGAGGAGCTGGAACGGCGTCATGTGCTCCAGAAAGCATTTCTGGGGGCCGTAAACGGACAGCAGTTTGTCGTAGATTTGTTTTGCCAGTGCGGATTCCATGATCGTGCAGGGGAACGGACCGCCGGGAAGACGGGGCGGCCTGGGATTCAGTGTTACAGTAACGAGAAAGAAATGTAGCGTCAATCGGAGGCGTTTTCAAGCGCCGAACGTGTTTTTTTCGTTTTTTTTCGCTGTTTCCATTGATTTTTGTGCCGGAAAGACGTATCTTTTTTGTGAAAAACAAAACCTCACCATGGTCCGCGGTGGGGATGTTTCCTTCAAAAATATTTACATCTTTCCCGTCCGGACCGAACACGTCCTTATCATGCTCAACTGGCTTTCCGTACAGAACCTTGCCATCGTCGAAGAGGCCGAGATCGAATTCGGCCCGTCGTTCAACGTCATCACCGGCGAAACCGGCGCCGGAAAATCCGTCATCATGGGCGCGCTCGGGCTCCTGCTCGGGAACCGCGCAGACAAGTCCGCCATCCGCACCGGCGCGGATCACTGCGAGATCTCAGCCGGATTCACGCTCGCGCCCGGCGCTCTGCCGAAACTGCGCGCATTCCTCGAGGAAAACGCGCTGGTCTCCGAGGACGAACCGGACAGCATCCTGGTCCGGCGCGTGATCACGCACAGCTCGTCGCGCAACTTCGTGAACGGCTCGGCGGTGAACCTGAACGTGCTGCGCGCGATCGCGTCGGCGATGGTCGACGTTCACGCCGCGAACGAAAACGCCGCGATCCTCGACCCCGCCAACCAGCTCGACGTGCTGGACCGTTTCGCCGGGCTTCAGAAGGAACTCGCCGCCGTCCGGCAGTGCTGGGACGACCTCGCCGCCGTCCGCCGCGAAAAAGACGCGTTCGCCGCGACCCTGCCGTCGCCGGAAGAGGCCGCGCGTCTCCGCCGCGACTGCGAGGAAATCGAACGCGCGGACGTTCACGCCGGGGAGGACGACGAGCTGACCGCGCGTCACGACCTCGCCGCGAACTCCCGGAGCGTGATCGAGCTGGCGTCGCAGGTGTGCGGCGGGCTGACCGACGGCGAGGACAGCATCTCCCAGCGGTTCGCCGAATGCCGCCGGATCCTGCGCGGCCTCGAACGCATCGAGCCCATGAAAGCCGAAGAGTTTCTGAACGCGCTCGACGGCGCGAAGGAAGCCGTGGACGACCTCTCCTCCGAGCTTGCGTCGTTCGCGTCCGAGGTCGAGATCGACGAACAGGAGTTTCAGGAGATGGAGGAGCGCATGCGCCTGCTCCAGACCTTGAAACGCCGCTACGGGCCGACACTCGACGACGTGCTGGCGCATCTGGACCGCGTCCGGGAACGCGTCGCGGCGTTCGACGATGCCGAGTTGCGCCGGAAGGAGTTCGAGAAGCGGGAGGCGGAAGCGTATCGGAAGTATCAGACAGCCGCCGCGAGTCTCAGTGAAAAACGCAAGGCTGCCGCCGGGAAGCTCGAAGATGCGCTTTCGAAGGAGACGCGCAAGCTCGGGTTCCTGAAGGCCGCGTACCAGCTCGAATTCTCCGCCGCGAAGGAAGGTCCGCTCGGGACCGACGCCGTCACCTTCCTCTTCTCCGCGAATCCGGGCGTGCCGATGATCCCGCTCCGCGACGTCGCGAGCAGCGGCGAAGTGGCGCGCGTGATGCTCGCCGTCAAAACCGTGCTCGCCGCGGTCGACGAGATCCCGATCCTGGTGTTCGACGAGATCGACGCGAACATCGGCGGCGAGACTGCGTGCCGGGTCGGCGAGGAGCTCGCCCAACTCGGACGTTACAAGCAGATCATCTCCATCTCGCACCTCGCGCAGGTCGCGGTCTGCGCGGACACGCATTTCCGCGTCGCCAAACACGTTTCCGGCGGCCGCACGCTGTCCGGCATCCGCAAGCTCGATGACGCGGCGCGCGTGAAGGAGATCGCCCGCATGCTCGGCGGCGGCGAATCGGCGTCCGCCCACGCGGAGAACATGCTCAAACAGGCGAAGAAGGCGGGCAAGAAGAAATGAAAACATCGTTCGTAACGCTCGATACGCCGGAAAGTCTCCAGACCGTGCGCGACATCGCGGACGAGGTGTGGCCGAAGACGTTCGCCCCGATCCTCCCGCCCGAACAGATCCCGTACATGATGCGGATGATGTACGCGCCGGAGGTCATGGAACGCGAACTGCGCGAGGGGTATCGTTTCGCCGCGCTGCTCGTGGACGGCGTGCCGTCGGGGTACATCTCCTGGTCGCCGTATCATGACGACACGGCAAAACTGCACAAGGTGTATCTGCTGACCTCGTGCCACGGGAAGGGATTCGGACGGCTGATGCTGGACTACGCCTCGGACGTGTGCCGCGCCGCCGGGTTCAAAACGCTCC
>ONQZ01000009.1 GCA_900320095.1 uncultured Lentisphaerota bacterium
AAACGCGCACTTTGTAACACAGAACGCTCTCTTTGCAAGAGTAAACGCTCATTTCGCAACACTAAACGCTCACTTCGCTTTATCTCTCAAAGCGTTTTTCGCATTTGTAACACTAAACGCTCACCCCCCCCCCCTTCAAATCATGCAAAGTTTGCGTTTAACTTTACAATTGACCAAAAATCGAAAACGTGACCACCGCCGGATACCGTTTCCACGGGCCGGTTTCGATCATTTTTCGAGCGTGGAACGAAATGATCCCGCACACTTTCATTCCGCTGTTATTCTTTCGTGCGCAATAAGTTCCGCATGTTGAAATTACCGGATTCCGCGTTATATTATCGGGGTGCGGAATTCCATGAAAAACCATCCGCATGACAAAAACTCAAACGGGCATCTCAATTGATCCGGTTCGAGTGGATTTTCAGCAGATGGGCAAAAAGACGATGAGGGAAGATTGGAAGGCGGCTACCTGAAAACGTAACCGCCGAGAATCTTTCCCATCGGACTTTGTTCAGATGCGAAAAGCCGCCGAAGTGAATCAATTGAGATACCCAAAATCAAAAGGAGGAAACTATGCTCAAACTCGCCCGGTGCATCCCGCTGCTCGCGCTCGCCGTCCTGCCTCCGGCCCTGTCCGGACAGACCGCGTCCGGCGGCGCGGACGACACCTCGACCCAGACCCTGCGGTTCGTGCAGGACGACGCCCAGGACTACATGGTGTCGAAGATCTACCGCCTGAAATACATCCAGGCAAACGACATCACGCCGTTCGTGATGGGGATCGTGATGCGCTACAACATGAACTCGACCGTGAACTGCGTGGAGTACGGCGCGGACAATGCCCAGATGCTGACCGTGACATGCCCCGTCGAGATGATGCCGTACGTGGACGACTTCATCGCGAAGGCGGACCGGAACGTCCTGATCGACGGCAAGGTCCCCGGCGACATCGTGAAGGGGACCGGCATCACGCGCGCCGTCTACCGCCCGAAATACCGGTCCGGGCAGGCGCTGCTGAACGTGCTGGTCGATTCGCAGATCGGCGAAGGCGTGTACGGCAGCGTGTACGCCTGGGACCGCAACTCCAACCAGATTTACTGGAAGGACAACAGCTCGAACACGCAGTACGTGTACCAGTTCCTCGGCTACCTGGACCGCCCGGCGCCGCAGATCACGCTCACATTCCAGCTCTACGAGGTCCGCGAAAGCACGTTCCGCGACCTCGGGATCGAGTATCTGGCGTGGAAGAACGGACCCGGCATGAACATTTTCCAGGTCGGTTTCGACGTCATCAACGTGACGTCCGCCGGGACCACCGCGCTCAACACCATCACCGGACCCGTCGGCGGGTTCTTCGCCGCGCCGCAGTTCGACGCGAGCTTCATCCGGCTCCTGGCGCAGCGCGGCAGCGCGAAGGTCACGGACACCGCCTCGCTGACCGTGGCGAACTCCGACACGGAGAGCTATTCGCTCCAGTTCAATCCGCAGCTCCAGAACATCGTGAAGAGCGACAACGACGCCATGAGCGTGGTCGGCGACCACCTCAAACTGCCCGCCGGGTTCTCCCAGGTCTCCCTGCAGGTGAACAGCCCGCTCGTGAACCTCCACTACGGCGAGCCCCAGACCGGATACCCCGCGAGCGAGGCGTTCTCCGTGAACGACTACGCGCCCGGCGCGTATGCGGACATGGACGGCACGCTGTTTTTCGGCTACACAGTGCAGGCGGCAAACGCGGTCGAGCGCGCGGGCGACGGCACCGAGCTGATCGAAACGAGCGAGGTCTCCAGCGACGCGCTGATCCCGCTCAACGAGGAGGTCGTGCTCGGCCAGTGGGACAAGGAGCAGGACGTGGAGCAGACGATCGGCGTCCCGTGGCTCTGCCGCATCCCGTACCTCAAATACCTCTTCAGCACCGTCACGACCAACCGCGAGACGACCCGCGTGTACCTCACCGTGACCGCGCGGATGCTGGACACCGCGAACCCGCAAACGCTCGATTTCGAGACCGGCGAACTGAAGAAAGTCGAAAAAGCGGAAGGAGCCATGCAATGAACCGGATCAACCTCATTTCCATCTTCGCGGCGGGTTTTGTCTGCCTGCTGAATCTGAACGCAAACGTCCTCGCCGCCGATCTGCCCGGCGTGCCGCGCGACTCCAACTTCAGCAACACCGGCGGCTATGACGCCACGCGCATCGTAGCGCGCCTGAACGTGAACGTGGACCCCGGCACGAAAGTCGTGCATTTCATCCGCGACAACAACGACCCGCGCGTGGTCACGAAGACCTATCTGCTCCAGCACGTCGACCCGTATGAGTTCCGCGACTATCTGCGCCAGATGGTCCAGACCAAGCGCGTCGGCAACTCCATGCTCCAGCAGCAGTATCCCTCGAACACCGCCGCGCCGCCGTTCCTCGCCACCGAAAGCTCCGTCGAGCTCGGCCCCGCGAACGCCCAGCCCGGCTATGCGCCACCCGTCCAGCTCGGCAGCAACACCGCTGTCGAGTGCCTCAAATACACCGACGGCACCGGACTGCTCATCGTGAGCGCGGAGGAATACCGGTTCACCGACAGCGAGAACGGAATCGGCATCGACACGCTCGTCGCCACGCTCGACGATCCGGCGCTGGGCGCGCTGAACTACGGCTACCAGATGTACATCTACATGCCGAAGTTCGTGCCTGCGCGCAACCTGATGCCGCTCATCGAAAACGTCGGCATGAACATCAACGACGCGACCGAGGTGTGGCAGGGCATGGACCTCGTGGCGTACGATCCCGACCTGAACTGGCTCATCTTCGACGTCTGCAACTACTCCTGCGACAACATCGCCCACATGCTCGCGAAGTTCGACGTCCCGGTCCCCCAGGTCCGCCTGAAGATCAAGGTCTACGAGCTCGACACCGAGAACGACGACCGCATCGGCATCGACTTCCAGAGCTGGAAGAACAACGAGGGAGCGGACTTCTTCTCCGTCGGCGGGCGCTACCGCAACAACTGGTCGTCCGTCTACAGCGGCGGCGTCGGCCCGGTCTCCGCCTACGGCTCCGAGCGCACCAGCTACTTCAACTTCAATCCGAAGTGGAACACGCGTTACATCGACTTCCTGGAGTCGCGCGGCAAGGCGAAGGTCCTGCACACCGGCGAACTCTGCATCCGCAACGCCGCCGAGGGTGCCACGTTCGCGCGGACCACGCAGATGCTCTACTCCGACGACTCCGCCGCCGTCTCGAAGGCGCAGGTCACGCCGGACATGGGCGTCGGCCCGTACCAGCTGCTTTCGCAGGTCATCAACAAGGTGTTCGACAAGGGCGACCCGCTCCCGGTCGGCAAGGGCGAGGCGCAGGAGATCAAGGCGTTCCCGGGGTTTGGGTTCACCATGACCGTGAACAACGTCTCCGTCAACCTCGAGGAAACGCGCTTCGACATCACGCTCTCGAACACCAGTCTGCTCGGATTCCAGTCCAACGGCGCGCCGCGCGTCTCGAACGGCGGCGTGGTGAAGCAGGTCGTCAGCCTGCCGCACGGCAAGGACACGTTCGTGATCGGCGGCCTCACGAAACAGGAGGAGGTCGAGTCGCGCACGGGCGTGCCGTGGCTCATGGACATCCCGGTGCTCGGGTATCTCTTCAGCTCGGTCTCCAACTCGGTCAAGCACACGGAGCTGGTCGTGATGGCGCAGTGCGAATGGGACGCGCCCGCCGACAAGCCCGAGGTCAAAAACACCTCGAAGGCGGAGACGCGCGGCGCGCCCGTCGCGGCGAAGAAGCCCGCCTCTGCCTCGGAGCCGGTCATGCCCGCGCAGAAGATCCCGGCGGACGTCCCGCAACCTCAAATCTGAACAAAAGGAGTTGAACTATGAAACAGATCATCTATACCGTTCTGGTGCTTTTCTGTTCGTTTTCTCTCGCCGCGTGCGTGGTCGTCGAAAAGGACGATTTCGAGGACGTCGACCCGGACGACGCCACGCTCGTGGAGTCCGTGAAGCTCGGAAACAACATCCTTGCGTCGTTCCGCGACGAGGATTTCGGCAGGCTGAAGAAGAACATCCCCGGTCCGCTTCGGACGAAGATGACCGAAAAGGACTTCAGGACCTCGTGCGCGAACTGGCGCGACTCGCTCGGGCGCATCAAGGACTTCGATTACGTCCTGGAGCTGGACACGCCCGCGGTGCGGAACCTGATCTGGCGCGTGGAGTTCGAGCGCGAGGCCGCGAACGGGAAGAAGGTCGAACAGGACATGCTGTTCCGCCTCGTGACCGGAAACGTCGACGACGAGACGTGTGTGCTGTCCTGCGGATTTTTGTAAGCTCAAAATGAACGTACAAAACGGGCGCGCCTTCTTTTCATGGAAGGCGCGCCCGGATTTGAGCTTGATTTGAATTTGGATTACTCCACCGGTCTCAGGTTGATGCGGCTCACGTTGAGCCCTTCGGATTTCCAGCGGAGTTCGAGCGTATGGAACCCCTGCTTGAACTCGACCGGATAGGACTTCGTGGTGACCCAGTTCTGCCAGCCGCCGGTGGCGTTCGCGTTGAACGTGGCGGCGATCTCGCCGTCGAGGTACAGCTCGATCGCGAGCTGCGCCAGCGTGTTCGTCTGGCCGCTCGCCACGCACAGGGAGACCGCGTACTTGCGGTCCTTCGCGCAATGGACCGCATAACGCGCCACGCTGCCGACCGTGGCATTGAAGATGGCATAGTCCGACTCGTCGTCTTCCTGGAGCTCCTCGCGTTCTTCCGGGAGTTCCTTCTGCGAGTCTTCCGTGCGGAGCCCCTGCGAGAGGAATATTGCGCTTCTTCCGCCCGCCATGATCGACATGAACGCCCCAAGCGGGATCTCGATCTTGTCGAGTTCGATGAACTGGATGGGGCGTCCGTTGCTGACCGCGTTGAAGTCGATCGTGTATGAGCGCGCATCCGGGCCGGTGCCCGCGGTGACGATCACGGTCTTCGTGACGTCGTTCCGCGTGATCTTCTTTTCGACTCCGGCGGGCGTCGCGACCTCGATCTTCGCGGCTGCGAAATCGATGCCGGGGAGATAGTAGTTCGTCACGGCGGGATTGAACCAGATCTTTTCGCCGTTGACCGTGATGTCGGTCGGGGCGTTCTTGATTTCAACGCCGGACTTGCCTGCGGTCGCGGAAGCGCTTGCGGCGCTCGGAACGTCGGATTTGGCGTCCGAGCTCACTGCAAACCAGTCTTCGCCGGGCTGGTAGGTGTTTGGGAGATTGTGCTCCTTGCGGAACGTGCGGGAGTTCATCACGAAGTTCAGCACGTTCTTCGTGCTGCGCTGCATTTCGCCGAGCGTGATGCCCGCCGTAATGTCGTCCGGACGGCCCGCGGCGACCCACTGGTTGTAGGATTCGAGCAGGGAGTTGTCCTTGCCGCGGGCGGGTCCGTCGCCGGGCATGAGGACGTCCATCTGGGAGCGCACGCGCCACGCGTTGTTGCGGACATGGAGCGCGTCGGACGCGCCTTCACGCGCCCACCAGTCGGTCATGAGGGAGCCGGTCCAGCCCCACTGACCGCGCAGGATGGTGGTGTCGAGATCGTAGTTGTAGTAGTTCCAGAAGCTGTTGATCTTGTTGTAGCTGCCCATGATGTTGTAGGGCTTGCCCGCCTTCACGCAGATCTCGAACGCCCGCAGGTAGATTTCGCGGAGGGCGCGTTCGGAGCAGCGCGAATCGTTGGCGTTGCGGTTGGTCTCCTGGTTGTTCAGCGCGAAGTGCTTCGGCACGGTGGACGCGCCCGCTTTCTGGATGCCGCGTGTCATGGACGCCGCCATGAGCCCGGTGAGGAGCGGGTCTTCGGAGTAGTACTCGAAGTTGCGGCCGCAGAGAGGGTTGCGGTGGATGTTCATGCCGGGGCCGAGGATGCAGTCGACGCCGTTCATTTCCATCTCGAGGCCGACCTGGTAGTACATCGCCTCGATCAGGTCATTGTTCCAGGTGCAGGCGAGCAGGGAGCCGATGGGGAGGAGCGAAGCGTTCGCGGAGAGGCGCAGGCCGGAGGGGCCGTCGCAGGTCGCGATGGGCGGGACACCCTTGTCGCGGACGCTCTGGAGCGTGCCGCCGAAGACGGAGGCGTTGCCGGCGGGGCCGAGCGGGCTTCCCATGCCGCCGTCGCCGCGGAGAAGCGTTTCGATCTCGACGGGCGTGAGCTGTGCCACGAATTCGTCAAGCGTGTTCTTGCCGTTCTTCACGTCGATGAGCTTGATGCCCTTATCGCCGGTTTCCGCCACGGCCTTCGGGAGGCGTTCCTTCACGCGGGCGGGGAGGTCGACGTTCGAGACCGGGACGCGTTCCGTGCCGGGGACGAACTTGCCGTTTTCTTCGACCGGCTTCACGCGGTCGAACGTGACGGCTTCGGACACGATCGGGAGCGCGGGCTCGAGCTGTTCGACCACGGCGAGTTCGCCGAGCTCGATGTCGCCGGAAGCCTTCGCCGAGCGGCTGCTGTTCCCGACGTAGAACTTGTACTTGCCGGGTTCGAGTACCCACGCGGCCTGATGCCCGGTCGCGCCGCCGTCGTCGAACGAGGCGAAATCCTTCGCCGGGATCGTGAACGTGAACGTCTGGGATTCGTCGGGAGCGAGCAGATTCGTCTTCGCGTACGCCACGAGGACTCTCTTCGGCTTGCCGAGCTTGCCCTGCGGCGCCTGGCAATAGACCTGCACGACTTCACGGCCGAAGTATTTGTCGCCGACGTTCGTGACGGTGGTCCTGACGGTCACGCCGTCCTTCGCGAGGTCGGGGCAGTTCACGGTCACGCCGAAGATGTCGAACGTGGTGTAGCTGAGGCCGAATCCGAAGGGATAGAGGACCTTTTCCGGGGCGAACGTCTCGAAGTAGCGGTAGCCGACGTAGATGTCCTCGGTGTAGTTGTTGAACTCGCGGTTGCCGAAGCTCGAGGACGACGGGTAGTCCTGATAGGTCTCCGCGATGGCGGACGCGAGCTTGCCGGACGGCGTTTCCTTTCCGGTCAGCACGTCCACGATGGCGTTGCCGGTCTCCATGCCGCCCTGCCAGACGTACATCAGGGCGTCGATCTTGTAGTCCTTCACCCACGCCATGTCGATCACGTTGCCGACGTTCAGCAGGACGACGGTCTTCTTGAACGAGCCGGTGATCTCCTTGAGGAGGAACTTCTCCGCGTCGGTCAGGTAGTAGCTGCCGGGTTCGAGCTTGCATTCGCGGTCTTCGCCCGCGGCGCGCCCGATCACGATCACGGCGGTGTCGGCGCGTTTGGACGCCGCCTGGACCTGTTCGGCGGTGATGGGCATTTCGGGAGCGTAGAACGGCCAGTTGCCCCAGCCGCCCGCGCGGAGCGGGTTCGCCTGCGCCCATTTCGTGTAGGTGTCGAAGAGCTCCTTGTCCGGCACGATTTTGTCGGTTTTTGCGAGGGCGTCGGCGAGCGTGACACGATACGGCGGCTTCACGTCGCCGCCGGAGCCGTAGCCGACCAGGAAGGTCTGGATCTGCGTGACGCCGAAGAACGCGACGGGCTGGGGTCCGTCCTGCCCGAGCGGGAGCGCGTTGTTGTCGTTTTTGAGCAGCACGATGCCTTCGGCGGCGGCGCGGCGGGCGTATCCTTGCACGGCCGGGTTCGTCGTGGCGAACGCCTGGATCGAGATCAGGGCGGCGGCGACGGCGCAGGAGACCTCGGCGGCCGCTTTGAGACTGAGGAACGGGATGTGGAATTTCATGATGTTTCCTTCAGCGGATGGGGGTGATTGCTGTTTCCGGTGGAACGAAAGAAAACCGGCTGTCCCCGGGAAGGAACAGCCGGACGTTCGGTTCAGGCTTATTTGAAGTCGGCGGCGGTCAGTTCGACCGAGCCTTTTTTGCCGGTGAGGTCGACGGTCTTGCCGTTGTAGCGGGCGACGATCGGGATGCCGGTGAGGTCGGAGATCACGGCCTTGCCGAGCGTGCCGTTGTCCCACTGGATGGCGACCGTGGCGTTGCCGCGCGCCTTCAGGCCGGAGACGTTGCCTTTCGGGAGCGCCTTCGGGAGGCAGGGCAGGACGTCGATGATGGTCTTGCCGTCGGCGGTGGTCTCCTGCGACTGGAGCAGGATCTCGATCATGCCGGCCGCGCCGCCGAAGTTGCCGTCGATCTGGAACGGCGGATGCGCGTCGAAGAGGTTGTTGTAGGTGCGCGAGGGAGTGATGAGGTTGCCGACGAGCCGCCATGCGCGGTCGCCGTCGAGCAGGCGCGCCCACAGGTTGATCTTCCAGCCCATGCTCCAGCCGGTGGCGTCGTCGCCGCGGGCGTTCAGGGAGACTTTCGCGGCGTTGAAGAGGTCGGTGTCGCTGGCGCGGATCACGTTGCCGGGGAACACGGTGAAGAGGTGGGAGACGTGGCGGTGCTTGTTGTTCGGATTGTCGTCCGGCATGTCGTCCTGCCATTCGCGGAGCTGTCCCCAGGTGCCGATGGTGAACGGCGGGAACTTTTTCATCGCGGCTTCCATCTTCGCGCGGAATTCGGGATCGTCGTTGAGGAGCTTGGAGCTCTCAATGGTCGCCTTGAAGAGCGCGGTCAGAATGCCGGTGTCCATGGTCGGAGAGGCGCAGAGGCCGCCCTGTTCGGGCGAGTAGGACGGGATGGTGACGAGGACGCCGCCGTGCTTGGGATCGGGCTGGAGGAAGTCGAGGTAGAATTCCACGGACTCCTTCATGACCGGGTAGTGCTTGCGGAGGTCGTCGAGGTTGCGCGTGAACTGGTAGTGGTCCCAGAAGTGGAGGCACAGCCACGCGCCGCCCATGGGCCACATGCCGGTGGGCGAGAAGTCGATCGGGCCGCACTGGCGCCAGAGGTCGGTGTTGTGGTGGGCGACCCAGCCGTGGTCGACGTCGTAGAGCTTCTTCGCGGCCTTTTTGCCGTTCGGGACCATCTCGTGGATCATGTCGAAGAGCGGCTCATGGCATTCGGAGAGGTTCGCGGTCTCGGCGGGCCAGTAGTTCATTTCGGCGTTGATGTTGATCGTGTACTTGCTCTGCCACGGCACGTTCACCTCTTCGCTCCAGATGCCCTGGAGGTTGGCGGGCTGGCTGCCGGGACGCGAGCTGGCGATCAGCAGGTAGCGGCCGAACTGGAAGTAGAGGGACGCGAGGTCGGGATCGAGCTGGTTGCCGCGCTGGTTGCGGGCAGCGAGTCGCTGGTCGGTCGGGAGCTGGGATGGGGTGCCGCCGAGGTCGAAGGTGACGCGGTCGAAGAGCTTGCGGTAGTCGGCGATGTGCGCCTTCTTCAGGGCGTCGTAGTCGACGGTGGCGAACTTCTTGAAGACGTCGTCGATGCGTTTCGCGGGATCGCCGGAGACGTCGTTGTACGCCTTGAACGAGGATTCGGCGTCGAGCAGGATGACAACGGAGTCGGCCTTTTCCACGCTGATGCCGCGTTCGCCGGAAACGAGCTTGCCGCCCTGGTTGAACACGCGGCCGGTGATCTGGAACTTCGTCGCGCCCTTGATGCCGTTGTAGTCGATCGTGCGGCCGGTGAGGGTCATGGTGTTGCCGCTGACCTTGACGGCCTGGAGGTCCTGCGCGGTGCCGATGAAGGCTCCGACGGTGATGCTGGCGGGCTTGTCGGCGGTCAGGCGCATGGCGATCACGCGGTCGGGATAGCTGGCGAAGTATTCGCGGGTGTAGGTCACACCGTTGCGCGTGAACTTGGTCTGCGCGACGGCTTCGCGGATATTCAGGCTGTGGATGTAGCCGGTGACGTCGCCGTCGCCGGTGTCCTGCTCAAGTCCGAGCGCGCCCGCCACGGAGAACGCCATTTCGGCGCTGGGGCGGGAGATGAAGCTGCTGTTCGCGATGTTTCCGGCCTGGTCCGCCTTGCCGTCGAAAATGAGCTGGCGCATCTGCGCGAGTTTTTCCGGGGTGGCGTCCGGGTTCAGGTGGTCGTACGGACCGCCCGCCCAGATCGTGTCCTCGTTGAGGATGAGGTATTCGCGTTCGGGGCGTCCGGCGATCATGGCGCCCATGTGGCCGTTGCCGATCGGGAGCATGTCGGTCCAGGTGCCGGGCACGCGCTTGTACCAGAGTGTGAGCGGCTCGGCGGGGGCAGTGGCGTCGCTGGAGACGTTTACGCCGCGGACGAGGTAGAGGGGCACGCCGCCGGTGATGGGCTTGGCGGCCTTGATGTCCCAGGAGTAATTCGCCTTGGCGTCGGCGAATCCCGCGGCTTCGTCGGAATTGGAATAGAGTTTGTTGATCTCATCGGCGGAGAGCGCACGGTCCCACAGCGCCACGTAGTTGATGCTGCCGTTGAACTTGCTGTTGCCGTTGCCGTCCGCGCCGATGGTCATCGCGCGCCAGGTGGGCTCGCCGATCACGTTGTTCGCGCGGCCCTGCACGATGCGTTCGCCGTTCGCGTAAACCTCGAAACGGTGTTCCTTCTGGCTCGCCACGATGACAAGCTTGACGGGTTTGTCCTTCGGCAGGCGCGAGGTGTCGATCTGCGCCGCACCCTGAACGCCGTTCACGCGGATACCGCCCTGCTGTGCAGGCTGCTGACCCCAGCCGCCGGGGCCGCCGCCACCGGGACGGCCGCCGCCGAATCCGCCTCCGAATCCGCCGCGTCCGCCACCGCCGGCTGCGACGGAGAAGCCGCAGCTGCCGCCCTGCTGATGCAGCAGCGTACCGGTCCAGTTGTCGCTTTCGGCAGTGATGGAGATGGTCATTTCGTGCGGAGTCGAGAGCAGACGTCCGACGGGCGTGGAAAGAGGCTGCGTGGGTTCCGCCGCGACGGACGAGAGTGCGGCGAAGGCCATCAGAGCCGAACAGAGCAGGAAGCGTTTCATGATAATTCTCCTTGAAACTTGAGGTTGAATTTGGGATTCAAGGGGAATATAGCATATAATCAAGCCGTTTTCAAGACGCTTTCCGCTCTTTTAAAAGAATTTAAGGCTTTTTTTCCGGAAATAAACGTTAGTAACGTTAGGAGGACAAGTCCTCCACTGCGGATGTGCCTTGCTTCGCAACGGCACGGGGGGGTGCCGTCACTGCATCATTTCCATGCCGCCTTCCCGCGTCATCTCGTTGATGCGCTTCGCGAAATCCGGCGTGGTGGCGAAACACGGAAAGTAGTTTCCCTGCCACCAGATGGTCCGGCATGTCGGATAGACGTTCCCGAACCAGGTCGCGCCCTGAAGCAGCATCACACCGTAGACGTAGATGCGGCCGAACCGTTGCGGATGCGCCGTGAACCCGCCGTCCCACGAAGCCGCCCAGCCGAGCGTGCCGTTGGTCAGCTCCGTGATGGACGTGAGCGAGATGCGGCCAGGCGAACCGGGCAGCACGATCGGGGAGTCCGCGGGCACCAGGATGCCGCCGCCGGAACTGCTCGCGGGCGGGAGGTCGTTTCCGGCGACCGCGGGACCGGAGAAGAACCAGCCGGGCTTCGAGTCGAGCATCAGACGGTCGCGCATTTTCCACATCACGGCGTCGCGCGATTCCGGCGTGAGTTCGGCGAAGCTCACGGTCTTGGTGGTGGTGCTGCCGTCCGGCAGGCGTCCGCTCACGATGACGCGCGACCCGGACATGCTGTCGATGGTGGCGTTTTCGAGCGTGACGCCGTCCAGCAGCCGGATCACGAAGTCGGACGCCGGCGCAGCGTTCAGCACGATGCAGACGAGCGCCAGCACGACGGATAAAAAGACGTGTTTCATGGATTTTCCCCTCCTTTTTTTTGGTGCATCTCTATTGATTGATTCCGGCGGTTTTTCGCATTTGAGCAAATCCCGGCTGGAAAGATTCTCGGCGGTTACGTTTTTAGGTAGCCGCCTTCCAATCTTTCTGCGCCGTCCTGTTTGCCCATCTGCTGAAACCCCATCCGGATCATTCAATATCGTTGCCCCCTCTTTTTTTTATCCCGGAACGAGCTTACGGCGCGGTGTCGGTCTGCGCTGCCAGGTCGCCGGGCGAATTGCTCCACAGAAGCGCCAGGTTCGCGCCGCGCACCCAGCCCTCGTCGTTGTTTTCCAGCCGCACACGCACCCAGTCCATGCGGTTCTCCTCGATGGAGACCTCCGTGCCGGGCTTCAGGTACTGCTCCACGCGCCCGGATTCGGCGGACGGCAGACTGTACAGCGGCGTGTTGCGGACGATCACAACCGCCTCGCGCGCAGGATCGTCGGCGGATGCCTTCGCGATGAGCGCGGCGGCGCAGATCACGACGACCACGATCCCGGCGTAGAACGGCCACTGCCAGAGGTTCGAATGGCGCTGGAAGAACATGCCGAGCGCGATCAGCACGAGCGTGAGGCCGCACGCGCACGCCACGAGCCATTCGTCCACGCGCAGGAAATCGCGCGCCGCGAGCATGAAGTCCGCGGGCGATTCCACGCGGTATTTCGGCGGCAGGAGCAGTTTGCGGCGCGTCAGCTCCAGATTGCCGGTGATGTCCGAGTCGCGCGGCTGAAGGTAGCGGGCGCGTTCGTAGCAGACCAGGGCGCGCGGATAGTCGCCGAGCTGGTAGAAGCAGTTGCCCATATTGTAGAGCAGCGCGGGCGAGACATTACGCGGGTCGATCTTCGAGGCGTAGTAGTCCAGCGCCTGCCGGAACTGCCCGGCGTCGTAGGCGGTCTTCGCCTCGTCCGCGGTCTTCGGAAGCTGTGCGGCGGTCTCCTCGAGGGCAGCGGATTTGTCCGCCGGCGCGGCTTCTTCGTCCGCGGCGTTCGCGGGCAGGGCGAAGCAGAGCGCGCCCAGGATGAATGCGATCGCGCCGAACTTGCGGACGGCGGACGCGAGCTGTTTGCGGAACTTCTCGTTGAGTTCGCTGCGGAGCGATGGCATCCACGCTGTATTCGCGAGGTCCTCGAGCTTACGGCCGAGCTCCGGCTCGGATTCCTTCACGCGGGATGCCGTTTCGCTCAGGGATGTCCCCGGCGGCAGGTCGAGCAGGTCGTTGAAGAACGCGGCGAGGTCCGCGCCGACCTTGTCCGGCAGGTCCTGCGGCGGCGTCTTTTCGATGGCGGAGGCGAGCCTGCCTCTGCGGGCGCGGGCGTCGATGCGCCTCCTTGCGGACGGGTCGGATTCGAGGGAACGTTTCCGGGCGGCGACGAAAGCGCTGCCGCCCGCGAAGACCGAACCGGCGAGGATCAGCCCGAGCGAAATCCACAAGGCATTCATGGCGAGCGGCATCGTCACGCGTCCGCCGTCGTCTTCATTGTGCAGGTACAGGATGCTTTCCGGTGCGGGCGTCGAACCGGTCCCCGAGGTCAGGTCGGGGTCGGCGTTCACGACCGCCGCGCCTGCCGGGATCGAGGCCATGCCGCCGGACGCGGCCTTGTCCACCTTGATGGTCTCGCTGAACTTGAACGGGACATACTGGCCGGTCGCGGGATCGAACGTGGAGCAGTTGAAGGAAAGAGTCTGTTCGCCCGCCTCAAGCGGGATGAGGATGCAGCTCACGGAGACGCCGGACGCGGTTTCCTTCGTTTCGGGCGGATACGCGCGGAAATGCTCCGGCTCGATCTTCGGCATGTTCAGCATTTCGGTCTGGTCCTCACCCGTGAAGTTGATCTTCAGGCTCAGCGGCTCCCCGATGCGGTACGGGCCGGGCGAAAGCGAGGCTTCCGGCGCCCACTTGCCGATGAGGCCGACGAACGGGGCGTCGGCGGGCGCGGCGGGCAGCGGCTTGATCGTGATCTCCGGCGATGCGCCGCGGATGGTCTGCCGGGTCGAGGTGAACGCGGAGAAGAAGTCGCGTTCGTCGAGCAGGACGGCTGCCGTGTCGGCGACGAGCTGGAGCTTGCCGGGCGCGAGCGCGCGGAATTTCGTGTCGAAATCGTACACGGTGTACGGGATGTTTCCGAGGCGCTGGTTGTGGCTGGTGATGGACTCGAAGTTCGGCGCTTCCGGGTTGATCCGGCGGAAATCGTGGAACCGGATCGACATCCTGCGGTCGACGGGCTTGACGTCCGGGTAGTTTGCGAGGCGCAGCTCGTAGGGCGTGCGTACGAAAATGGAGAGCTGGAGCGGGATCTCCTCGCCGACCCAGAACGTCGGCGTTTTGTCCTCCGGGACGCCGGGGAACGTCATGCGGGCGTAGACGGGCTCGCCGGAGTTCGCCTGCGAGGGGTCGATCTTCGGCATGGCGGAAATCCGTATCTTGAGCGGGTCGGTCTTCTCCGGCTGGCGCGTGTTGCCGTTCACGATGACCTCGAACGACGGGATCGTGACCTCGCCTTCCTTCTGGGCGGTGAACGGCACCCGGAGCGTGTATTTCGAGGAGGTCACGCCGTTGATGACGGACATGCTGGAGCCGCTGGAGATGCCGCTGCTCCACTCGATCCCGGAGACGCGGCCCGGCATCCGGTTGATCTGAAGACGGCTCACGTTTTCGGCGGAGATCTCGACGTATCCGCGCATGCCCACGGTGAGGTTGCGCGGCTGGACGGAGACGTTCAGGTCGGCGGCCGCGGCGGCAAACGCGAAGAGAAAGAGGAGGAATGCGGCGAGTCGGGGGAGAATCGTTCTGTTCAGCATGGTGTTACCAGTCCTTTTCCACACGGTTGTTCAGGCGTGCCGGACGCTGCATCCGGTTGGCGTCCTTGTAGTCAAGTTCGTCTTTCGACATCATATCGAGAATGGCTTCCGCCTGTTGTTTTTCCATGTCGCCCATGTCCTGCTGAGCTTCCTGTGCATTGCCCTGCAGGGGTTGCTGTTCGTTTTGGTTGTCCTGTTGAGGCTGGTCCTGTTCCTGCTGTCCGCCCTGGTCGCCGGACTGCTCGTCCTGCTTTTCCTGGTCGCCCTGCTGATCCTGCTGGTCCTGCTGATTCTGATTCAGCGTGTCGAGCGCGTTCTTCAGGTGTTCCTCGGCCTTTTCGCCGTTGCCCTGCTCCTGTTCCTCGCGCGCCTTCTGAAGCTCCTCGCGCGCCTGCCGGGCAGCCTGCTTCTGGCGGTCCTGATTCATCTCGGACGCCTTCTGTTCCAGCTCGGAAACGGTTTCCTCGGCCTGTTTCGTCTTGTCCTGCGCGGACTGCTGATCCTGTTGCTGATCCTGCTGCTGATTCTGTTCGCCGGACTGCTGCTGATTCTGCTGATCCTGCTGATTCTGACCTTCGGACTGCTGGTCCTGCTGTTGCTGGTCCTGATCGCCGGACTGCTGCTGGTCCTGCTGATTCTGCTGGTCCTGATTCTGCTGTTGGTTCTCCTGCTGTTGCTGATCGTGCGCGTCCTGCGTCTGCTGGCGCGCCTGTTCCATGAGCTTCTTCAGCTCTTCGATCTGCTTTTTCATCTCCTCGGCCTGCTTGCGGTCGGCGAGGAGGATCTGCTGGTTGCGTATGACGGACGCGTTCGAGGCGGCGGAACGCATGCTTTCGCGGTAAAGCTCCTCGGTCCGGTTCAGCTTGGTCAGCGCCTCGCCGACGGCTTTTTCGGCGGAATTGAGGTCCTGCGCCTGGAGTTTGTCCAGCGCGCCCTGCATGCTGGAGCGGGCGTCGAGGTGGGAGATCACGCCGATGTTCTGGTAAGACGATGCGCGCACGAGCGGTTCCTTTTCGGAGGCGGCGATGGCGCGTTCATAGAACGACCGAGCCTTTTCGTTGTCCTGTTCGACCTGCTGCTGTTCGAGCCCGCTGTTGTACAGTTCAGACGCCGACTTGACGGGTTCCGGCGCGGCCTGTTCCGCTTCGGACTCCGCTGGCGCGGGCGCGGCCTGCGTCTGCTGGATCTGAGCGGGCGCGGATGCGGCCTGCGCACGGGATTCGGACGGCGCGGCGACAAACAGAAGCGCGGCAAGCGCGAGGATTATCTGAACGGAGCGCGGACGCGTCTCGGAGACGCAGAAGAACAGCGCGAGCAGGATGATCGCGGCGGTGAGCGGATAGGCGGGGCGTTCGATGGGTCGGAACGTGGAGACGGCGTTTTCGCTCTCCTTGCGGTCGAGCTGACGGATGCGCGTTTCGAGTTCGTCGATGCCGCTGTACGCGGCGGTGGAACGGACGTAGATGCCGCCCGTGCGGCGGGCGAGTTCGGTCAGCTGGGGCTCGTTGAGCGGGCTCTTGACCGGATTTCCCTCGCGGTCCGTGAGGATGCGAAGTTTGCCGTCCTCGTCCGGGACGCGGATGACCGCCGGATTCGACGGATCGCCGACGCCGACCGCGAAAATCGGGATCTGCGCTTTGGAAAGGTCGTTGACGACCGATGCGCCGCGCCCGGTGAGCTCGTCGCCGTCGGTCACGAGCACGACCGCCTTGTGCATGCCCTGCGCGCCTTCGAACGCCCGGACAGCCTCTTCCAGCGCGAGCTGGACGTTCGTGCCACCGACCGGGATCGTGTCGGTGTCGAGGTCGTCCACGAGCTGGATGAAGCTCGCCCGGTCCACGGTCAGCGGGCAGACCAGGAAGGATTCGCCGGCGAACGCGATCAGTCCGAACCGGTCGCCCGGATTCTTTTTCACGATCTCGCGCACGAGCCATTTCGCGTGGTCCATGCGGCTCGGCTTCACGTCGTCGGAGAGCATGCTCTTCGAAACGTCGAACACCACGAGCAGGTCGCGTCCGGTGGAGGTGTTGTGCATGACCTGTTTGCCCCAGGAAGGACGCGCGGCGGCGACGGCGAGGAGCAGCACGGCGAGCGTGAGCAGGATGATGCGGAAGACGCGTTTGCCGGGCGAAGCGTTGGAGAACCGGGCGGCGCGTTCGTCCGTGCCGAACATTTTGCGCAGGAGTTTGTTCCGGCGGACGCCGCCCGCGATGGCGAGAACGAGGATCAACGGGATGATCCACAGTAAATTCCACAATATGCTGCCGCTGAGAAATGACATGATGCAGTGCTTCCTTCGGGCGGATTTCGCCGCGATTCATTAATGTTTCAGTGTTTTGACGCCCGGCGTTTCATCCTGACCATCCTATAAAAACGGTCGCGAACGCTTTCGCGTCAACACCTTTAGACACGCACTTTCGCGGTTTGTTCCATTCGGATTTCATTTCCGCGCGGCAAATTTCCGGCACAGCGCTTTGAACTGGTCGCCGCGGTCCCTGTAGTCGCGGAACATATCCATGCTGGCGGTGGCTGGCGAGAGCAGCACGACGTCGCCGGACGAGGCGGCGACAACGGCCTTTTCGACGGCTTCCGGGAAGGTTTCGCACATGGAGAACGGCACCGATTGTTTTTCGAGGTATGCGGCGATTTTCTGTCCGCACGAGCCGAAGACGACGGCGTGTTTCAGGTATTTCAGGCTCGGCGCAAGCTCCTCGAAATCCATCGCCTTGTCCAGACCGCCGAGCAGGATGACCACGTTGCGGTCTACTCCGGCGGCGGCGAGCGCGGCGTTCACGGCGTGCGGATTCGTCGCCTTCGAGTCATTGATGTACTGTATGCCGTCGGCGGTCAGAAAACGTTCCAGTCTGTGCGGCCCGGACTCGAATTTCGTGAGGGCATCCGTCACGGCGGGATCGAATACAGCGTCCTCGCCCCGGACCGACACGAGAAGCGCGAGCGCGGCGAGCGCATTTTCCAGGTTGTGGACGCCCTTCAGAGCAAGTTTGTCAATGGGGATGATGGCACGTCCGCGGAAGGTCAACGAACCATCTTGCACCGTGAAATCGGCAGGCAAATTCGCCGAGAACGTGTAGAGCTTCTGTTCCGGCCCGGCGGGCTTGAAGCGGTCGAGGATGAGCGAGTTCACCACACATTTGGCGGCGGGATCGCCGAGCAGCTTGAATTTCGCGGCGGCGTACGCCTCCATGCTGCCGTGACGGTCGATGTGGTCGGACGCCAGGTTCAGGACCGCGGCGGCCGCCGGATGCGGCACGGGCATGATCTCGAGCTGGAACGAGCTGATCTCGACGATGGGGAGGTCGAGCTTGCCGTCGAGGTAGTCGATCGCGGCGTCGCTCATGGCGTAGCCGTTGTTGCCGCAGGCGCACGCCCGGACTCCGGCGGCGCGGAAGAGCTCGGCGGTCAGTTCGGTCGTGGTCGTCTTGCCGTTGGTCCCGGTGATGCCGACGAATGGTTTTCCGCAGGCTCCGAGCGCAAACTCGAGTTCACTGACAAGATGGTCGGAGACTTCGGCGAGTTTCGCCCGGACGGGGTTCCCGGCGCGGAATCCGGGGCTCAGCACGGTCTGTTCGAAACGGGGCAGTTCGTCCTGCGCGCGGAATCCGAAGTAAAAGGCCTCGGGCTGTCTGGGGAGGGATGCGGCAAACGCACGCAAGGAGTCGTTGTCCTGTTCGTCGAGCAGGGCAAAAGAGATGCCGAGGCGGGCGGCGAGGCGGGCGGCGGCGCGTCCGCTGACTCCGCATCCGGCGATGAGCGTCATGCCGCTGAGTTCACTTGTCATAGGGGCTTTCCTTCATAAGGACCGGATCGCGCCTGAACCATGTGTGAAGGTCCAGGTCCTGATCGTTGAAAATGGTTTCGAGGTCTTCCTGCTTGAGTTTCCGGTACGCCATGAGCTGATCGAGACGTTCCTGCACGGCGTCGACCGCGCCCCGGCTCCCGAGGCGGTCGTAAACGTCCATGAGCATGAGGAGCGGCAGAACGGAGCGCGGGCGCAGCGTCATGGCGCGTTTGAGGAACGGTATTGCGTCCGCGGGATGTCCGCCGAGCACGCAGGCGCGGGCGAAATAGTCGTTGACGTAGCCGAAATCGGGCGTGCTGCTCGCGGCGAACATGACGTAGTAGCGCGGGGCGTGCGCCGTGTCGTGAAGCGAGGCGTGGTTGAGCGCGCGGGATTTGAGCGGCAGGCCGGAGCCGGGCATGGACGCCGCCATGAGGTAGAGCTTTGCAGCGTCGGCGTGCCGTCCTTCCAGCGCGACGTTGTCCGCATGCCAGGCGAGAGATTCCGCCGCGAGATTGCCGAACGCGGAAACGAGCCCGATCCCGAGCAGGACGATGCCGAGCGCGAGGAATACGGGCCGGAGCAGGCGTCCCGTGTGACGGTGCTCGGGCGGCCGGGTCCGTTCCAGGCTCCTCAGGAACTGCCAGCGGAACCGCCTCAGAAACGCGGGCGGCCGCCAGAATGGTGCTGGTGCGCCTTCGCGTTCGTGGATGAGGAGGCCGAGAAAGACCATGGCGAGGAGATTGGTCGGCCAGCGGAAGAGCACGAGGTCGAACTGGGCGTGGACAAGCAGCCCGGCGAGGCAAAGCAGGGAAAGCCTCGTTTCGTCGTCCATTCCGCAGTTACGAAATTCATAGGCCGCCACCAGATTCGGCCCGAGGTTTTCGTCCGTGAGGACCCATTTTTCGCCGGCGATGCGTTTCGCGGCGAAAAACATGGGCTCCAGCACAAGATACAGCCAGCAGAGCAGCCCGAGGATGCCGAACGATGCCGCGACGTACAGCAGATGGTTGTGCGGATGGTCGATGCGCACGGCGGAGTGCCGCATGGAGAAGAATTCCGGACGGCGGAAATTCAGGTATTCCTGCTCGAACGACGGCGAGCCGAACCCGATCTCCGGCTGTTCCGCGATCATGCTCATGGTCGTGTTCGCCAGAAAGACGCGTTCGTCACGCGAAAGATTCTCCAGGATGCGGTCGTGCGAGGTGAAAAACGCGAACCACACCGACCCGACGAGCGCGAGCGCCAGCACGGTGAACAGCGTCAGGCGGCGGCCGCGGTGTCCCAGCTTCAAAAATACCCACAGCGCCCCGGCGGCCGCGACGCCCAGCAGCGTCCCGCGCGAATCCGTCAGGACGATCTGCCAGACGGTCACGCCTGCGATGAGGAGGAGAGTCCCGATGCGCCAGAAGGAGTTCACGGACCAGTTGTCCTCGGTGGGACACCATTTCCACGCCGTCAGGATCGCGAACGGCGCCGTGACGGCAAGAAACGCGGCGTTCCAGTTGATGTTGCCCGGCAGGCCGAAGAGGAACCAGTGCAAGCCGTAATACTGGACGAATCCGAGCGCGACGTCGATCAGCCAGAAGAGCGTCAGATACCACGGCAGCAGGCGTTTGAGCTCGCGGGCGAACACGCACACGGCGAACGGCACGGCGACCGAAAGGAAGAGTTCGCCCGTCTCGGCGGCGTTGTACTGCCCCGAATGCCGGAGTCCGTGCCACACCCCGATGCCAAGCAGGATCCCGCCGGCGATGAGCAGGCCGCGCGGCAGATGGTCGTACACCGCCAGGACTCTTTGCGGAAAAAGCAGCGCCGCGCCCGCCGTCACGAGCACGATCGTGCCCGTCTCGAAGAACCGGAACGACCACGACGGCACGCAAAGGAGCATCCCCGGGCAGACCAGCAGGACGGCCAGGAAAATGGACACAGCGGCGGTCATGGCGCCGCGTGCGGTTGACTCCTCGTTCGGCATGACTTATGTTCTCCAAAAACACTGAAAAAAGGCAATCTAATACTGTACATGCGGAATCCGATTTTTCAAGGATTCCAGCGCGCGCGTCATGCGTTTTTTCCGCCGGACGGCCTTCCGTGTTCGCATCTTTCCCGAAAAATGCACGAAAGCGGGCAGAAAAAACGTTTTTTTCACTTGCGAAACGCGCGTTGACGCGTTACATTATGTAATGGCGGGGCACCAAAGCCCGTCAGGAAGGGTACCGATGAAAGACGACAAAGACAATCAGAACATGGAATTCAAGGAGGCGAAGGACCAGGCGTCCTTTGCTCCGCTCAGCATTACGGTTTCAGGAGAAAACGGAAATAATCCGTCCCATGACGATTCCTCCGTGGATCGCATCGTAGACGCGCCCGCCCTCATCCTGGGCGGCATCGTCGTGTTTCCGCACGCGCTCACGCCGCTCGTCCTGAACGATCCGGGCATGATCTCGATGATGGACGCCGCATCGTCCGGCGACCGCATGATCGCGCTGTTCCCGGAGGTCCCGGACGACGAATCCATGCGCGGCCTGATCAAAGGCCGGGCGTTCGACCCGAATACCAGCTCGTTCCTGCTCAACAAACGCCGGCTCGCGTCCGTCGGCGCGCTCGCCCGGATCGTGAAGACGCTGAAGTTCCCGGACGGCACGGTCCGCGTGCTCGTGCGCGGTATCGCGCGCTGCCGGTTCATGACGGTCGTGCCGGGCAGGCCGTACATGGTCATGAAGGTGCACCGGCTTTCCGACGCGCCCGACACGTCGCTGGAAACGGCGGCGATGGTCCGCAACGCGACGAAGCAGTTCCAGGAGGTCATTTCGTTCGCGCCGAATTTCCCGGAGGAACTGAAGATCGCCGTGCTCAACATGACGGACAATTCACGCATTGCGGATGTGATCGCCGACACGCTCAATATTTCTTTTGCGGAAAAGGTCGTCCTGCTCACCTCGCTGAAGCTTCAGGACCGCCTGCATTTCCTGACGATCCTGCTCAACCGCGAGCTTGAGGTCCTGCGCCTCGGGTCCGAGATCCAGCGCCAGGTCCACGACGCCATGTCGAAGCAGCAGCGCGAGTTCTTCCTGCGCGAACAGCTCAAGCAGATCCGCGAGGAGCTCGGCGAGGACAACCGCAACCCCGATGTGGTCGCGATCTCGGAACGCATCGAAAAGGCGCATCTTCCCGAGGCCGCGCACAAGGTCGTGACGAAGGAGCTCGAACGCCTCAACATGGTCCCGGCATCCTCGCCGGAATACAACATCTCCTACACCTACATCGACTGGCTGCTCAGCGTGCCGTGGACGCAGGCGACCGAGGAACGCGCCGACGTGCAGGTCGCGGCGTCCGTGCTCGACGCCGACCACTACGGCCTGAAGGACGTGAAGGAGCGCATCCTCGAATTCCTCGCCGTCCACCAGCTCAAGAAGAACAGCAAATCGCCGATCATCTGCTTCATCGGGCCTCCCGGCGTCGGCAAGACCTCGCTCGGACGTTCCATCGCCGTCTCCCTCAACCGCAAGTTCGTCCGCATGTCGCTCGGCGGCATCCGCGACGAGGCGGAAATACGCGGCCACAGGCGCACGTACATCGGCGCGCTCCCCGGACGTATCATCCAGGGCATGAAACGCGCCGGGACGGTCAATCCGGTGTTCATGCTGGACGAACTCGACAAGCTCGGAAGTGACTACAAGGGCGACCCGGCGTCAGCGTTGCTCGAAGTGCTCGACCCGGAGCAGAACAAGGCGTTCAACGACCACTATCTTGAGGTCGATTACGACCTCAGCAAGGTCATGTTCATCGCGACGGCGAACATGCTGGAGACCATCCCGCGTCCGCTGCTCGACCGCATGGAGATCATCCGTCTGCCCGGCTACACCGCGCTCGAAAAGGAGCAGATCGCGAAACGCTACCTGATCCCGCGCCAGATGGTCGAAAACGGCCTCGACAACTCGTTCGTGCGCTTCAAGCACAGCGCCGCGTTCGAGATCATCGAGCATTACACCATGGAGGCGGGCGTCCGCAACCTCGAACGCACGATCGCCTCGGTCTGCCGCAAGCTCGTCCGCAGGTTCGTGGAGCAGAACGGCAGTCAGCCGCCGGAGAAGCCGGTCGTCGTGGACGACAAGCTCGTCCGCGAGCTGCTCGGTCCGCGCAAGTTCACCAGCGACGAGAGCGAGAACATCCCGCGCGTCGGCGTCGTGACCGGCATGGCGTGGACCAGCTGCGGCGGCACCACGCTTGAGGTCGAGGCCGCGAAAATGCCCGGCCGCGGCGAACTGAAGCTCACCGGCTCGCTCGGCGACGTCATGAAGGAAAGCGCGCTCGCCGCGTTCAGCTACGTCCGCGGCCACGCGAAAGCGCTCAAAATCGACCAGAAGATATTCAAGGAAAACGATTTCCATATCCACGTGCCGGACGGCGCCACGCCGAAGGACGGCCCCTCCGCCGGCATCACGCTCGCCACCGCCATCGTCTCGCTCCTCACGGACAAGCCCGTGAAGCCGCGCCTCTCCATGACCGGCGAGATCACGCTCAGCGGGAAAGTCACGCCCATCGGCGGCGTCCGCGAGAAGGTGATCGCCGCGCTCCGTGCCGGAATCCGCGACGTCGTGATGCCCGCCGACAACGAGAAGGACCTGGAGGACGTCCCGCAGGAGGTCCGCAGCAGGATCACGTTCCACTTCGTCCGCACGATCGACGAGGTGCTGAAGATCGCGCTGCCGAAGAATGTCAAACCGTTCGTCCCGAAGCGTGCCGAAAAGACAAAAGACGAGTTCTACGAGTACGACGACTATCTCTTCCAGAAGGTCGAACCCGAGGAGAAGAAGCCGGAGCAGAAGGCAGCTCCCAGGCCCGAGGAGAAACCGGCCGATGCCGCATCCGGAACGGTCAAATCTCCCGAGGCGAAGCCCGTCGAGGAAAAACCAGTGGCGAAACCGGAAGCGGCGAAACCGGAGGAAAAGCCGACCGCGCCCGCCGAGGCAAAAACCGAGGATAAAAAGCCGGCTCAGGAGGAGAAAAAACCGGAAGCCGCGCCCGCTCAGGAAAAGAAACCGGAACATCATTCCGCGTCCCAGTTCGCGTTCAAGGAACCGACGCTGATCGTGAACTACGGGAAGTTCAACACTTCGTTCACGGTCGGGCAGCCTCCGCTCAAAGCGCCCGAACAGCATCCGCTGCCCGAGCCGCAGAAACCCGCCCCGCCCAAATCGTTCAAGGCATCGGAAAAGCTCCATCTCGACGTGAAGATCGCGACCTCGAAGGAAACTCTGGACGACGCTCCGGTGATCTCGCTGAATACGCCCGCGAAAGCGGAACAGGCCGTCACTCCGGTCCGCAAAAAGCCCGCACGCAAGGCCGCGCCGAAGGATTTCCGTCCCGCGAAAACGCAGAAACTCCGGGTCAAAGTCTCGTCCGCCGCGCAGGCCGGAGACGCCCCGGAGAAGAATCCGCCGCGCAAAAACGGCGCCGCCTCAGCCAAGAAAGGAAAATGACCATGAACCGCATTTCCCCCCGTTTGATCCTTTGCTCCCTGCTGACCATGGCGGCCGCGTCGTTCGCATACGCCGCCGATGAAGCCCCGAAGAAAGACGAACTCCCGCCCCAGCAGGATCTTCCGCCCGAAGTCCTCAAGGCGCTCTTCCCCGAGGGCGTCGAGACCGATCCCGCGAAGATCTCCGCCGAGGCGTTCCTCCGCATGGCGCGGCGTGCCCCCGCCGGCGAGTCCTGGGCGAAGATGGAAGGCACGGCCACGCACCGCCGCAGCGGCTCCAGCGCGGTGAAGGACACGATCCGCGTCGGCATCCGTTTCACCCCCAAACGCGTGATCGCGCAGCTCGTCTTCGCCGGGAACGAATACTACGAGATGGGGCAGACGTTCGACACGCCGCCCGTCTTCACGCAGGAGACCGACGTCCCGGACAAAAACAAGACGCGCCTCTCCCTGTACGGCATCATGCCGTCCGACCTCACGCTCGGATTCCTCTACCGCGACCTGGTGCGCGAGGAGAAGCCGGAGAGCGTGAAGATGATCGACTGCCGCGTGTTCGTGCTGAAGGGCGGCGAAAACGACTATGTGCGCGTCTGGCTGAGCACGGAATATTTCTTCCCGCTGAAGGCGCACTGGTTCCGCTCCCTCCCGGACGAAAAGACCAAGCCGTACCGCGAGCTCGAGCTCGGCGGCGTGAAGAAGGAAAACGATTTCTACGTCGTGCAGGAGCTGTTCCTGTTCGGGCAGGACTGGCGCACCCGCGTCGAGTTCGACAAGCGCGACGCCGGTCGAGTGGAGGAGGCGAAGGCCCCCGCCGACCTCTTCCTCTCGAAAGACGACGATACGCCCGCGGCTCCCGCTCCGGCGGCGGACGCGGACAAGGACAAAGCGAAGGAAGAGAAAAAATGAACTTCCGCACGGTCGGGATCATACGGAACGGACTGCGGCGCGGCGAATCCGGACAGGCTTTCGCCGAGCTGGCGGTCTCGCTCGTCGCGATCCTGGCCGCGTTCGTCGGGTTTCTGCTCGTCGCGGCGCTCAGTTCGGACCGTGTGTCGATGCTCATCCGCGCCCGCGAGGAGGCCGACATGAAGAGTTCGGGCGGCGTTTCCTCGCAGGGGGGGGAAAGCATCCGCTACTGGGACTACGGCACGGACGAGATCCCGTTCACGACGGACGACCGTGCCGTACTCGGTTCCGCCGGAGACGGCGCGATGTTCAAGCGCGAGCTCGCCGACAATACGGGGCATGTGGCGCTCACGAACCCGCCGGCACCCTCGACGCTCGGCAGCGATTTCGCCGCGCTTCAGGACTCCAATCTCTTCGTAAACGCCGCGAGCCTCGCCTCCGGCAACGCCGGCACCACGGATTCTCTCCGCGACCATAACATCGGCTCGCTCGAGCACGCCGTGCAATGGCTCTTCGGCGTCAACGGCACGCGCGTCGAGGAGCAGGTCTACATGCCCGCCCATAAAGACCTTTCCGAGGAAAGAAGTGACTGATATGACCGACCCCCACACCAAAGTCATGACGCTGGAACAGGCCGTCGAAGCCCGCCTGAAGCTCGCCGCCGCGGGGCGCAAACTCGCGGTCACCAACGGCTGTTTCGACCTGCTCCACCGCGGCCATGCCGAATATCTCATGCAGGCGCGCGCCCTCGCAGACCGCCTGTTCGTGCTCATCAACAGCGATGAATCCGTCCGCGCCCTGAAAGGCCCGACGCGCCCCGTCAATCAGGAGGCCGACCGCGCGTTTCTGCTGGCGTGCCTGGAATTCGTCGACGGTGTGGTCGTCTTCCGTTCGTCCCGCTGCGATTCCGAGCTGTCCGCCCTGAAGCCCGACGTTTACGTGAAGGGCGGCGACTACACGATCGACTCGCTGGATCCCGCGGAACGCGCCGCGCTGCTCGATGCCAAGTCCGAGATCTGCTTCATCCCGTTCGTCCCCGGATATTCCACCACGGGAACCCTCAAAAAAGCCGCCTCAAAAGGAGCCTGATCCCCCCGATGTCCGTTACACTCTCCCCCCTCTACGATGCGGAGACGATCCGCCGCCGCGTCTCCGAACTCGCCGCCGACATCTCCCGTACCTATGCCGGACAGGAACTCACCGCCATCATCGTGATGAACGGCGGGCTTTTCTTCGCCGCCGACCTGCTGCGCGGCGTCACGATCCCGGTCCGCATCGACTCGCTCCCCGCCGGTTCCTACACGCACCATCTTTCCACCGGCGAACTCAAGATGCGCGGCAGGCTCAAGCTCGCCGTGCAGGGCCGACACGTCCTCCTGATCGACGACATCCTCGACACCGGGTTCACGCTCGACGAGATCCGGAAAAAGGTCCTCGCGGACAACGCCGCCTCCTGCCGCAACTGCGTCCTGATCGACAAGGATCTCCCGCCCGAAAAGAAAAAGGCGAAGGCGGACTGGTACGGGTTCCGCGCCCCCGAAGAATTCCTCGTCGGCTACGGCATGGACTCCGACGAGCTGTACCGGAACCTCCCCGACATCTGCATCCTGCGCGAGAGCTGACCCCTGTCTGAGGGTAAAATCGACCGCATGCACGGTTCGCGGGAAAAACGGCCTGTCAATCGCCGGATTTCAGGTTGCGGAGGGCGTCCGGGTTGTTCCCGATGATCATGCCGACTTTTTCGCAGGTCTCCAGTTCGGCGCAGTCGCCGCACGTGCCGACGTTCCGGCTTAAGGCGCACTGCCGGACGGGGCACAGCGATTCGCAGTAAGGCGTCTTCACGCCGTCGACCCGGCAGCCGGCGCAGTTGATCATGGCGGGCGTGATCTCCACGCCGTTCAGTTCGCTCCAGTGTTTCGCGACTTTTTCGCGCAGCGCGTTGTCGTCGTGAAGCGTCGCGGTGCGCGCCTCGCATCGTTCGCAATCCAGTCCGCAGTATGCGATCAGATCTTTCATAGGGGGCCTCCTGTGGATGTTTTCATGTCCGCCGCGATACAATACCATGTACCGACCAAAAAGTCAAACGAAAACGAAGGAAAGATTCCTTTTTCCGGCTTGAAAACGTGCCGAATCTTGCTATAGTATTGTCCGGGATCTTCTCCTGTACCATGCCGCGGACCGGTACACATTTCCGGACCGCCGGTGGCCTGCGAATCCGGCGCGAACGAATCCGTCTTTTTCCCGAACCCGACTACCCATGAACACCCGTACCTGCATCGCCATTGACCTGAAATCGTTCTACGCCTCGGTGGAGTGCGTCGACCGAGGGCTCAATCCGCTCACGACGAACCTCGTGGTGGCGGACGAAAGCCGCACGGAAAAGACGATCTGCCTCGCCGTTTCGCCGTCGCTGAAGGCGTACGGGATCCCCGGGCGGGCGCGGCTGTTCGAGGTCGTACAGCGCGTCCGCGAGGTCAACGGGGAACGTCTCGACCGGGCGCCGAGGCATCGTTTCCGGGGGAAATCAAGCAGCGCGCCCGAGCTCGCGAAAAACCCGTCACTCGAGCTCGGCTACATCGTCGCCGTGCCGCGCATGGGGCGCTACATGGAGGTCAGCTCGAATATCTACAGCATCTACCTCAGACACGTCGCGCCGGAGGACATCCACGTGTACTCCATCGACGAGGTGTTCATTGAGGCGACCGCGTACTTAAAGCTGTATAAACTCACGGCGCGCGAGTTCGCCATGAAGCTGGTCCGCGAGGTGCTGTCGGAGACCGGGATCACCGCCACCGCCGGGATCGGGACCAACCTCTACCTCAGCAAGATCGCCATGGACATCGTCGCCAAGCACATCCCGGCGGACAGGGACGGCGTACGCATCGCCGAGCTGGACGAGCAGTCCTACCGCGAAACGCTCTGGACGCACCGTCCGCTCACCGATTTCTGGCGCGTCGGACGCGGCTACGCCCGGCGGCTGGAGTCGCGCGGGATGCGCACGATGGGCGACGTGGCGCGGATGTCGGTGAAGAACGAGGACGTGCTGTACCGGCTCTTCGGGGTCAACGCCGAGCTGCTGATCGACCACGCCTGGGGCTGGGAGCCGGTCACCATCGCCGAGATCAAGGCGTACCGCCCGGAGAACAACAGCCTGAGTTCCGGCCAGGTGCTGAAGGAGTCGTACGACTTCGAGAAGGCGAAGCTCGTGACGAAGGAGATGACCGACATGCTCGCGCTCAGCCTCGTCGAAAAACACCTCGTGACCGACCAGCTGATCCTGACCGTGGGGTACGACGTCGCGAACCTGGCGACGCCGGAGCTCCGCCGCAAATACAAGGGCGAGATCCACATCAACCACTACGGACGCGAGGTCCCGAAGAGCGCGCACGGAGCCGAAAACCTCAATGGGTATACCTCCTCGTCGCTGCGCATGGTCGAGGCGGCGGCAGCGATCTTCGACCGCGCGGTCGACCGGAATCTGCTGGTGCGCCGCATCACGGTCGCCGCGAACCATATCCTGACCGAAAACGAGGTGCGCAAACAGCAGTCCGGGCCGGAACAGCCCGACCTTTTCACGGACGCCGCCGCGCTCAGAAAACAACAGGCCGCCGAGGAGGCCGAACGCGACCGCGAGAAACGCCTCCAGAACGCCATCCTGGACATCAAGCACAAGCTCGGCAAGAACGCGATCCTGAAGGGCATGAACCTGCTGGAAGGCGCGACCGCGAAGGAACGCAACGAGCAGGTCGGCGGGCACAAGGAGTGAGGTGAACCATGGAAAAACAACCCCATCCATACGAGGACATCCTCCATCTGCCGCACCATGTTTCGAAGGAGCGGCCGCACATGTCCCTGCTCGACCGCGCCGCGCAGTTCTCGCCGTTCGCCGCGCTCGTCGGCTACGAGGACGTCATCGACGAGACGGCGCGCCTGACGACGCCGGAACGCGAGCTGGACGAGGAGGAAAAAGCCGAGCTGGACCGCCGCGTCGGCATCCTCGCCGCGCACCTCGGGGAAAAACCGGTCGTCACGGTCGAGTATTTCGTCCCGGACACGCTCAAATCCGGCGGCGCGTACCGGACACGCACCGGGGCGCTCGTCCGGATCTCGCCCGTGAGAAAGATCCTGACCCTCGCCGACGGCACGTCGATCCGGTTCAGGGACGTCGTCGGGATCGAATCCGAGCTCTTCCGCGGAGAATTCTAGCCCCCTGCCCCGTCTATGGATACACAAGTGGATTACGTTCATCGCTACCAGTCGCCGCTCGGCGGGATCACGATCGCTTCGGACGGAGCCGCGCTCGTCGGGCTGTGGTTCGACGATCAGCGGTTTTTCGCCGCTTCGCCTTCCCCTGAACAGGAAGAAAAACCGCTCCCCGTTTTTGAGCAGGCGGACCGCTGGCTGAACCTCTATTTCAGCGGCAGGGATCCCGGATTCGCGCCGCCGGTCAAACTCCGCACGACGGAATTCCGGCAGGCGGTCTGCAACATCATGCTCACGATCCCGTACGGACGCACCATGACCTACGGAAAGATCGCGGAGATCGTCGCGCGGCAAAAAGGCGTCCGGCACATGTCGGCGCAGGCGGTCGGCGGCGCGGTCGGACACAATCCCGTTTCCCTGATCGTGCCGTGCCACCGGGTCATCGGCGCACACGGCGCGCTCGTCGGGTACGGAGGCGGACTCGACCGGAAGGCCGCCCTGCTCGCCCTGGAGCACGCCAATTTGTCAGGCAATTTTATACCCTGACCTCACCGCGGCAAACAAAAGTCAGGCGTTCGCCTTGTTCTTCTTCGCCTTTTTGGCGGCCTTTGCCATTTTCCGGCGGACTCTGGCGGCGATATCGTCCTCCACCGCCCGGCACAGCGAATCCAGGGTGAACCGTTTGACCTTCGTCGCCTCCCAATAGACACGCAGCTGCTCGCGGCGTTCCTCTGGAGTGAAAGGATAGCGCCACAGGAAACAGCCGAGGTCTTCCGCGATGCGCCGTTTCAGGAGCCATACCGGGGCGCGGTGGCAGGTGGCGATGTCGAGCCAGCGGATTTCCAGCTGATTCCCCTCCGCGTCCGGTTCCGGCAGTTTGCGCCAGAGTTCGTTCATCGGCGTGAATCCGTAGTGGCAGATCCCGGCGTCGTGCATCCGCGCGATGAGGGCAAAGTTCTTGCTGGTGAACTCGTCGCGCATCGCGGTCTCGTGCGACATCGACTCGAAGAAATACCGTCCGTCCAGGAATCCGTCTGCGAACTCCGTGACGATGAAACAGTTCCGGATATGGAAGAAACCGCGGTCCTCTCCCGCCGCCACCAGTTTCACCAGCGGCAGGCCGAGTTTCACCAGCTTTTTGAAATTGTACGCTTCCTTGGCCGCCAGCGTCCATGAGAACGAATAGGGGCACTGCCGGATTCTGACGTACCACTTGCACGCCGCGTCCAGGCCGGACGCCGTCTTCAGGCGCAGCACGTACTTGTTCTTCGTCTTCCAGAGCACTTCCGGACCGGAATCCATTCCGGGCGGTCCGGCACGCAGGACGTCGCGGAGTTCGGCGGCATCCGCGCGAAGCCAGAACCACGGACGGATCAGGCTTCTTTCCCTTCCGGTGAATGAATCGGAGAGCGTTTCTTTTCGCATTGTTTTTCCTGTTTTTGTATGTAGGGTCGGCCTGCGGACAATGTTCCGGCCATCCATGCAAAAACAGCCTTTTTTCCGCCTTCTCCTGTAATATACTGCTTTTCTTCCCTGATTTCAAATTCAAAAGAAAAGAAATAACGGTTTCTCTCCGGATTCGTTCGGCATACAGTTCGAATCCGGCGCGGAATCCGTCTTGAAACTGTGGAAAATGATGTTATATTTATCCTCATCCATTCAACAGCAGCAGAACCGCATCCCCGGAGAACAACAGAACCGCATCATGAATCACGACCGGACACAGACCGGCAATTCGCCGGAACCCGTTTCCATGCCTGACGACGCGGCATCTATGCCGAAGCCGCCGTGCTCCGGGCGTCCCTCGGACCGCTCCCGTCAGGATGCGCGCCGCCGGAATCTTTTCATTCTGGTCTGCTGCATTCTGTTCGTGCTCCTGACATTGATCCGGATCCTGAACATCTGGAGCAACACGCCCGAATACGACGAGATCTGGACGGTCCAGCACTACAGGAACCTCCCGGTCCCGGCTGTCTTTTCCGACGTTTCCACGCCGAACAACCATGTACTGAACACGCTCGGGATCAAATTCTTCCTGACTCTGATGCCGCATCACAATTTCGCGGTGAGGCTGACGGCGCTGCTGGGGTTCTGCGGACTCTTCGCGATCCTGCTCCGGGCGGTGCTTCTGCTCCTGAAAAACGACACGGTGCGCGCGGCGGTCCTGACAGCGGTGCTCCTGAACGGGATGCTGCTTCATTACGCGGAAACGGCGCGCGGTTATTCGCTTCAGGCGTTTTTCGTGTTCGGGCTGCTGTTCGCCCTGCTCTGCTTCACGTTCCGGCCGCCGGAAAACCGCGCGTTCAACGCCGTCATGTGGCTGCTGTGCGCCACGGGGGCATGCCTGTCCGTCTCGTCCGGCGTGCTGTACGTCGCGATCCTGACCGGATTGTGGGGCGTGCTGTACGTGCCGTTCCGCGACGGCGTGAAAAAGCTCTGGCGGGACAACCGCCCGCTGATCCTCGCCGGGATCCTCTGGAGCGTGTTCGTCCTCGCCTGGTACGGCGGCAATTATTCGCGGTTCGCGGAGGGACGCGTGTTCGGCGAATCGTTCCAGACGCCGGTGCGGTATCTGACCTACTGTTTTGATTCGGCGCAGGACACCGGACTGCTCTGGACGTTGCCGCTTCTTGCGCTCTGCGGCGTCCTGCTCCGCGGGAAACCCCAATGGCGCATCTGCGCGCTGACCGGAGGCGCGATCGTCCTGATGTTCGCCTCGGCGCTGGTCACGAAAGGTGGCCCCGCGCGCATTTATCTGGCGATGTTCGCTCCGGCAGTCTTCGGGATCGGCATGGCGGCGGACGTCCTGCTCTCGGAAAACCGGAAGTTCAGGAAGGCGAGCCTGTGGATCCTGCTGGTCCTGGCGGCGGTCTGCATTTTCTGTTCGGACAGGGACCGCAGGAAAGCCGCCGCGTCGGACCTCGCCGCCGTGTTCCGCGAGGTCGCGAAGATGGACAGCCGGGTATTCGTCTCCTACGAACCGACGGACCTGTACGTTTTGAGGATGATGTTCCAGGAAGAGATCATACCGGACAATCACAAACGGCAGCTCCATCCTGAAATGCTTCTGCTGCTGCATGAAAACATCATTTCGGTATTTCACACCGGCGATCCGCCCGTCGAAGAGCTCGTGGAACCGGGCGCGAATCCGGCGGACACCGGTTACGTCGTGCCGGGGGAAGACCTCCGGTTCTGGCTCTACCGTCTGCGCCCGCTCGCGCCCGGCGAAACGCTGGACGGGAAAGCAGTCCTGTGCTTCTCGGACGATTCCATCCCGGACGACATGAAACACTGGCTGATCGACCGCTGCGGGATCGTGAACAGCATGCTTTTCTCGCCGGAAACGTCGCGCATCTGCTACGGATTCTCTGGGACTGGATTCACCGCCGACATGATGCTTGAGATGGAAGAAGCCTCAGGGGGAGGCCTCTTCTTCCGAGTCGTTTCGGAGTAACCGAATCCATCCGTAGCCTTACAGCACCGGATAGCTTCCGAGGAGCTTCAGTTCTTCCGTGAGCGGCTTCAGTCCGGCGAGCGCGGCGGCTACGCGCGGAGCGTTGGCGGCGCCTTCGATGTCGACGAAGAACCGGTAGTGCCAGCAGCCGGATCCGGAGGGACGGCTTTCGATCATGGTGAGCGTGACGCCGGCGTTTTTGAACGGCTCGAGGCAGTCGTGCAGCGCGCCGAAGCGTTCGCGCGCGGTGAAGCAGATGCAGCATTTCGCATGCGGCATGAGCGTGTTTTCGGCACGGGACAGGATCAGGAAGCGCGTGCGGTTGTCCGGCGTGTCCTGGATGGAGCGGTCCAGGATGTTCAGGTGGTACTGCGCGGCGATGCTCTCCCCGCCGATGACGGCGGCATTCGGGCTGAGCGCGGCGAACTCGGCGGCGCGCGCGTTGGAGCCGACGCCCACGGTTTCGACGTCCGGGAAATTGCGTTCGAGGTATTTCCGGCACTGGCCGAGCGACTGCACGTGGCTGTAGATCACGCCGATCTTCTCCTTCGGCACGGACGCCATGAGGCAGTGGTGGATGTTCATGGACGTCTCGGCGTAGATCTTCAGCGTGGTACTCGCCAGCACGTCCAGCGTGCCGATCACAACGCCCTCCGTGGTGTTCTCCACCGGCACGCAGCCGTATTCGCACTCGCCGGTCTCGACCGCCGCGAAAACGTTCTGGATGCCCGAGCACGGACGGTATTCGGCGGTCTCGGCGAAGACCTTGCGCGCGGCCTCGTGCGTGAACGTCCCGGCGGGCCCGAGGTACGCCACGCGCGGCTTGGCGGAGGAGATCGAATGCGGTGTGCCGTGGCGCAGGCGCTCCGCGGCGTTCAGGATCAGGCGTTCCGTCTCGTCGAACCCGATGCAGGCGTCCGTGACGGACACGCGCGGATCAGGCGCGACGCCGGGCATCAGGTTCTGTTTGCCGGGCAGCAGACAGCTTTCGAGCATCAGCCCCGCGATGCCGTCGTTTCCGGCGAGTTTCTGCGCCAGGACGTCCTCGAAGACGATGTGCTGGCGGCCGGGGTCGCGCCGCGAATTGCCGTGGCTGCAGTCTACGACGACCGTGCGCGGGATGCCGGCGTTTTCGAGCTTGCGGAGCGCGGCGTCGATGCACGCGGCGTAGTAGTTTTCGCCGGAGATGCCCCCGCGCAGGACCAGGTGGCAGTACGGATTGCCCTCGCTCCGGATGATCCCGCTGCGGCCGTCGTGCATGATCCCGATGTAGCTGTGCGGCGCGCGGGCGGCGCAGATGGCGTCCACGGCGATCTGCAGGTTGCCGTCGGTGCTGTTCTTGAACCCGACGGGCATGTCGAGCGAGCTGGCAAGCTGGCGGTGCGTCTGGGATTCCGTCGTGCGCGCGCCGATCCCCGCCCACGAAACAAGCTCGGCGAGGTAGTTCGCGATGGCGGGGTCGAGCAGCTCCGTGGCGGTGCCGAGCCCGTACGCCGACACGTCGAGCAGGAGCTTTCGGGCGAGCTCCAGACCGCGCGCGATGTCGCTGCCGCCGTCCAGATCGGGGTCGTACACAAGCCCCTTCCAGCCGAGCGTGGTGCGCGGCTTCTCGAAATAGCATCTCATCACGATCTTGACCTCGTCGGAGACGCGTTCCGAGAGTTTCGCGAGCTTTTCCGCGTATTCCAGCGCGGCGGGCACGTTGTGGATCGAGCACGGCCCGGCAATGACCACCAGACGCTTGTCCGTCCGGTCGAAGATGCGCCGCAGTTCCGCGCGGTTCCGGTTGATGTGCTCCACGATGTCCGCGTTCGGCGTGAGCTCGGACGCGAGCTGTTCGGGCGATTTGATGGGCTGTTCCTGGTTCATTTTTGCTGTCCTTTGTGTTGAGTATGTTGAGCTTTTGAGAAGTCGTTCCGGAAAAAGAAATACCGCATTCGGGGTTCGGGGCCCGGATGCGGCTGTGTCTGCTGGGAAAAAGAAAACGGGTCGGGCCCTTCCTCGGGGCCAAACCCGTCTGTTGTCATGTCTTTCGCGTGTACACGTGCAAACGGGCTTCGTCAGGCGGAAAATCGCCAGAAGAAGCCGTAAAATCGAATGCTGCTGTTCACGGAATAAGTTTTCATAATGGTTTTACTATACACCCGTTTCCCGCAAAAGTCAACCGCCCTTCTCATCTTTTTTCGAGAAAAAGTTCGTCTCACACCTGTTCCCTCGACTCCAATCCCATGCAACCCGTTTTTGAGGAGAGAAAGGCTAACGAATATCAGATAAATGCCAGTTTTTGTTTTCCCTTTTTTCCATTTCTCTCTTGTTTTTTTCGGCATATAGTATATAATAATCTAAAGCTACGCATACCGTAGAAAAAACAAACACCAAAACACAAGGAGATTATTTATGACAACGGATGAATTAGTTCAAAAGTATTGGAATTACTACCTGATGCTGGAACAAAGGCTTCTTGAGACAAGAAACTATGTTGAGTTCCGAAACGAGAATTTCAACACGTCTTCAAACGAGTTTGGTCTTTTGATTATATCAATCGGTGCCGAACTGGACAATTTTTTTAAGACATATTGTGAGATTCCTGATGGAGAACGGGACACTCAAAAAACCAGTATGAAAGTATATGCCGATTACCTTTCCCAGCACTATCCCGATATAGCAAATGAAAAGATAACCGTCTTGGACACTAATCCCGTAATCATTCTTTCTCCATTCGCTCTTACAAAGCCTGAGAATCAGCATTACCAGTGGTGGGATGCATACAATCAGGTAAAACATAATCGGTATGAGAATTTTACAGAGGCGAAACTGATTAATGCGATTACGCTTTTATCCGCTTTGTTCCTTCTGGAAATGAAAGAATTCAAAAACATATACGATTTTTCTGCGGATAAAGAACATGCTATGGACTGTCCGCTCAATCAGTCTAAGTTATTTGCAATGAAAGAATGGAATTTTAGATGCAGCCCTCTTGAAGGTATGTATTTTACAGAAGTTGCAGAAAACTAAAAACTATCAAATTCAGAAACGGTTTTTCATTACATTTTTACGCAAAAGTTTTTTCTGCAACGAAGCCGCAATGGAGCAATCCGTTGCGGCTTTTTTATGTATTCAAGACGCAAGATGCGGATGAATCAGCCCTTCTTCACGGGGATGATGAGCGCGCATTCGTAGTCCGGCGCGGCGGGATTGCCGGGGGAGTAAGCCTCGATGTCGATGCCGAGGCCCCGGTACTCCGGGTGGTCTTTCAGCCAGCTCCCGTAGGCGGCCGTGTAAAGGTCCTGCAGCGATTTCGGCAGCGTACCCTTGCAGCGGAATTCCGCCCAGTCGGACGAGGGGAGCGCCAGGAGCTTCATGTCCTCCGGAACGGCACCGCCGCGGTATTCGCCGCAGATCATGTACTCGAACGCCCCGTCCTGTCCCTCGTTTTTCAGACAGCGGCAGACGGCGTACTCGCCGATCTTATTCTCGAGAACCGCCTGTTCTTCCGGCGTCTCCGGCTTCATCGTCTGAAAGAGGCGCGCATAACGCTGTGCGAAGTCGTTCCAGAATTCCGGGCACTTTTGGTATCCTTCCTCGTTCCTGATGACGATGGAGAATCCGATGACGGTGAATTCCTCATGATGCGTGATGACGGGCTGCGGTTCCATAGGGGGGCCTCTTTTAAAATGTCTTTACTTGCCTCTTTGTTTCAGACGTTCTTTTCTCAGTTTTCTTATGTAATAGTTTGTTTGCGCATGGATTCTGCATTCCCAAATCACAAAAACCTTCCATCCTGCCTTTTTGAGCTGACGGATTTCATTAGCATCCCTCTCGACATTCCGTTTGAGCTTTTTGTCCCAATACTCCCGATTGGTTGAGGGAACTGTCGCTCGTTTACATCCGGGATGCTGATGCCAGAAACAACCGTTCACAAAAATGACCGTTTTGTATTTTGGAAATATGATATCCGGTTTTCCCGGAAGTTTTGCATTATGTAACCGATAGCGAAATCCTGCATTAAAAAACATCTTGCGAACATATATTTCAGGAGACGTATTCTTTCCATAGACGCTTCTCATTACTCTACTTCTTATCGATTTATCATAGCAGTCCATGTATAATCACCTTTTACCCAGGCATGCAAAAACATGTCCTTTTATTTCGCAAAATCAATTTTCAAAGACGGATCCGTTTCACATTCATCTATTATTTGATTGTACGCATCAACAATTTGCTTCGCAGTTGTTTTTCGTCCCGAAACAGCAAACTTGCCAAGCTCATAAATATTGCCTGCAATAAACTGTTCGACATCAAATATATCAAGCCTATCTGCAATTCCCTGCGACTCAGCAAGACCTTCCGCAACAGGAACCTTTCGATATGTCGTGATAATTATAGGCTTTATCGCACTTTCCAAATTGCGCACACATTTGCGAATCAACGCCTCAGATGGTGCAGATGTAACATGAATTGCAACATCCTCAAAAATGAAATCTCCATCCCGACCGGACACTTCATCCGCAACAGATGCCCCATGCATTTCAGGACGTTCAGGTAAAATAAGGGAAAGTTTTGCTCCGACTAAATGCTGAAGGACAGTTCCGACAACTGTTGCTCCACTTATTTCCGACTGTCTTTTTCCCGCTTGCGCAATTAAATCTCGAATGGCGGAACGCATGGATTTAGCGGCGTCAAAATGAAAAACCATTGGCTTTCCGGCAAAAAAAACGCGAACACGATCTACCCACCATCTTTCAATCTCTTTCAGATCTGATTGGGAAGGATTCAGCTCATTCAGAAACTGAACATAGCGTTGCATATTGCCGACGCTGCCTCGACTGGTGCGACCGCCCTCTTCTGCAAGAACTCTCTCTATGCCATAATCTTTCAAGAGGTTCTGGACAGAGGATTTTCCCAACAACTTTACTTGACCGTGATTTTCTGTCAAAAGCGTATCTGCATCCAACGGCAATCCGGCATTAATTGCCTGCCGTGTAATAACAAGAGCAACGCAAAGAGCGCCTTTCCCTTTCATATTATTCTCTTTTGCAAACGCAAAAAGCTTTTCCTCAATCATGTTCTCACCAGTTTTTAGTTAGTATATTTGGGATGCTATTGGAGAAAGCAGATTCTCTGCCAGGAAATGGACCACAGGAACAGCTACGGCATCCCCCATGGCTTTATAACCGTCGTTATAAGAACCGGGCAATTTATAATCATCCGGAGCGCCCATAAGTCTCGCTGTTTCACGAACAGTCAGCAAACGAGTTTTGATTTTGCCGTTTTCGGTAATCACAAGAATTTGTCGGCTACTTCCCCCTTCCGGAGTTCTAAGACAACCGGCTATCCCATCAAAACGAAGTTCCAAGACCTGTTTCCCATATCTTGTACGTTTATATGCCGGAAAAACATGCCGTCCGTTTTGAGCGGCCAGATGTACAAAATTCATGTGCCTTTCTGGTATCAAGGACAACAGATAGTCTCTTTTTTCATCCGAATCACAGGGAGCGTCAAAATCAACGATTGATTCCAAGTTCGAAGATTTCATAGGCGGGAATGGAAGTTTCCACCATACCCAATCGTTCACTGTAGGCGCTATCCGACGAATAGCCTGAGAATGACACCATAATGGACCATTACTGGAAAAAGACGAGATATCATACTTTTTATCAACAGCGATAACAAATATCCTTTTTCGGGATTGAGGAAGCCAATGAACAGCATCAAGCATGATTGCACCAACATGGTATCCTCGTTTGACAAGCGCTTGATGAACTTGGCGATAATTATCACCATTCGCAGAAGAAACGAGACCGACAACGTTCTCCGCTACTGCAATCGGCGGTTTTACGGGAAGCTCATCCATAACTCGGATCCATTGCCAAAAAAGACCACTTCTTGCCCCATATAAACCGTTCATGTTTCCGGCAAGAGACAAATCCTGACAGGGGAAACTACCCCATGACAAGGTAACCGACGGCAAAGCTGTTCCAGAAACATTTTCAATGGAACCAAGCGTAAGAAGACGCTCAGAATGGTTTGCAATGAAAACATCCGCTTTTTTCTTGCAAATGTCATTTGCCCAAACGGTCGTAAAAAAATCTGCCAAAGCAAAAGACACAAGTCCGCTTCCGGCAAAAAAGTCAAGAGATGTTTTCTTTTGAGCAGGACAGACCATAATTCGATGCGGCGTTCGTTGTCGGGATATGGGATGCGGAAATGGAATATAGGATAATATAACAGCTGACGGGTGTTTTTCAAACCCCAAACCTCACTTTTTTAAAGCAATCTTGCCTTTCCTATGGATGTTGTGTTTGGTTTTACGTTTTCTGTCGAGGGGATGGCGGAAATTGTAAAGGTTTGGGTTGGCGGGAAGTGGTTTTCGGGCGGTTTTCTCCTGAAAGTCTGCTGAATATCGGTCAAAAAACAGCCTGAAACATGTTTGGCACGGGATATGCTTACCACTCCGGCGTAACCTCAAAATCCTTTCAGGAGAAACACAACATGAAACTCATCATCGCGTACATTCAGCCCGACCGGCTGAATCCCGTCAAGCAGGCGCTTTACGCCCGCAGCATCTTCAAAATCTCCGTCACGAACGCGCTGGGCTGCGGCCAGCAACGCGGATACGTCCACATGTGGCGCGGCGCGCTTCAGGAAGTCAACCTGCTGAAGAAGGTCCGCCTCGCGATCGCGGTCAACGACGAATTCGTCGAGACGACCATCGAAGGCATTTGCGAAGGCGCGCGCACCGGACACATCGGCGACGGCAAGATCTTCGTGCTCCCCATGGACGAATGCATCCGCATCCGCACGGGCGAACGCGGCTCCGAGGCGATCGGCTGACATTTTTGAACTCAACAGAAAGGAATCCTACCATGAATAAAATACTTTCCGCCGCCCTGCTCGGGCTGTTCTGCGCCGGGATCGCGTTCGGCGCGGAGGAACAGGCCGCCGAAGCCGTCGCCGAAGCTGCCGCAGCCGTTGAATCCGTCACAGTCGCGGAGGCCGCCGCGCCCTCGACCGCCGATTATGCGTTGTTCGCGGTCAACAACCTGTGGGTCATGGCGGGCGGCATGCTGGTCTTCCTCATGCACCTCGGATTCGCGTGCGTGGAATCCGGTCTGGCCCGCGCCAAGAACTGCAACAACATCCTCTTCAAGAACACCATGACCCCGGCGATCGGGTTCCTCTCCTACGCCGTCTGCGGATTCGCGCTGATGTACCCCGGCGTGCACTGGATCTGGAACAACTGGTTCGGGTTCGCCGGATTCGGCCTGCACCTGCCCGCGGGCGATCCGATCGCGTACCACAACGGCGAGTTCACGTACTGGACGGACTTCTTCTTCCAGGGGATGTTCGCCGCGACGGCCGCCACGATCGTGTCCGGCGCGGTCGCCGAACGCGTGAAGCTGAGCAGCTATCTGATCTTCACGGCGGTCTACGTGTCGGTCGTGTACCCGGTCGTCGGCTCCTGGGGCTGGGGCGGCGGCTGGCTGGACGCCATGCACTTCCACGATTTCGCCGGCTCCACCTTCGTGCACAGCGTCGGCGGCTGGGCCGCGCTCTCCGGCGTGATCCTGCTCGGGCCGCGCATCGGCAAGTACGTCGACGGCAAGGTGATGCCCATCATGGGCCACAACATGCCGCTCGTGACCATCGGCGTCTTCCTGCTCTGGCTCGGCTGGTTCGGGTTCAACGGCGCGTCCGCCCTGAACGCGGAGCCGCAGAAGGTCAGTCTCGTGCTCGTGAACACCATGATCGCCGCAAGCGCCGCGGTCGTCTCCAGCATGCTGACGAGCAAGATCATGCTCCACCACCCCGACCTCTCCATGACGATGAACGGCTGCCTCGCCGGGTTGGTCGGAATCACGGCCGGAGCGGACTGCGTGAGCGTGGGCTCGGCGGTCATCATCGGCCTTATCGCGGGCATCATCGTGGTCCCGGCGGTCGTCTTCTTCGACCGGCTCCACCTCGACGACCCCGTCGGCGCGCTCTCCGTGCACCTCGTGAACGGTGTCTGGGGCACGCTCGCGGTCGGCATTTTCTCCGTCGTGCCGGAATACACGTTCAAGGTGCAGCTCCTCGGCGCGGTGGCCGTCGGACTCGTGTCCTTCGTGTCCTCGTTCGCGATCTTCTTCGCGCTGAAGAAAATCGCCGGCATCCGCGTCAGCGAGGAGGAAGAACTCCGCGGCCTCGACCTCTGCGAACACGGCGGCGAAGCCTATCCCGGATTCCAGTTCTTCGTCAACATGTAAGGGGAGGCAAAGCCTCCACTGCAGTTGTGCCCGGCTTCGCTCGGGCACACTGCAGGCAGTGACAAAACAGCGCCCGGCTGCGTTCGGGCACAAACAAGCACACTCCTCCCCATTTGCCCCGGTCCGTTCAACATACGGTCCGGGGCTTTTTCGCGCCTTCGAACCCGACATTGAACACAACCATATAAGCCAAAATTCTCCCCGCGAACGGGCAAAAAAAAGCGGCTATTGAAGCCGCCTCGTGGTCAAATGAACTGCAAACAGTCTGTGTCGTTCGCGTCTCGCGGTCAGTTAATCTGTCGCCGAGCGCAAGCGAGGTTACCGAGGCTCGCGAATGCGAGCCCCCAGCGAAGCGGCAAATTCTTTTTAAGGTTTTTGCACAACTAGCGAACGTCACTTTGCAAAAATGACTTCGTTGTCAACAATTTTTAGTGCTTTCTGTTCCATTTTATAAGCTTCGTCGCGTTTTTCACTTGCTTTCAACGCAAGTTCATTGATACGCTTTTGCACTTCGGCATTCTTCAGGAGCGGGAATGGGATACTGCCGACATGAATATCATCAATTTCATCAACAACTGAACCGTAAGTAAAACGAGTAATCAGAGGATATCCATATTCCGAAGCCAAAAAGATACTAATATATCCTGCAATATCTTTGGTAGCTGGGACAACTCGAATAATATGCTGATTTGCGGTCCAATTTTCCCACCGTTTTCCAACAAGAGCAACTTTTCCTATTGTGCCGCTGCATGTAATCAATGTCATTCCTTCATGAAGTTCGAGTTGTTTCGCAATTCTATTTCCGTGATGTACAAGAGAAAGATACTTTTTGTTTGTAGGATCAAGCTCAAACAGTTGTTTTCCACCAATAAACACGCGGCCATAGCCATCTTCAACATACACGCGTTTGAATCGGCCGGGAAGTATAATTTCCTTGCTAATACGTTTATCCCCAACTGTCGTTACTTCCGCAGCATACTTCTTCAGGTGATTCACAATTGCATCAACAATCGGAACATGATAAGAAGCATCGACACGTCCCGCCATATCGCTTAATTTGACATTGAAGGTATCTACATTTGCGTTCTTTCGATAAAGATTAACATTAAATGCTTCAATTCCAGGAAGTTTAAGTTCTTTTGTCAACAAACCTGTCGCTTCGTCTATTAAGTCGTTCGATTCGTCACGCAAATCATAAGATCTAATAATCAATTCATGAATACGCTTCTTGATTGCATCAGGCACATCAGGAATAGGAACGGTCGCAAGATGTTCCGGGTCAATATGTTTTATAACTGCGCCATAATTGCTTCTAGTTAAAAACATTTGCCCCGGGGATGATTTCAAATAAGCATAAACATAACCTGTATCTGTTTCGTTTTTTGGAACTATTCTAATTAAATTCTGCGAGACAAACTTATTATTTAGTGTTTTTGAAACAAAGGAAATGCATCCTACTGTTCCAGAACATGTCAACAGAATTTCTCCTTGTTTCACAAACCAGTCCGACCTCTTTTTCGCGAATTCTTCTGATACAAATTTTTCCGCCTTTGGATTAATATCTGTAACCTGAGATGGAGTAAGCATTCCTTCAGAACAATCTGATCTATTTACAAAAATCCTTTTGCATATTCCTGGCCGATAGGAGGTACAAAGACCTTTGTCACCACCCGTAATATGCTTTGTTCCATATTTATGGTTTGCTATTAAATTCTGATATTTCCGCAGTTCGACATCATATTTTTGGGCATCCAATCTTTTTCCATTTTTTATAACATCTGAAAGTGCTACCGCACAATGCTTAATCGGCGAGTCCGCTATTTCGACATTTTGAAAAAGATCATCTTGCAGGGTATAGGCTACACTTTCATTTACCATGGTAACCCCTCCTGCACTTTCCACTCAGTAAAGATCGCGGGAACTTCCGGCGTCTGATCGTCTTCGACCTTGACTTTCTGCTCATGCGCGACAGTTATGGAACCGTCCCCCGTCATATCCATGCGCAAGTTATTATTTGTGTCAGGCACAAGAATCTCATTTCCTTCTTTGTCGCGCTTAAAGATCGGGTTGCCGCGCTTGTCATGCCCTATTTTCTCAACCATTGCCATGAAAATATTGTAATCGGACATCTGCCCGCTCTTTTCCTCTTTGTCTTTCTGAGCCTGTGTCTTCTTTTGGAGGAACAATACGGAAGTCTGAGTTCCATTGCGTGGCTGGAAGGTATCCTGATGAAGATCAATACTTGCAACAATACGGTGATTCCGAATCAGCCATTCCCGGATATAACCAAGGCCCGGAGATCCCAGAATGGAATCGGGAAGGACAATCCCCATGCGGCCACCCGGCTTTAGGAATTGTGTGCAGCGTTCGATAAACAAGATTTCAGGCGGAACTGAAGACTGAAGTTTTTTTGTCATCGTCCAAACGCCTGTTTTTTTATTTTTCTGCCAAACATGAGCTAAATCAAACTGTTCAAGGATGTTTGTATCCTTGATTGGAATCTTGCTTCCGAATGGGGGATTTGTGACGATAACATCAAAAAACTCAAGCGTATTGTAACTGCGGATATCGGATTTGTCAATACCAAGAGCATCTGCAAGTCTTGTTTTAAATTCATCGCTCCATTCATGAGGCGGAAGTAGGGAATTAGTCTGAAGGATGTTGCCGCTTCCGTCATTGTTCATGACCATATTCATCTTCGTTGCTTTCACAAGGTCAGGATTAATGTCAAAACCAAAGAAATATGTTCCTGCAATCTCCGAAATCTTATTCAAGAACATATTGTTTATATTGGGATCCCAATCCTTCTTGGCACCATATTCGGAAACAAAATCTTGTTCAATCTGAGAAATAACATGTGTCATGGCGTTTACGATGAAACCACCAGTACCGCAGGATGTATCCGCAACACGTTCTTCCACCTTCGGATTAATCATTTCAACTGTCATCTTCATAACATTGCGGGGTGTAAAGAATTCCCCGCGGTCGCCGCGGAGGTTCGCACCGACGATTTCCTCATAGGCTTTCCCTTTAATGTCAATATTCGTATTCAGCAGACTATATCTTTGTAACTCGGCTACAATATAAGCAAGGCTCCTTGGGGTCAGCTTTAATTCATCATTAGCTTCAAAAATCTTGCCATGACGCTTTTTGACACGATCAAAGATTTTTGATATACGCTTTTTGACAGTCAACTGACCATCCGGGTTGGAACGCTCTTCAGATGTCGTATAAAACTCCAACGGATTCTTCGGAGTATTTCTCTCATCTTCAATCTTACAAAAAATGAGTTTTAGAAGTTCAAAGAATGCTGGCTGTTTTTGCAAACCATCATTCACATAAATGTGATTATGGCATGTCTTAAAAACAAACAAAAGATTATCATCAGAAGCGTTTTTCAGGCTCTTTCTAGTCGGGCGGTTCACATCTTCCAAATTGCCGTCCGCTGAGGGAATATCATTATAATCCATGAAGACAATATTTCCCGCCTCGTCTGTTCCCTTGTGGAAAACAAATTTCTGAATACTGTTTGTCCACATTCCCCACTCACAGTTCGGGCATACAGACATATACGACTTCAGTTGACCGATACCATCTTTGGCATTATTAGCATCCACGGTCTCTTTCTTACATTCGATAATCAATTTGATATTGCCTTGGGTTTGCTCGGCTGTATCTTTGTCCCAAATGACAATATCCGCTCTCGGTTTATTGGAACCAACCTGAAGAGTATATTCGATTTTTACCTGCGATGGCACATATTTATGTTCGTTGACCAGCCTCTTTTCGATCGTCTGCCGAACATATTCCTCCGGAGTGTCGTCACGAAATTTTCCGTCAATGTAATCGCAAATCTTTCCGTCAGGGATGACTACTATTTTCTGTTCAGGCATAAGAGAATCTCCTAACGATCTTTGTAAAGGGGCGGCACACCTTGAAAAAAAGGTTTTGAGTTATATTTCCCCCAAAACCCCTCAAGCGAACCAGTGATTACGATATTTTATTAAAATATACCCTTTACAACGCAAAATACAAGCCTGAGGAAGAAAAAACACTTCAGTTTTTTGAGGGTGTTGTGTTATTTTGGACGCGCTGCGTCCCCGCGTTGCTGGGGGCGGCTACGCCGCCTCGGTAAGCTCGCTACGCTCGACACCCTTTTGTTTAACGCGAGGCGCGGGAGGCTAACCTCCACTGCGATAGTGCGCGGCTACGCTCGCGCACGGACGTTTGTCGTTGCGTTGAAATCGGGGCACGAAAAAAGCGGGTCCCTGCCCAACCAAGAAACAGGGATCCGCTCGTTTGTTTGCGTTTTTGGGGTCGCTTCGCTCCTCGGTGAACTCGTTTGCACGAGTTCGACATTTTCGCAAACGCGAGACGCGAAATCCGAGGGGGAAATACCCCGGGCAGGAGGCTGAATTACATCATGCCGCCCATGCCGCCCATGCCGCCCATGCCGCCGTCACCGGGGACCGCGGGTTTTTCCTTCTCGGGGATCTCGGTGATGAGGCATTCGGTGGTGAGGAGGAGTCCGGAGATGGACGCGGCGTTCTGGAGCGCGCTGCGGGTGACCTTCTTCGGGTCGATGATGCCGGCCTTGAGGAGGTCGACGTATTCGCCGGTGGCGATGTCGTAGCCTTCGGCGCCCTTGCCCGCGAGGACCTTGTTGACCATCACGCTGCCCTCGAAGCCGCCGTTGGAGGCGAGGGTGCGGAGGGGTTCTTCGACGGCACGGCGGACGATGTCGGCGCCGACTGCCTCGTCGCCCTGGAGCTTCAGGGAATCGAGCGCCTTGACCGCGCGGAGCAGCGCGACGCCGCCGCCGGGGACGATGCCTTCTTCCACGGCCGCACGGGTGGCGTGGAGGGCGTCTTCGACGCGTGCCTTCTTCTCCTTCATCTCGGTCTCGGTGGCCGCGCCGACGTTGATGACGGCGACGCCGCCGGAGAGCTTGGCGAGGCGTTCCTGGAGTTTTTCACGGTCGTAATCGCTGGTGGTCTCTTCGATCTGCTTGCGGATCTGGTTGACGCGTGCGAGGATGTCGGACTGCTTGCCGGCGCCTTCGACGATCGTGGTGTTTTCCTTCTCGATCGTGATGCGTTTTGCCTTGCCGAGCTTGTCGAGGCCGACGGTGTCGAGCTTGATGCCGAGGTCTTCGGAGATCAGGGTGCCGCCGGTGAGGATGGCGATGTCTTCGAGCATGGCTTTGCGGCGGTCGCCGAAGCCGGGGGCCTTGACGGCGCAGACGTTCAGCGTGCCGCGCATCTTGTTGATGACGAGCGTGGCGAGCGCCTCACCTTCGACATCCTCGGCGATGATGAGCAGGGGCTTGCCGGTCTTGGCGACGGCCTGGAGCACGGGGAGCATGTCGTTGAGGTTGGAGATCTTCTTCTCGTTGATGAGGATGTAGGCGTCCTCGAGGGAGCAGGTCATCTCTTCGGCGTTGTTCACGAAATAGGGGGAGAGGTAGCCCTTGTCGAACTGCATGCCTTCGACGACGTCGAGTGTGGTCTCGATGGTCTTGGCCTCTTCGACGGTGATGGTGCCGTCCTTGCCGACCTTGTCCATGGCGTTGGCGATGATCTTGCCGATCTCGGAATCGCCGTTGGCGGAGATGGTGGCGACCTGGGCGACCTGTTCGCTCTCGCTGACGTCCTTCTTGATGGTGTCGAGCTTGGCGACGATGGCTTCGACGGCCTTGTCGATGCCGCGCTTCAGGCTCATCGGATTCGCGCCGGCGGTGACGTTCTTCAGGCCCTGCTTGAAGATGGCCTCGGCAAGGACGGTGGCGGTGGTGGTGCCGTCGCCGGCGATGTCGCTGGTCTTGCTGGCGACTTCACGGACCATCTGGGCGCCCATGTTCTGGAAGGGGTTCTGGAGCTCGATCTCCTTGGCGACGCTGACGCCGTCCTTGGTGATCAGCGGGGAGCCGAATTTCTTGTCGAGGACGACGTTGCGGCCGCGGGGGCCGAGGGTGGCCTTGACGGCGGCGGAGAGCTGTTCGACGCCGGAAAGAAGCTGACGACGTGCTTCGTCGTTGAAAAGCAGTTGTTTAGCAGCCATGATATGGTATCTCCTGTGATATGTTTCGGTTTAATTGGTGATGCGTCAGCCGACGATGGCGAGGATGTCGCTGGAGCTGAGGATCTTGTATTCTTTGTCGTTGAGCTTGATCTCGGTTCCGCCGTACTTGCTGGTCAGAACGATGTCGCCGACCTTGACGTCGAATTTGGAACGGGTGCCGTCGTCGTTGAGCTTGCCGGTGCCGAGCGCGATGACCTTCGCGGACATGGGTTTTTCCTTCGCGGTGTCGGGGATGTAGATGCCGCCCTTGATCTGTTCGACTTCTTCGACGGGTTCCACGAGGACGCGATCGCCCAGGGGCTGGATTTTCTGCGTTTTTGCCATGATTGCATGACTCCTTGTTTGGTTGTGCGGATGCCTCCGCTGTTTGCTGAGGTTCGCGGAGGCACCCTTGAGTATTGGTTGTTATGGGTTATTGATTCAGGATTGTCTTACCTGTGTTTCAATCTCGATCTTCGGCTCAATCGTCCACGACTTCGGCGTCGACCACGCCGTCGTCGTTTTTCTTGCCCTGCGCGGAGGCGTCGGGTCCGGGCTGTGCGCCCGCGGCGCCGCCTGCCTGTTGCTGCTGGTAAACGGCCTGTCCGATCTCCATGAGCTTGTCTTCGAGCGCCTTGGAATCGGCCTTCATGGCGTCGGTGTCGTCGCGTTCGATGTCCTTCTTGAGCTTTTCGATGAGCTCTTCGACGGGCTGCTTGACGTTGGCCGGGACCTTGTCGCCGAGGTCCTTCAGCTGTTTTTCGGTCTGGTAGACCAGAGAGTCGGCGCGGTTCTTGACCTCGATCTTGTCCTTGGCGGCCTTGTCTTCGGCTTCGTGCGCCTTGGCGTCGTTGACCATGCGCTGGATATCCTGTTCGGAGAGTCCGCTGCTGGCGGTGATCGTGATCTTCTGTTCCTTGCCGGTGCCCATGTCCTTCGCGGTCACGTTCAGGATGCCGTTCGCATCGATGTCGAAGGAGACTTCGATCTGCGGAACGCCGCGCGGGGCGGGAGCGATGCCGTCCAGGCGGAAGCGGCCGATGGTCTTGTTGTCCTTCGCCATGTCGCGTTCGCCCTGGAGCACGTGGATGTCGACGGAGGGCTGGTTGTCGGCGGCGGTGGAGAAGATCTGGCTCTTGCGGGTCGGGATCGTGGTGTTGCGTTCGATCAGGCGGGTGGTGACGCCGCCGAGGGTCTCGATGCCGAGGGACAGCGGGGTGACGTCAAGCAGGACCACGTCGCCGAGGCTGGCGTTGCCGCTGAGCACGCCGCCCTGGATGGCAGCGCCGGCCGCCACGACTTCGTCCGGGTTCACGCCCTTGTGCGGTTCCTTGCTGAAGATCTGCTTGGCGACTTCCTGGACGCGTGGCATACGGGTCATGCCGCCGACGAGGATGACCTCGTTGATCTGGGAGTTGCTGAGGCCGGAGTCGCTCAGGCAGTTGTTGCACGGGATCTTGGAGCGTTCGAGCAGCGGATCGGTGAGCTTTTCAAGCTGGGCGCGGGTGAGCGTCATCTGGAGATGCACCGGGCCGTCGGCGTTCATGCTGATGAACGGCAGGTTGATGTCGGAGCTCATGCTGGAGGAGAGTTCGATCTTCGCCTTTTCGGCGGCCTCTTTCAGACGCTGGAGCGCCTGCGGGTCCTTGCGGAGGTCGACGCCGTTTTCCTTTTGGAATTCATCGGCGATCCAGTCCATGACGACCTTGTCGAAGTCGTCGCCGCCCAGGTGCGTGTCACCGTTGGTGGCCTTCACTTCGAAGACGCCGTCGCCGATCTCGAGGATGGAGATATCGAACGTGCCGCCGCCGAGGTCGTACACCGCGATGCGTTCGTCGGATTTCTGCTTGTCCATGCCGTAGGCGAGCGCGGCCGCGGTCGGCTCGTTGATGATGCGCTTGACATCCAGACCGGCGATGCGGCCGGCGTCCTTGGTGGCCTGACGCTGCGTGTCGTTGAAGTAGGCGGGAACCGTGATGACGGCTTCTGTGATCTTCTCGCCGAGGTACGCTTCCGCGTCCTGTTTCAGCTTCTGGAGGATCATCGCGGAGATCTCCGGCGGCGTGTAGGTCTTGCCGTTCGCCTCGATGCAGGCGTCGCCGTTGTTGTTCGCGACCACTTTATACGGTACGCGGGAGATCTCTTCCTGGACTTCGTTAAACTTGCGGCCCATGAAACGCTTCACGGAGAAGATGGTGTTCTTCGGGTTCGTCACGGCCTGGCGTTTCGCGGTCTGGCCGACGAGGCGTTCGCCGTTCTTGGTGAAAGCGACGACGGACGGAGTCGTGTTGGCGCCTTCCGCGTTGGGAATGATCTTGAAGGTGTTGCCGTCCATGACGGCCATGCAGCTGTTGGTGGTGCCGAGGTCAATACCGAGAATCTTGCTCATAGTGACTGTCCTTTCTGTGAAAAGGGTTTGATGTTTGTTGTTTGAGACTTCGCCTTTGGATTAAGCATACATGATGCCAAGTTTTTGCGATTCTCAAAAACAATTCGTCTTGCAGTCATTTGCAAAATCGTTTCGCCGGAATCCGCCGTTTTCCGGCATGTCACGGCGCGTCTCACTGTGCCAAAATGTCGCGAAATCCTGTCGCATTGGCACAGCTTTGACGCGATTGGATGTTTTGTATATTTGGAATAAAGAATTTGTCTTTTTTCCCTGTTCCCAGTTTGATTTCACGCGCATACGGGTGTATATTGTGCTGAGAATCGGCAGCATAAACACAACACCCGGAGGTAAAGACAATGGAAAGAACCAGGCATTTCTGGAACGCGTGGTGTTCCCGTGGCTTTCCTACAACGACTTCAGCCTTTCTACGACAAAGGAAATGCCGACGACGTTCATCTACACCATGAATGCCACGGAAGAATACTTGCCGGAGCTGGAACCTCAGCTCGGTATATCGAGAACCTCGTTTCTCTCGGTTTCGGGCCTGTTGAACGCATTGTCGCCTGCAACACGACGCAGGTCATGGACTACAGCCGATACGAAATGGCGGCGGCTTCGCAGGGCAAGGCGGAATACCGCGAACAACATTGGGAACAGGACCTGCAAAAGGCGTACGAAGCGGGGAAACGAATGGTGCAACGAATTGGATCATAAACCACCAGAGAGTTTTTGAGATGAGCTTTCAGGTAATAGCGTACTCGCCGGAACACATTGATGCCTGCCTCGCAATTTGGAACGAGGTTGTCAGCGACGGCATAGCCTTTCCCCAGGAGGACGAGCTCACGGCGGAATCCGGCGATGCGTTCTTTTCCATGCAAACGTTTACCGGGCTTGCCCGGCACGAAGAAACCGGAGAGATCGCCGGACTCTATATCCTGCATCCGAACAACGTCGGACGCTGTGGCCATATCTGCAACGCCAGTTATGCCGTTGCTTCAAAATGGCGAGGACATCACGTTGGAGAAACGCTTGTCCGCGACTCCATGAGTCGGGCAAAAGAATGCGGATTCCGCATCCTGCAATTCAATGCCGTCGTCAGGACAAATGAAGGCGCTCTTGCTCTTTATCGCAAGCTCGGATTCGTTCAGCTGGGCGTGATCCCAGGCGGATTCCGGAAGAAGGACGGAATGTTCGAAGATATCATCCCGCATTACCGGATTCTCTGATCGGAAGCAAGGATTATCATGTCGAAAAACATAGACGCAAAATGCAAGGCAGCGTTTATCCCTATCAGATAAAGGTCAACGCAAAATGAGCTTTGAATCTGATGTCTTTCTGCAATATCGTCCTGTTCCGGAAAAGATGACCCGGCACGGTTTTGTCCGGTCGGGGACGGACTGGCTTCTTCGGGGCGAGGTCATGTTCGGGAAGTTTCAGGCGGAATTCCGCTGGACCGAACAGGGAAAGCCACGAATCACCATTTGGGAAGACGGAGAGGAGTATTCCCTGATCCACGTGGAGAGCGCCGATGGCGATTATGTCCGGCGTATCCGGGATGCCTGTGTCGTTTGGATGACGGAGATTCGGGATCAGTGTTTCGCCAGAAAACTGTTCTGCTGCGAACAGGCGAACCGCATTGCGGATGCCTTGCTTCGGATGTTCGGCGACGAGCCGGATGATCCATGGAAAGGACGATATCCCGGAATCGGGGTGTTCCGCCTCAAAGACAACCGGAAATGGTACGCGATCATCATGAATGTTGACGGCACGAGCGTCCACTATCCTTCCGCTCACTGTGATGTCCTGACATTTCGAGCGGGGATTGAACGAGGCGAAGAGCTTCTCCGAACTCCCGGCTTTATTCCCGCTTATCACATGAACCACAAGAGCTGGGTTTCAGTGGTTTTGGATAATTCCATTTCCGATTCGGTCATTCTGACGGAACTCTCCGCCGCACGGGCACTGCTCACAAAGGGAAAACAGAAGGATGTTTCCGGCGTGTGGCTGGTCCCGGCCAATCCGAAATATTACGATGTGGTGGCTGCGTTTAAGAAAGAACACACGATCCTGTGGAAACAGAGCACGGCGATCAACGTGAACGACACGGTTTATCTTTATGTCGGCGCTCCGGTCTCGGCGATCCTGTATCAGTGTCAGGTCGTGGAAACAGACATCCCGTATCCGTACTGTGACGATAATGTGCGAATGGATCGCGTCATGAAGATTCGTCGGAAGCATTGTTATCAGCCGATGCAGTTCACGTTTGCCGAGCTGAACAAATACGGAGTCAATGCTGTCCGCGGACCACGCCGAGTCCCCGAATCCCTGCTGAAAGCTCTTGAGGCAAAAGCCAAGAAACGATAAAACACTCACCCTAAACATCTCTCAATATGAACTCGACAGCCTCACAACTTCAAATCCTGTCGCCACAAAAATAGAACATTTGTTTGTTTTCTTCTTGACAAATCATCCGTCTGTGGCATATTACGCATAGAAACCAGGCGAACACTCTCTTATGACTTTGATGCGATTCTTTCCACTGGAACAATTCTTGCGGCCATCGCGACTCTTCTTTGGAAAGTGAGACTCGAAGGCATACTTGGGGTTCTCATTTCCCTGGTCATTATCAAGGCCGGGGTCGAGATCCTCCTCGAACCGCTTCATGGGATTATCGGCAGCCGTCCTGACGAGGAGCTCACGGCGAAGGTGAAAGAGATCGTCCTTTCCGACAAAAGGGTGCGTGGCGTCTATGATATTTCGCTTCACAACTACGGACCATCCCGCATAATCGGCTCTGCCCATGTGGAAGTCCCGGACGGACTGTGTGCCCGCGAAATACATTCTCTCACCCGATCCCTCGCATTGCTGGCTTTCGAACGTTTGGGGATTGTTCTGACCTTGGGCGTTTATGCTTCGACAGACTCATCACCGGTGCTTGATGATATCAGCAAGAGCATCAATTCCATCGCCGGCCAGTGTCCTGATGTCCTGCAGGTACATGGTTTTCTGGGAGACGAGGCGGCACGCACGGTGATGTTCGATCTTGTTGTAAATCTTTCAACCGATGCATGTCAAGTTCGTGATTCTCTCGTTTCCAAACTTGAAACACAATATCCGGGCTGGACGTTCAGTGTTGTCCTTGATACTGATGCGGCTGACTGAAAATGCCAAAACCAAAAACTGCCGACCATGTTTGTCCGGTCATATTGCCTTTGCCCTATGGTTTTCGGTTTGTCACGGTATAAAAACGGACCCGGGATCTGTTTTTGAAACCCGGGCCCTAGAATGATTAACTCCGTGCCGGAGCGAAGCCCGGCACTACCGCAGTGGAGGCTATGCCTCCTTCGTGCAGTATTTGAGGTACTGCGGATACAGCGCGTGCAGGATGCCGTATTCGAGGCCGCGGAGTTCGGCGAGGCCGCGCATGCGTCCGAGCGCGGAGTAGCCGGGCGTGATCATCGTCGCCTTCTTGTCGAGGTCGTCGGCGATCACGTGTCCGTGGTCGGGCCTCATCACGATGCGCCAGTCCTTGCGGCCGGATTCGATGCGGCGGATCTGCTCTTCGATCACGGCTTTGACCATGCCGTACATGTCCACGACGCCTTCCAGGTGGTTCGCCTCGTAGAAATTGCCCTCGGGCGTGTGCTCGGTGCTGCGCAGGTGGACGAAACCGACGCGGTCGGCGCAGCTCTTGAACATCGGCACGAGGTCGTTTTCCGCGCGGCCGCTGAACGAGCCGGTGCAGAAGCAGATGCCGTTCGCCGGGCTGGCGTCCATCGCCAGCAGCTCGGTGATGTCCTGCGCCGTGCTGAAGATGCGCGGGAGGCCGAGGAGCGCGAACGGCGGATCGTCGGGGTGGATGACGAGCTGACAGCCGGCTTCTTCGGCGGCGGGGCAGACGGCGTTGAGGAACGCCTTGTGGTTCGCCTTGAGTTCAGCGCGGCCGATGTTGTCGTAGCGGGAGAGCATGGCACGGACGTCGTCGAGCGTGACGCCCTTGAATCCGGGGAAGTTGTCGACGATGTCGAGCTCGAACTGCTTGGCTTCCTCGCGGGACATGCTTTCGAAGAGCTTTTTCGCGCGTTCCACGATCTCCGGCGCGTAGTCCGCCTCGGCGTTCTTCCGGCCGAGGATGAAGATGTCGAACGCCGCGAACTTCGTGCGGTGGAAGAAGAGGGTGCGGGAGCCGTCCGGCAGCTCGTAGCTGAGGTCGGTGCGGATCCAGTCCAGCACGGGCATGAAGTTGTAGGTGATGACGGAGAGTCCGCACTTGCCGAGGTTGCGGAGCGAGATGCGGTAGTTCTCGTACAGTTCCTCGTAGTTGCCAGACTTCGTCTTGATATTTTCGTGGACGGGGAGGCTTTCGACGGCGCTCCAGGTCAGCCCGGCGCGTTCGATCATCTCCTTGCGCGCCATGATGTCCTTCACGGTCCAGACTTCCCCGTACGGGATCTGGTGAAGCGAGGTTACGACGCCGGTCGCGCCGGTCTGGCGGATCGTCTGAAGCGAAACCGGGTCGTTCGGCCCGAACCAGCGGAACGATTCTTCCATCAGCATGGCATGGTCTCCTGAGGTGCGTGTATGGTCAGATGCCGGAGAAGGACGAGAAGCCGCCGTCGACCGGGATGATCGCGCCGGTCACGAAGCTGGCGGCGTCGGAGAGCAGGTAGTGGATGCAGCCGTAGACCTCGCTCTGGTCGCCGAAACGGCCCATCGGGGTCTTCGCGACGACCTGCTTGCCGCGCGCCGTGTAGGAACCGTCTTCGTTTACCAGGAGCGCGCGATTCTGCTTGCCGAGGAAGAATCCGGGGGCGATGGCGTTCACGCGGAGGCCCTCGCCGAACTTCATGCCGAACTCCATCGCGAGCCAGCGGGTCAGGTTGTCGATCGCGCCCTTCGCGTTCGAGTAGCCGATGCCGCGGGAGATCGCCTGCTTCGCCGCCATGCTGGAGAAGTTCACGATCGCGCCCTTCTTCTGGTCCGCCATCGCCTTCACGAAGACGATCGTCGGCAGCAGCGTGCCCTTCAGGTTCAGGTCGAGCACTTTCTCGTACTGGTCGAATTTGAGGTCGAAGATGGTCTGGTCGGGGTTCACCATCGCGCCCGCCATGTTGCCGCCCGCGCCGTTCACCAGCGCGTCCACGCGGCCGTGTTCCGCCATGACCTTCTCATACACGGATTCGATCATGTCGCGGTCGAGCACATTGCACGCGTAGCCGGACACCTTCGGGGAGATGGTCGCCTTCGCGTCGGCCACGATCTGGTCCACGACTTCCTGCTTCAGATCCAACATCACGACCTTCGCGCCCTGTTCGAGCAGATAACGGGCGGTCCCGCCCGCAAGCACACCTGCGGCTCCGGTTACGACGATGACGCGGTCTTCGAGATCGAACAAGCTGTTTTTCATGGGAAAAAGCTCCTGGATTAAAAAGAAAAAAGGTTATGTGAGTGTGAATGTCTAACCAATTAATATACACCGCAACCCCCTTTTTTGCAATCTTTTTTCTCCGATCCTGATAAAATCTGACAATTTTTGACAGGATTTTTCGCAAAACGGACCTGTCCGGTCTCCAAACCCCCTTCCCCTTTACCTGTTTCCTTCCTTACCGTCCGCGAATATAGCACGGGGAACAAATTGTGTCAAGGAATGTTGACACAATTCATCAAAACAATCATATCTGTCATGAATTCTTGACAGTTTTTTCGTGAAACGAACCAGTTCGCCCCCTCCTTGCCCCTCACTCCTCGCCTTGCCGTTCGCGTCCCGCGTTTAAGTAATCTGTCGAACTCGTGCAAACGAATTCACCGAGGCCCGCGAACGCGGGCCCCCAGCGAAGCGGGACGCAACGCGTCCTTTTGTGTCTCGCAGATGCATTCAGACTTTTGCCGTCTGTGCTCTATGGGATTCCAACCAGTCGAGAAACTATCAAAAACAGATATCAAATAAAAGCACAGTTATCCCATATTTTTTCAAAAAGATGCTTCAATGGCGCAAACAAGCACAAAGTGTCCTGATTTTTCAAAACACCTTTTTTGTGTGTAGAAGGGAATACGCTCGAATTTATTCGAAGCCGTCGAAGCATGGCTGGTAAGCGGAATCCGGAC
>ONQZ01000046.1 GCA_900320095.1 uncultured Lentisphaerota bacterium
GTCATTTCGGGTTTCAGCTCCACGTGCGTGTCGGAGACATAATCCCGGTGCGACGCCGCGCGGCGGCAGATCTTGTCGATGATCGCGGCGATCCGGTGCGTCGCGCTCGCGTAGGCCTCTTCCGTTGAGGAGAAATGCCCCGGCTCCACGTTCACGACCACCTTGATCGTGTGCTGCTTGTTGTCGAACGCGATGATCTCGTTCGTGAGCATGAACGCGCAGACAGGACGGCCGCTTTTTCCGCCCTTCGGCGCGGGGAGCTCCTCGAAGAGCCCCGCCGCCTCGTAGTCCAGACGCCCGATCGCGCCGCCGGGCAGGGGCGGGAGCTCGGGATCGTGCGCCACCTTTTTTCCGCCGACGATCCCGCGGAGGGCGTTCAGCGGATTGCCTTCGAAGCTCAGCGCGCGGCGTTCGCCGTGCATTTCCAGGTACGGCACGCCGTCCTCGACCGTGAAGATCCCGTACGGGTTCACGCCGAGGAACGAGTAGCGGCCGAGGTTTTCGCCGCCCTCCACGCTCTCCAGCAGCGCGATGCAGTCGTCCTGCACGAAGCGTTCCAGCACGGACACCGGCGTGTCCATGTCGCCGGGGATCTCGCGGCAGACCGGCACGACTTCGCCGGTCTCCGCCATCGCCCGGAACTGTTCCAGGGTTGTTTCTTTCATTGTGTTCTCCTGAGTTTGTTTTTTGTGTTATGTGATGATTTGGATTTGTTCGAATTTTCGCGGATGCGGCATAAAAAAAGCATCCGGCTTGCCAGGTCCGGATGCGGTCTCAAAAAAAGCGGCGGGTCAATCGGGTGATCGATCCGCCATGCGAGTCTGTTTTCAGAGGTTGCAAACAATCCAGCCCTGGCGGAAATTACCACCAGCGCCACCAAAAAGTGTAAGAGGATTTGTTCGCGTAAGTTTTCATAATGCTTTTACTTTACACCCGTTTTCCGCAAAAGTCAACTATGTTTCTCGACTTTTTTCGGATTTTTTCTAGTTTTATTTGTTTTTGTCTTTTTTACATGGGAGAGATGTTTTTCCAAACATATAATAAATATGGGCTAAATCCGGCCGGAATTCTGAAGCGCCGTCATGGCGTACTCGAGATACTGCCGCGCCTTCGTTGTGAGCGTGTTCAGGGCGAACAGCCGGATCGTCTCGCGGAACAGCACGTCGCGGTCGCACGAGGCGAAGTCGACGAGAACTTCATACATGGCGTTCGCGAGTTCCTCCGGCGGGATCTCGTCGATGGCGCGCCTGCTGTCGCGGTCCGTGCAGACGCGGTAGTCGCGGTATTCGGCGGGCGAGACTTCGCGCGGCCAGAAAACCGGCTCGTCGGCGTTCGCGGTCGTGGTCAGGTCGTCCGGGAGACATTCGCGCAGGACGGCGGCGATGTTGCCTCCGGCGCGGGCAAATCCCCATGCCTTCGTGATGCGTTTCTTCAGCAGGCTTTCATAGATCGGGCCTTCGGTCTGAACGATCTCCTCAATCTGCTGCCGGATCAGCGCGCGGGATCCCGGTTCGTAGAAAAGATCGGGATTGAGCGGTCCGGAGGGACGCCAGACCGAGTATTCCTTTTTGAACTGCGAGGCGGACGGGGCAGGGGGCGCGTCTTCCTGTTTTTCCATATTGGTTTTCGCGTCGGATTCCGGCGCGTCCGTTTCCGTTGATTCGGGTTCCGGCTCGGGTTCCGGTTCGGGTTCCGGCGTCTCCGGGGCGTTTTTGAGCTCGTCGAGGACCTGAAGCAGGTCGTGTTCCGCGTGTTTGCGGGCGAATGTCCAGTCCACACTCCAGGCGCGGAAGGTGTGCCAGCCGAGGGATTGAAGAACGGATGGACGGAGATGTTCACGGTCGCGCGTAGTGCGCTGGGCGGCGTAGGAGGAGCCGTCGCACTCGATGGCGAGCAGGTATTGTTCGGGCTTGTCGGGATTGCGGACGGCAAGGTCGATGCGGTATTCGGAGCTGCCGAAATCATGCTCGGATTCGTAGCCGTTTTCGGCGAGGAATCCGGCGATCTGCGCGGCGAGGCCGTTTTTGCCGGATCCCGCATCGTTCCTGTGCTGGATGCGGATGCCTTTTTCGGCGTAGTCGAGGAAGAATTTGAGGTGCGCCGCGCCGACTGCACTTGTGCGCGCGAGGTCGATCTGGTTCGCGTGGATGCTGGAGAACACCACGACCTGTTCCTTGGCGCGCGTGATCGCCACGTTCAGACGGCGTTCGCCGCCCTGGCGGTTCAGCGGGCCGAAGTTCATGGCGAATTTGCCCGAGGCGTCCGGGGCATAACCGATGGAGAACAGGATCACGTCGCGTTCGTCGCCCTGTACGTTTTCGAGGTTCTTCACGAAGAGCGGCTCCGGGTTTTTGTCGCTGAAATACGGCTCGAGCCCCGAGTGTTTCGCGCGTTCGTCCTCCAGCAGGTCCTCGATCAGGTCCTTCTGCGCCTGACTGAACGTCACGACGCCGATGGAGCGTTTTTTGCGCGAGTGTTCGAGCCGGTCGAAGATGTACTTCACAACGGCCTCCGCCTCCTTGCGGTTCGTGCGCGTGGACTTGCGGTCGTACACGCCGTCCGGGACGAACTCGAAGCGGACGCCGAGGCGGTCGGACGAGGTCGCGGCTGGGAACGTGAACAGGCGGTCTTCGTAGTAGTAATGGTTGCTGAACGCGATGAGGGATTCGTGGCGGCTGCGGTAATGCCAGTTGAGGTAGGTCGGGTAGACGCCGGCGGCGATGCATTCGTCGAGGATGCTTTCGAGGTCTCCGGCGTCCTCCATGGCGTCGTCCGCGTCCTCCGCCTCCTGCTTCTGGAAGAAGTTGGTCGGGGGCATCTGCTTCGGGTCGCCGACCACGATCAGCTGTCTGCCACGCGCGATCACGCCGATGGCGTCCCAGACGGGGATCTGCGAGGCTTCGTCGAACACGATCAGGTCGAACGGGGCGGCGTCGGGCGGGAGATACTGCGCCACGGAGAGCGGGCTCATCAGGAAACACGGCTTGAGGATCGGCGCGAGCGTCGGGATCTGTTCGAGCAGCTGGCGGACGGGCTTCTGGCGGGCGCGCTTTTCGCATTCGCGCTTGAGCATGCCGAGTTCGGTGCCTTCGGGACAGGGGCCGGAACGCCGCCTCGGGAGGGATGCCGCGAGCTTCGCGAAGACGATCCTGCGTGCGAGCGCCGTGTACTTGTCGTCCAGCTCGGAGAACTTGCGGATTCGGTCGTTGTGCGTGGCGCCGTCGAACTGGCTGAGGACCGGGGACGCGGTCAGGATCTGTCCGAGCATGACCGAGGCGAAGACGTCGCCGCAGGACTCCGCGAATCCCGCCGGATCCAGTGTGCCGTTTTCGAGCGCGGCGGTCAGGTTCGCGAGGCCGCGTTCCTTCGCGTCTTTCGCGAGGACGAGGTAGCGCAGTCCGGCGCGCAGGTCGGAGATGCGGTCGATGACCGCCTGCACGGCGCTGCGGAGCGTGTCGAGGTTGTCCAACCTTGGCGCGGCGGACGCATGCGCGGCGAAACCGTCCAGCGCCGTCTTGAAACCGTCGTTCGCATCCTGAAGCTTCCGAATCGCGGGAAGATATTCGGCGAAGCTCCGTTTCGCGTCCGGGAGCAGGGCGCGGAGCGCTTCGTACAACGATTCGCTGTCCGCGAACTGAGAAGCGACCGCCATGATCGTTTCCGCGTTCGCCAGCATGGATTCCACGGCGTTCCAGTCCGGCGAGCCGGCGTTCCAGTACGCGCTGAGCAGGTCTTCCGCCTGAGCGCGGCCGGATTCGAGCGTGCGGAGCAGATTCGCATATTCCTCCGCGTCGGGGAGCAGCGCTTTCAGCTCGGACACGGTCAGCTTCGTCCCGCCACTCTTTTTCAGTCCGGCAAGTTCTTTCAGCATGGAATTGTTCTTGAAGAAGCGGACGAGAAAGAACGCCTTGTCGTGTTCTGCGACGCGGGCGGCGATGCCGGGGAAATCGTACTGGGAGAACGTATCAAGACGGTATGCTTTCAGTTTGTCCTCCAGATCGGCGCGGCGGCGGTCGTTCGCGAGATAGGTCTTCAGAAATTCCGCGTGTGTCGTAAACTGCACGCAGACGAGTTTCGCCGGGATGTCGTGCGTCGACGGGAGAAGAGCGGCGAGTTCGGCGGTCTTGCGGATGGCGGGAATGTTCGCGGAGTGCGGAGGCATCCTGAGCAGCGGCACGACTGCGGCAAAGGACTCTTTCAGTGTGTCCGAAGCGGAGACGAGTGAACGAGCGGATTCCAAGATATCGTTTTCCAGCACGGGCGACCACGGGACGGGATCCAGGATGCGCAGGGCGTCCAGCGCGTCCGGCGTGATCCCGCGGAAAGCAATCGCGAGGTCGGCGACGAGACGTTCGGCGGTCTCGCGGTCTTCCCCGCTTTGCGTCAGGAAGTCGATTTCCGGCGCAAGCTCGGGATTGGGCGCTTCCGTCAGACAGAGCGTCCGGGAGAAGCAGTCGTACGCGGAGAGCCCGTTGGGGTAGACCTTGTGAAGCTCGCGGACGTAGCGATTCAGTTCCTCGCGGGTCTGCTCCATGGACGCGATAACGGTGTCCCATTCGGCAGGCGGATTGCTTTCGGGTATCTGCAACGCTTCAGAGAATTGTTTCAGTACGTCGGTCTTGCCAGCCTTGTTGGAGTGAAGTTCCAGGCAGAACGGTTTCAGCCCGATCTTCGTCAGACGGTTGTGGACCACGTCGAGCGCCGCCTTTTTCTCGGAGACGAACAGTACGCGGCGGCCAAGCGCCAGATTGTGCGCGATGATGTTCGTGATGGTCTGCGATTTGCCTGTGCCGGGCGGACCGTGGAGCACAAAACTCTTGCCCATGCCGGAGTAGACGACGGCGGCCAGTTGAGAGGAATCCGCGCTCATGGGGCAGTAGAGGTTTTTCAGGTCCAGGTGCTGTGCGATCTCCTCCGGCGGGAAGACTTCGATCCCGTCGTCGAAGAGTCCGCCGCCCTCGATCAGATGATTGACGATGGCATTCTTGCGGAGGTCGTCCTGACGGACCGTCATGTCGTTCCACATGATGAACTTGCCGAATGAAAAAAGTCCGATGCGGGCTTCCTCGCGGACCGCCCAGTCCTTCATGCCCTTGAGCGTCTGACGGAAGATATGCAAGACGCGTGCGACGTCCACGCCGGAATTGTCGGCGGGGAGCGGATCAAGGCCGGGGACAGTAATCCGGAATTGGTTGCGGAGGAGTTCCAGCAGCGTTTCATTGATCATGGTGTCCTCGTCGAGGCGGGAGATGCGGAATCCTTCGGCGACGGATTTGCGTTTGATCTGGATCGGGATCAACAGAATGGGCGCGAGATAGGTCTTTTCGTCTCGCTCGGAAATCTTCCATTCCAGGAATCCGACCGCGAGGAAGAGCGTATTGACGCCGCCTTCCTCCAGGTCCGACTTGCTCTGACGGTAGACTGCGACGAGGTGCTTGTTGAGATCCGGCGGGGGCAGGATGCTCCACAGACGATGCTGGTCCAGTTCGGCGTCGAGCAGCGCCTTGATCTCGGTCTTGACTTCGCTTCCGCGGAGCATCTCCAAGTCATGGAGGTCTTTTTCGTTCAGGAGACTGGAAAGCGGGTTCAGCGAGATGGTCTCGTCCGCGGCGAGTTTATCCTCCAGCGCCGTGATGTCGGTGCATGCGATGGGGATGATCTGTTTCGTGTCGCGCACGTTCAGCAGACGGTTCCTCAGGGAGAGGTCGAGCAGTTTCTGCGTCCAGCGGCGGACGCGTCCGGACTGCGTGCCTGCGCTGTCCAGCGCGGAGAGGTCGACTTCCTCTTGAAGCGTTCGAGTTTCCTCCGGAAGAAATCCGTGTTCGACGGTCGGCTGCGGCGCGGTTTCGGGCTCAGGCGAAACGGGGCTGTTTTCTGTCATGGAAGTGATCCTGTAAAAAACGATCTATATCATTGATATCCCGTACGGCTAAACCAGAGTGCCGCACGGGATGGCTGTTTGTTACCTGCCGGATCTGCCGGAAGACTTCTTCGGCGCGGCTTTCTTCGCCTTTTGCGCGGGGGCGGATGCCTTTACCTGGGGCGGCGGAGTGACGCTGACGGGTTCCGGCTCCGCGGGAGCGTCCTTCGGCTGGTAACGCTTCACGCCGCGCGGGTTCAGCGGGTTGATGGCGCTGGGCGGATAGCCGAGCTTCTGGTGGAACTGCTTGGAGAAGAAGAACTGGTCCTTGTAGCCGAGGCTGAACGCCGTTTCCTTCACGCTCACGCCGCGCATGAGCATGTTCACGGCCTCCTCCATGCGGCACTGGATCTGGTATTCGCCGATGTTGTGTCCCATCACGCGCATGAAGTGCTGGCGCAGGGACGGGTAGCTGAGCGGGAGGTCTTTCAGGAGCTCGGGCAGGGAACGGTTGTCCGTGAGGTTTTCGAGGATGATCTTCTTGATTTCGGACGTGATGCGGTCGGAGAAATCCTCGCGGCGGCTCTTCAGGAGCTTCGTGATGAGCGCGAACATCTCCAGCGGGATCTTCGACTGGTTCGTCTCGTTGTTCATGAACGAGATGAAGTCGAAACACTCGTTGAGGAGCGCGAGGGAGAGGTCGATCTCGCGCACGGGCGTCTGCGTGTTGATGCAGAAGACGTGCTTGCACATGGAGTAGATCCAGTTGTCGTCCTGGCCGGGCATGTTTTTCAGCTTCAGATAGCCTTCGCGCTTCTCGTCAACTTCCATGTGGTCGGGCGGCGGCTGCCCGCCGTAATCCGCCGCGTCCTCGCTCATGAAATGGCACGACATGTAGAACTCGAGCCAGCGGCTGTTCTCCTCGATGTACGTGGCGTGCTTGCGGTGCGGGATGCGGAAAAAAAGCTTGCCGGGCATCAGGGGGTATTCCGTGCCGTCCTCGTCAACGTACGTGCCGCGTCCGCGGAGCACGACCGAGACGGAGAAGAGCGGGAAGGACCCGCCGTTCCAGTCGATCGAAACGTTTTCTTTTTTGAGGATGCCGGTGGAAAAGACGTCGCGGCCGATAGTGCGGAAGATACCGTTGTATTCCCGGTCGAATTTTTTTGGCAGTTCAAACATAACAAAAGTTCATGGATGATGGTGTGGTTCCGTGAACGTCGCGCCGTACAGGGAAAAACCAGCGGCGGCGCACGTTCTTCTTGCTCGTTCTAACATAAAATACATGCTTTCCCGCCAATGTCAAACGAAAAAAAGGAAAAAAACAACGATAAAATGTTAAAAACTACATCTTTTGCCCGTTTTCGGATGTTTTCCGGTCGAAACCATGTAGTTTTTGCCGATGCAGTTGCAAAAAAATCCCCGCCGGGATCCTGTTTGATCCATGACGGGGAAAGGCTATGTGCGCGAGCGCAGCCGCGCAATACTTGAACACTGTTTGCGGTGTTAACAGATTCGGGGCAGGAGCTCGCCGCCGGGCTGGGGCAGGAGCGACTGCGCGCCGATCTCGGTGGTCATGACGACCTTGCCGGGATGGTCGGCGACGACTTCACCGATGATCGCGGCGCTGGCGGAGTAGGGGCCCTTGCGGAGCGCTTCGAGGATGGCGGGCGCTTCGGATTTCGGCGCGAAGACGACGAGGCGTCCCTCGCAGGCGAGGTAAAGCGGTTCGAGTCCGAGCATGCCGCAGACGCCGCGTACTTCGGGCGCGACCGGGACGTCGGCGGAATTGAGGCGGATTCCGACCTTGCTCTGGTCGGCGATCTCGTACAGGACGGTGCCGACGCCGCCGCGCGTGGCGTCGCGGATCACATGGATGTCGCGCGAGGCGTCGATCATGCTCTTCACGGTGCCCCAGAGCGGGGCGCAGTCGCTGGTGACGTCCGCGTCGATCTCGAATTCGTTGCGGGCGAGCAGGATGGTGCAGCCGTGGCGGCCCACGTCGCCGGTCACGATCACGGCGTCGCCGGGACGCGCGAACGCGCCGGAGGTTCGGACGCCCTCGGTGAGCTGTCCGACGCCGGTCGTAGTGATGAAGACGTGGTCGACCTGACCTTTGCCCGCGACCTTGGTGTCGCCCGCCACGATGCGGACTCCGGCCTCGTCGGCGGTCTTCTTCATGGCGGCGGCGATCTCTTCGAGCTTGGCGAGGGGGAATCCCTCCTCGATCACGAACGCGCAGGCGAGGTAGAGCGGTTTCGCGCCCATGCACGCGAGGTCGTTGACCGTGCCGCAGATGCTGAGCTTGCCGATGTTGCCGCCGGGGAACTCGAACGGCGACACGATGAAGCCGTCGGTGGTGAACGCGATCTTTCCTGCGTCCACGGGCAGGACCGCGGCGTCGTCGCCGGTGAAATCCGGGTTGGAGAAATGCGCCTTGAAGACGCGGTCGATGAGTTCGGCGGTCTGCCGTCCACCCGCGCCGTGGGCGAGTGTGACGAAATCGTTGGCATTCATATTGTTATCCATTGAGAATATCTCCGTATTGGTAGTAGGCGGAACACGCCCCTTCGTTGGAGACCATGCACGCCCCGACCGGATGGAGCGGGGTGCATGCGGTCCCGAAAAGTTTGCAGTCGGTGGATTTGCATTTGCCCTGAAGCACCTCGCCGCAGCGGCAGGCGGGATTGCTCCGGCCCGCGACGGGCGGCAGGCTGAACTTCAGGCGGGCATCGTACGCGGCGAACGCCGGACGGAGCTTCAGGCCGGACATCGGGATCACGCCGAGCCCTCGCCACTCCGCGTCGCACGGCTCCATGACCGTGTCCATCAACTTTAGCGCGGCGGGCGAACCCTCGGGACGCACCACGCGCGGATAGCAGTTGCGGAAGAACGGTTCGCCTGGGGCTGAGGCGGACAACCGAATAATGACCGCGAGCGCGGTGAGGATCTCGTCGGCCGTGAATCCCGCCACGACGCCGGACACGCCGAGCTTCACGAGGTCCTCGCAGACTGCGGTCCCCGTGATGGCGTTCACATGGCCGGGGTACAGGAACGCGTCCGCGCTGCCTTTCAGTGCCTTGTACGCGTTCGGCATGGTCTTGTTCGCGCCGAGGATCGAGAAGTTCGCGAGCCCTTCGGCGGCGGCCTTCTTCACCGCCAGACATGCAGCCGGGACCGTCGTCTCGAACCCGACCGCCAGGAACACGACCTGTTTGTCCGGGTTCTCCCGCGCGAAGTCGACCGCGTCCAGCGGCGAATAGACGGTCTTCACCGCCGCGCCCTTGGAACGCGCTCCCGCGAGGCTCATTTCCGAGCCGGGCACGCGGATCAGGTCGCCGAACGTGCAGATGACCGCGCCGTGTTCGAGCGCGAGCATCACGGCCTCGTCAATGTACCCGGCGGGCGTCACGCAGACCGGGCATCCGGGGCCGGAGATGAGCTCGATCTGCGGCGGCAGGATGCGGCGGATGCCGAGACGGAAGATCTCGTGCGTGTGGGTGCCGCAGACCTCCATGACGCGGAGTTTGCGCCCGTCGTAGGACTCAATGATCTGTTTCGCCGTTTCCATCAAGCGACTCCATGATCTTGCGGGATTCGTCCGCGTCCGTGTCCGTGATCTTTGCGATGGCAACGCCGGCGTGGACCATGACGTAATCGCCCGGCTCCAGATCGTCGATGAGGTCCGCCGAAACTCTGCGTTTCGCGCCGGACGCGTCGATGAGGGCGGTGCCGTCCTCAATGCTGACTACTCTTGCGGAAAGACCTACACACATAAGCCGTCTCCTTGTGTTTGTATGGGGGAATGTGATATGGATGAATGTTGGGTTGGGGTTCTGTTTGTTTTGTTCAGATGGTACATGGCGGCGAACGCCTGGCCCGCGCCGATGCCGCCGTCGTTGGGCGGGATCATGCCGTGCAGCAGCACGCGGAATCCCGCAGTCCGCAACAGGTCAGCGACAAGTGTGGTCAGCAGGCGGTTCTGGAACACGCCGCCGGTCAGCGCGCAGGTGTTCAGGCCGGACTCTTCGCGGATGAGCTCGCAGGTCTTCGCGATCATGGCCGCGAGCGAGTTGTGGAACATGTACGCGAGTATGCCGGAATCGCAGCCGGCATGGCGGGCAAGAATGATGTCATGCATAAGCGCATCCGTCGGCATGATGAGTGCGCCGGATGGATCGCGTTCCGGCGGCGGGCAGGACAGGGTTCTATCCGCCTCTTCCGGATATTGTTCCAGCCAGGCTTCCGCGGCGAACTGGAGCGCCATGGATGCCTCGCCCTCGAACGTGGAGGATTTGCGGATGCCGAGGATCGCGCTGACGGCGTCGAAGAGACGCCCCGCGCTGGTCGAGACAACGCAGTTCAGTTTCCGGTCCAGCATGTTCTTCTGGAACTTGTAGACGCCGGGCGCGCAGAGGTCAAGCGCGGCGACGATGTTTTCCGCCTCTTCGGCTGGGAACAGCGCATTGACCATCGAAACGGCAATGCGCCAGCCTTCGCGCGCGGAGGCGTCGCCGCCCGCCTGAAGGAACGGTTTGATGTATCCGGCGCGGGTGAAGCCGTCAGGTCTGGCGCGCAGGAATTCCCCGCCCCAGATCGTGCCGTCCGTGCCGTATCCGGTGCCGTCGAACGACACGCCGACGACCTCGTCCGTGAAGTCGTTTTCGACCATGCAGGAGAGCACGTGCGCGAAGTGGTGCTGGATTTTCAGGACGGGGATGCCGAGTTCGGATGCGACGGCGGACGAGTTGTATTTCGGGTGCAGGTCGCAGCAGACGAGCTCCGGCTTCATTTCGAGCAGTTCGGACATCCGCGCGACCGATTCGCGCAGGGCGCGGACCGTGCGCAGGTCCTCCATGTCGCCGATGTAGGGCGAGGGGTAGAACAGACCGCCGTTGGCGAGGCAGAAAGTGTTTTTGAGCTCGCCGCCGATGCCGAGCACCTGCCCGCGGAAGTCGCCGGAGACGAAGAACGGAAGCGGCGCGTAGCCGCGCGACCGGCGGATCATGTACGGATGGCCGTCGAGCCAGTCCATGACCGAGTCGTCCGCGCGGAGGCGGATCCGGCGGTTGTGGGACAGGATCACGTCGCAGAATCCGGCGATCTCGGCGAGCGCGTCCTCGTCGCTGCGGCAGATGGGCGCGCCGGAGACGTTGCCGCTGGTCATGACGAGGCAGTCGGGCATGGTCAGGTCGTCGTTGAAATGGAAGAGCAGCATCTGGACGGGCGCGTACGGCAGCATCACGCCGAGCGTCGGATTGCCGGGCGCGAGGACGTCCGGGAGCGCGCTTTCGGGGCGTTTTCTGAGCAGGATGATCGGTTTTTGGTGGCCGTCCAGGATCTCCTCCAGACCGGGCAGGACTACGCACTCGCGGCGGACCGTCTCCAGCGAATCCATCATCACGGCGAACGGTTTCATGGGACGGTGCTTGAGCTCGCGCAGACGCGCCACCGCCACGGCGTCGCGGGCGTTGCAGCACAGATGGAATCCGCCGATGCCCTTGACGGCGACGATCTTCCCCTCGAGGATCGCGCGGCGGGCGGCGGTGATGGCTTTGCCGTTGCGTTCGGGGCGCCCGATGAGGTAGACCTCCGGGCCGCAGTCGTGACAGCAGACCGGCTGGGCGTCGTAGCGGCGCGACTCCGGCGAGGTGTATTCGGCCTCGCACTGCGGACACATCGGAAAATAGCCCATGCTGGTGCGTTCGCGGTCGTACGGCATGGCGTCGAGGATGGTCAGGCGCGGGCCGCACGCGGTGCAGTTGATGAATGGGTGCAGATACCGGCGGTTCGTGACGTCGAACAGCTCCTGTTTGCACAAATCGCACGTGGCGATGTCCGGCGAGACGAAGATGTCGCCCGTTTCGTGTTCGCTCTCAATGATCTCGAACGACGGATACGGCGGCTCCATGCGGACGCGCGAATCGATCTTCAGGATCGCGGACCGGGGCGGGGCCTCGTGTTCGAGCGCGAGGCGGAAGTCTTTCATTGCTTCCTCGTTTCCCTGCGCGTGGACCTCCACATAGGAACCTTTATTCGCGACGCTGCCGGTCAGCCCGGCGCGGACGGCGATCCGGCTGACGAACGGACGGAACCCGACGCCCTGGACGACGCCGTAGATGCGGAAGACCGTGGTGGAAACGCTGGCAGGATTCATCTTATTTCACCTCGTCGAGAAGCCGTCCGGAGACGGCGAAATGCGGGAAGTCAATGATGTTGAATGTCTGCGTCCGGGGCAGGGCGACGCGCAAACGGCTGTCGCAGACGATCGCGTCGTAGCCGCCGTTTGCGACCGCCTCGATGAATGCCTCTTCGCTCTCAATATGGAAGTCGTTTGCGCGCATGAATTCCAGTTCCATAATGAACCAGGACGCGACGTCGACATGCGAGGCGGCATCATGCTTCAGAATTTCATCGCGGACGGCGTTTGCGGCGACCTGCTGATGGATCACGAGCGTCTTTTCCCCCGCGAGCGAGGGGAGGGCGTCGAGGACCTGTTCCGGCAGCCACGGACAGCGCACTTCGTACGGCGTGCCGAAGGTCTTTTGCAGATGCTTCGCGGCGGCGAGTCCGGCGGGCGACACGACGATGTTTTTCGCGGCGGAAGACGCTTTTTTAACGTCGTCGAGGCCAGCGCCCATGCCATAGCATTTCACGGACTTCCAGCCGTCCTTTTTTATTGCATCAGACAGCAGGTTTCCGGCATCGAGCGCCGGGAAATCCAGCGGCGAAGCTCCGAGGACGCCGACGGTGCCGGGATCAATATCAAGTTTTTCAGTTGCAAACGTTTTGAAAAGCTCCAGCCAGGCATCGGACGCACCCCGGTCGTAGTGACGCGTCCCGGTCGCCGGGACCGTGATCGCGGGCAGTCCAGTGCGCTTCTCCGCCATGCGTTTCAGCGCCTTGAAATCGGTCGCGATGATCGCGGGGACCGGGGTGCCGATGATGGCGGAGAACTTGAGGCCGGAGCCGTCCATGGCGGACTGGAGCTTGGCGACGAGCTTGTCGTCGCGGCCGAGGATGGCGTCCATGTCGCGGAGTCCGGCGCTGAAGACGGCGCTCCTGCGGATGAACCAGCGCGGTTCGTCGAATCCGCAGATGTTTCCGGTGCAGCCGCCGGCGTCGCAGATCACGATGAGTCCGCCGAAGTCGAAGAGCGCGGAAACAGCTCCGGACTGGTCCGGCGCGAACGGCGAAAGATGTTTCAGCAGGCTTTTCATCGTGCGGCCCCCATTCCGCCGGATAAGGCTTTGTTAAGTTCGTCGAAGAGCGCGGCGACTCCGGCGTACCCGAACGGCTGGTGTTCGTCGTTCCATGCCACGCCGGGCAGCGCAGGATGATAGTACATCGCATCGCGTCCGATGACCGTATCGCACTGCGCGTCCGCGCCGTCGTAGAACATCATGGACGGGGAGAGATTGGAATAGATTCTCGTATCCGGACTGAGCGCGGCGATCTTCTTCACGTAGATGAAATTGGATTCGCCGACCGTGCCGAAGATTTCGGAGACGGCAAAACCGTTGCGGATCAGCGACAACGAAAGCTCGAAGGGATCGGCGTTCAGCCATTCGCCCACGGCGAACGTGCGGTGTCCGAAGGTGTTTTTGAAATTGACAATGGCCTGTTCTGCCTGTTCTCGGTAAGGTGCATCGTCGAACTCCGCGCCGACGGCCTGACCGAGCAGACGGTACTGGTTCGCAATCTTGTCCGTCTGGTAGAGACGGGCGAGTTCGACGGAGGGAATCCCCAAACGTTTTTGCAAATCGGCGGCGGCGTGGCGCGCCTCCTGATTGAGCACAAGATTGAAGTTCGCTTCGGCCATTTTCTGGTATTCTTCGTAGTCTGCGCAACGGGAGATTTCGCGGATCGCGCGGACTCCGGCGGCGCGCAACAGAGTGTACAGCTCGGTGTCGTCGCGCAGGGGCGAGAAGAAGCCGAGGATATTGACCGAGGTCGGGACTTTTTCGCGCGGCTGAAGCAGGGAGTAGACCGAACGCCGCACGGAGACCATCGGCGGCAGGCGTCCTTCGCGGGTCAGCGCGTACATGTAGCACGGCACGACCGGGACGCCGGCATAGTCCGAAGCCTTCCGGCAGACGCGTTCCATGTCCGTGCCGAGCAGGGCATCCACACACGTGATGCAGATCATGACCGCGGACGGACGCACCGCGCAGGAATCGCAGACTTCCTTCACGGCCTCCGGGATGCGCGCCAGATGCCGCCCCGTCACGATGTCCGTGTCGTCCTGCATGAGGTAGAAGAACCGTTCGGCGAGGGCGGCCTCGCAGCCGAGCGCGGAGGTGTTGCGTCCGCAGCAGGCCGGGGCGACCAGCAGCATCACGGATCCGGGCACGGCGAGGCCGGCGCGTTTCACGCCGAATCCCTGCGCGCCGGGTGAGTTGAACGCCAGCGTGGCGGGGGAGCTGTAGATGAGATGGGCGGAGGAGAGCAGTTCGGGCGGGATGTCGTCCCTGCCGCGCGCCGCGAGTTCGGCCGCCGTGATGGAGTACGCGTGGTTCATGCGGAAGTATTCTCCTCGTCGAGAAGGAGCTGCGCGAGCGCGAGGAAGCGTTTGCTGACGTCGAGTTCCGGGTCGCCCTCGACGACCGTTTTGCCCATGTCCTCGTACCGGATGATGTCGTCGCTGCGCGGGATGTCCGCCACGATCGGGAGGTTGTTCGCGTCCGCGAAGGCGCGCACTTTCTCCTCCTCGCGGTCGACGCTGCGGCGGTTCAGCACGATGCCGCGCACGGAGGCGTAGCCGCGGTCCTCGAAATTGTGCACGGCGCTGTTGATGTTGTTCGCCGCGTAGAGCGCCATTTTCTCGCCGGAGGTCACGATCAGCACCTGCGAGGCGTATCCTTCGCGGATCGGGGCGGCGAATCCGCCGCACACCACGTCGCCCAGCACGTCGTACAGCACGATGTCGGGTTTGTAGGTTTCAAACAATCTGAGGTCGGCGAGCAGGCTGAACGTTGTGATGATGCCGCGTCCGGCGCAGCCGAGGCCGGGGGTCGGGCCGCCGGTTTCGATGCACAGCACGCCGCCGAATCCGGTCTTCGCGATTTCCCCGATGCGTTCGGGCTCGCGGTCGTGTTCGCGCAGGAAATTCATGACGGGGATCACGGGATCGCCGCCGAGCAGGTTGATGGTGGAGTCGGCTTTCGGGTCGCAGCCAATCTGAATGACCTTGCGTCCGAGGCGCGCGAACGCCGCCGCGAGGTTGGATGTCACGGTCGACTTGCCGATGCCGCCTTTGCCGTATATCGCGAGTTTCAGCATGTTAAAACCTCCAGGGAAGGGGACGGTCGATCAGGTTCAGGGATTCTTTGCGATAGCATCTGCCGGAGAACGCCTCGTGTGGGAGCCGATGGAACGGGACGTCCGGCGGGCAGACCGGCGCGTACATCGGATCGGCGATCACGACGGACGATGCGGCGAATGCTTCCGCGGCGGCGTCCTCGTCGAAGATGCGGATGTCGCCGGGCGCGAGCAGACGGTCCTCCGCCTCCAGCGGACACAGCACGCGGCAGGGCGCGCCGAGGTCGGATTCGATCGCGGCGGCGAGCGAGCCGGAGAAGATCGTTTCGCCGGGGATGGCGAGTTTTTTGACTGGTGAAGATGCGTCGCGCTCCGCGCAGGGCAGGGCGCATTCGCCGGTTTTCGCCGCGGTCTTCAGCGCGGAAGCGAGCACGGCGGGGAATTTCTTTCCGACCGGGACGCCCGCGACCCACGGCGTGCCGAAACGTTCGAGGAGGAGTTCGGCTGTGGCGAGTCCGCAGGAGGACACGACGAGGTTGACATGGGCGGCGGACGCGCGGCGGATGTCGTCGAGCGTGCTGCCCATCGCCATGCAGGAGACGAGCTCGAAACCGGATCTGTTCAGCCAGTCGATCATGGATTCGACCGTGCCGTTGATCGAAAAATCGAGCGGGGTCGCGCCGATGATGTTCGCGGACGGCGCGTCCGTGCGCGGCAGGGCGTCGGTGCAGAACCTCGACACGACGGCTTTCAGCGCTTCGGAAGCTCCGGCGAGGTAGGAACGCATGCCGCTGGTGTGAAGCCCGAACGCCGGGATGCCGGTGCGGGATTCGACCTCGGCGGCGATGGCTGGGAAATCGGTTCCGGCGAGGAGCGGGACGGGCGCGCCGCAGAGCGCAATGAAGCGCGGCGAGAGGTCCTTTGCTGCGGACACGACGTCGCCGATGAGCTTTTCGTCGTTGCCGAGGATCGCGTCGGCCTCCGTGAGGGCGGAGATGTAGATCATACTGTCCTGACGGTACCAGCGGGGTTCGTCGTGCGTGGAGTAGGTGGAATTGCAGCCGGAGGCATCGTGGACGACGACCATGCCGCCGAGTTCGTACAGCATGGAGCACACGCCGGAGGTGTCGGCCGCATGGATGGAGATGATTCTGGCGGTCTGTTTCATAAGCAGCTCCTGCATCCGAGGCCCTTGTGCTGGATCACAGCCTCAGTGTCCTGTTCGTGCGTTGCGGCCTCGATCATGCGCTGCGCGAGACGCGCAATGCCGTCGAATCCGTACATGCCGCCGCCGGAAACGATGTTCACGAAGTGTTTCGTGCCGCTGAAATACGCGGCTTTCTGCCCGATCGCCAGCACGTCGCCGGATTCGTGGACGCCCTTGCCCGCGAACCGCATCTTCACATTGACCGTGGCGGTCAGCAGCAGGTCCGGCGCGAGTTCGCGGAGACGTTCGAACGAGGGGCGTTCCTCCTCGATCATGGCGTCGGTGTAGACGCGCTTCACGCGGAACCCGTATTCGGCGAGGAGCGCGGCGAGTCCGACCGGGCGCGGCGTGGCGGTGTAGTCGATCTCGACCGGAGTGTCCCCGATGACGTCTTTCGCCTGTTCGAGCGCGCGGAGGGCGTTCCGTTTCGCATCGGTCCAGTCGGGCGTGTCAATTCCGAGTGCATTGGCGAAACGCGCCAAGTTGCGTTCGATCTCGTCGAGATCGTAGGAGAGCGGCAGATAGAGATGCCTGCGTCCGAGGCGTTTTTCGAGCGCGTCGCCGGACGCCGCGGCGGTCGGCAGATAGGTGATGTTCAGCGCGCTTTTCGCCATGCGCATGTATTCGTCGTAGGTCCTGCACAGCGTGATGTCGCGGAGTTCGCGTCCGGCGGCGCGGATCAGCCACACCAGTTCGCTGGACTCGTCGGTCGGACGGTCGTTGCCGATGAGGTTCACGGCGTTTTTGTCGGCGGGGCAGGGCATGAACGGCGCGTAGAGCTGGCGGCGCATGAGCTGGTCGGGCGTGAGGCCGCTTTTCCGCATGGTCGGATTCATGTAGCAGTCGATGAAGTCGATGTCCGGGAACATCGCGCGGAGTTCGTCCAGCATGACCTCGAAATCGCATCCGGCGAAGAGGTGCACACAGCTGATGAAGAGCAGGATTGCGCGCGGTTTCTTCGGGAGCTTGCGGATGATCTCCGCCGTGCCGTCCACGATATTGCGTTCCAGCGAGCCGTCGAACAGGTCGTTTTTGTCCACGGAGATCCACGACATGCGGTCCATGGCGATCATTTCGGCGGCGGTCAGGATCACGCCGCGGAGGCAGCCCTGCGCGCAGGCGAACACCTGGTGCGACTCGGGGATCAGCATGCCCGTGTGGACGATGTTCCACGGCCCACGGGCGGGGGCGTTGTATTCGAGGCCGGAGACGAACGGCACGGGGAATTCGGCGTCGCGGATCGCGACCTCCGCCCCGGTCATGTCGTCTGCGCCGTTCAGTTTTTTCAGCATGAAGCGTCTCCTTTCCGGGCGGCGGCGAGCACGGCGTCCGCGAGTGCGCGGTACTGCGCCGCCATCGGGCTGTCCGGGAACGCGTGTACGACGGTCTTCCCGAGCTGTTCGGCCTGCTGGACGGTCTCGCTCCAGTCGAGCGCGCCGACCACGGACGATTCGAAATCCACTGCCAGTTTCGCGGCCTTCGCATCTTCGTCCGGCGCGTTCCTGCGATTCAGCACGAATCCGCCGAGCGAAGCGTAGCCGCGCCCCCGGAAATTCTTCACCGCCATGGCGATGTTCGCGGCGGCGTAGACGGACATGGTCTCGCCCGAGGTGAGGATGAACACGCGGTCGGCGTAGCCTTTGCGCATCGGCATGGAGAATCCGCCGCAGACCACGTCGCCGAGCACGTCGTACAGCACCACGTCCGGCTTGTACACCTCGTACGCGCCCTTCTCCTGAAGCTTTTCGAGGGCGGTGATGATGCCGCGTCCGGCGCAGCCGAGTCCGGGCGTCGGGCCGCCCGCCTCCACGCAGATCACGCCGCCGTCGCCCTCGCGGACCATTTCGCCGAGCATGAAATCGTTGTTGCGTTCGCGGACGAGGTCGAGGATGGAACGCATGCGTGCGCCGCCGTGCAGGGACGCGGTGGAATCCGCCTTCGGGTCGCACCCGATCTGCATGACTTTGAGGCCGTTCGCGGCGAACGCCGAGGCGAGGTTCGATACGGTCGTGGATTTCCCGATGCCGCCTTTTCCGTAGAATGCGAGTTTCAGCATGACGTTTCTCCGTAATCCCCGCGGCTCACCTTGATCGTGTAGCCGATCTTCCGCAGGCGCGCCTGCAGATCCGACGTGGTGATGTGCGTGTCCACGTCGACCGCGGTCTTGTTGTTGTAAAGCATGTATTTCGCGCGGACCTGTTCCGGCGACAGGTTCGGCATGATGACGTTCGCTCCGGCGAGCACGCCCTTTTCGCGTCCGGCGGGGTCCATGGTGCCGAGCGCGGTCGTGGCGGGCAGCAGCACGTCCGGATGGAGGATGCGGCACAGGCTCAGCAGGAACAGCGTGAGGTCCACGCGCCCGGCGGGCTCGTCCCTGAACGGCGTGTCGCAGTGGGGGATGAACGGGCCGATACCGATCATGGCGGGACGGAACTCCGTAATGAACTCCATATCTTTCGCGAGCGTGTTGGGCGTCTGGTACGGTGAGCCGACCATGAATCCGCATCCGGTCTGGAATCCGATCTCTTTCAGGTCGCGCAGACACTGCATGCGGCGTTCCCAGCTCTGATTCGGCATGTGGAGTTTCGCGTAATGCTCCGGATCGGCGGTCTCGTGCCGCAGCAGATAACGGTCCGCGCCCGCGTCGAACAGCAGTTGATACTCGTCGCGTTCCAGCTCGCCGACGGACAGCGTCACGGCGCAGTCCGGGTGATTCGTCTTGAGCGTGCGGACCAGCGCGGCGAGGCGATTCGGCGGCCAGGACGCATCCTCGCCGCTCTGAAGCACGAACGTACGGAATCCGTATTCGTATCCGGCGTCGCAGCACTCAATGATCTCCGCCTCGGTCAGACGGTACCGCTCGAAGTTCAGGTTGGACTTGCGGATGCCGCAGTACAGACAGTCGTTGCGGCAGACGTTCGAGAACTCCACGATGCCGCGCACGAAGACGTTGTGCCCGAACCGGGCGTCCGCGAGCCCGCGGGCGATCCCGGCGGCGTATGCGCGGTCGGAGTCGTCCCACGTGGAGAGCAGCGCCGTCCACTCCTTGCGAGGGAGGCGTTTCTCCGCGTTCAGGCGGTCGATCCTGAGCTCGTTCTGTCGTTTTTGTGCGTTCATGCGCGTTTCCTGCGGTTTCCGGGAGGACATGTCCTCCACTGTAGTTGTGTCCGGCTTCGCACGGACACTGTGGTGCAAGTTCTCTTCTGTCGTAGAGCAATAAAAAAAACAGCCGCGATCCCCTGAAGGATCCGGCTGTGTGCTTGATCGGATGGAATGCGCGGAGCTGATGCGTTCGCGCGGTCCGTTCTGATGCCGCATGTCCGGTCTTTCGCCTCAAAAGAGCTTTTCGGCGTCAGGGGAATATGCTTGATCTTATTGTTTGAACCCGGTTCGATCGTGCAGAAAGCGGGTTCAGTGAGCTGTTATGACGTTGGAGTAGACGGCTTTCGCCGTGACTCCTTCGATGCGGCCGAGTTTTCCGGCAAGAGCATTGATCCTGTCCGGCGGCGCATCGATCACGATGCTGATGACGTTGACGTTCCTTTCTCGGTAGGGCAGGCCCATGCGGCCCACGATGTACGGTCCGAAATCGTGCAGGAGCGCGTTGATCTGCTCCGCGGAGTCGAAACTCTCCGCGAGGATCGCCAATACCGCCACACGTGTTTCCATTGCGATTCCGTCCCTCTGTTTGCTGTTGAAGAATGATTACCATCTAATATATCACGTGTGCGCGCATCATGCAAGCACGGGAACGAAAAAAGTCCGATTTTCCGCCTTTTTATCCCGGAAAACTGTCCTTCGAGGGACCCAATATTGGAATAAACTAAATAATCCGAAAGACCAAAAAACACGTTAAATACTCTTCATTTTAGGAAATCAATCAATAAAGCCGATATTTTTACGTGAACTAACTTGACTTTTGCCCGGATGGGTGGTATACTATCGTTGAAAATGCACTTTTGAGTGTTATAATTCGCTCAAAAATGTGTTCGAGTTCATCAAAAACGACAAACAACCTCCTCATTTATCAACCCCCAAACATAATGGAGTTCTTATGAATCGTTATGTCCAATCGGCTGTTGTCTCCTGCTCGATCCTCGCAGGGGCAATCTTCCTCGCAACATCACTTTCCGCGCAGGCTCCGGCCGGCGGCGCCGCTCCCGGCGGTGCTGCTCCCGGCGGCGCACCCGCCATGGGCGGCATGGGCGGCTTCGGCGGTATGGGTATGGGCGGCGCGCCCGGCGCTGGCGGACAGAGACCCGCGGGCGGACCCGGCGCTGGCGCACCCGGTGCTGGCGGACAGA
>ONQZ01000034.1 GCA_900320095.1 uncultured Lentisphaerota bacterium
GTTCCGTCACGGTTTTTTGCATGATGCTTTTCCTTTTGTCCGGAGCCGTTTTTGGCGCGGAAAGAAAACCTCAGAAGGTTGTTCGAGTCCCTTGCACCAGTTTTGAAAGACAGATGGTGTTGGATGAACACAACCATCCGGTATCGGGATACGCCTACGAGTATATTCAGACCATCGGAGCCTATGCGGGATGGGATATCGAATATGTTTACTGCGACAGTTTTTCCTCCAGCGTGGAAGCGCTCCTTGCGGGTGAAGTCGATCTCATGTATGACATCAGTTTTACGGAGGAGCGCGCGAAAGAGATCCTGTTCCCGGACGAACCGATGGCAAAAGAATACTACTATCTGTACGCATCGAACCGGAATGCATCTATCACGCCCGGTGATCTCACGACTCTGAACGGCAAGACTGTTGGCGTCACAATAGGAACACTGCAGATTGAACTCCTGAAGGAATGGTGCAAAAAGAAAAACGTGGATTTGAAGTTCATCGAATACAAATCCATTCCGGACAAAGAAGCGGATTTGATTGCCGGCAATCTTGATCTGGATCTGGAAGTAAACATGCTGGCGAAGCCCAGCATCTCTGCGATCGAAAAGATTGGCTCTTCCGCCTATTATCTTGTCGCAAACAAAGCAAGACCCGATCTGATCGAAGACATCAATTCCGCGCAGGACAAAGTGCTGAACAACGACCTTTTCTATTTCTCCAGAATTCAGGAACGGTATTTTTCCGACACGATATTGTGCTACAATCTGACGGCGGAGGAAAAGGAATGGCTCGCAAATCACAAAGTTTTGCGCGTCGGTTTTTTCGATAAATACCTGCCTTTTTCTTCTTTGGATAGAAACGGCAACCCGACCGGCGCATGCATCGAAGCAGTCAGGGAAATCATCAAAAAGCTGAAGCTGGAAGATAATCTGAAAGTCGAGTTCATCTGCTATCAGGATCAGAGAAAGGGATACAAGGCCGTCGAATCAGGAGAAGTCGATGTCATGCTTCCCGCTTACATCAGCAATTCGGTCAAACATGATTATCACATCATGGGTGGAAAGATCCTCGCCTCGCTTACCAGCGACCTTGCTTTTATGGAAGATTTCGGAGATGGCAAGGGTAAACGCATCGGCGTCAACAGACACAACATGATGCAGTACTACAACAGCAGGGATTCTTTCCCCAACTCGGAAGTCGTGTTCTATGACAGTATCCAGGAATGTCTCGACGGACTGCTGGACGGGACATCGGACGGAACATTCCTGAACGGGCTCCGGTCCGAAGCGCTGTTGAAACCGGAGAAATACCATTCCCTTAAAAAGGCACAGGCCCAGACCGATTATATCTTCTACATGGCCTTTGTGGAAGACAACCTTGGCCTGATGCTGCTGATGAACCGCGGACTGACGCTGCTTGATTCCTCTTTTGTCAATAAGAGAGCGTATTCCTATCTGGGACAGTTTTACTCCTACTCGCTCATGGATTATTTTCATGACCATTTCGTGATGTTTAATGCCTCGGTTGCATTTCTGCTTATACTGTTCGTATTTATATTCGGCAACCGGATCAGCAACAGGAAACTGACGAGGATGAACCGGGAACTGGAGGTCGCATACCGGGAAATGAAGGAAAACTCCGAAACCATCGAAAAACAGCGGCTGGACCTCGAAAGGAAACAGGAAGACCTCGAAGGCGCGTCCGAAATAGCCCGTCTGGCATCGTTCCACTATGAGATATACTCGCATAAACGCACCGGGTCCAGCCTGATTAACGAACTGTGGCCCGTGGACGAGAACGGAGAAGCAATTCCCGAGGAGCAATGGGTCCATCCGGAAGACCTTCCGGTCTTCAAAGAAAACATGAATTCTCTGATCGGAAAGAATGTGGCAAACGAGACTGTGCAGTTCTCGTTCCGGGTCTGAGCAAACCTGAGGCGCCCATGGTTACCGGCATCATGCAGGACGTGACCGAGCTTGCGGTGAGCATGCTGAAGCTGAAAGACACCCAGGCCCTGTGGGACGCCGCGATCAACGCCATCCCCATCATGTTCACGGTGAAGGATATGGACGACGATTTCCGGTATCTTCTCTGCAACAGGGCGTTTGCAAAAGGCTTCAGCTTTTCGCCCGATGAGATCGTAGGCAAGACGGACCACGAAATCTTCCACGACGATACAATCCTCGGCTTCGCCGATCAGATCAATTCCATGACGACCGGAACAGACGGCCTCATGGAGATCGCAGGCGAGGTCCCGGACGGCAGCGGGGACCTCCGTTACATCAAGAGTATCCTGCGGGTGTTCGAGGACGCCCGCGGGCACCGTCTGCTCCTGGCGGCAGCCAGCGATGTCACGGACATGCACAAGCTCTTCCAGAACCAGAGACTTGTCAACAACCTGCTTGAGGAGATCATCGGCGAAGACGATTTCGACCTGTGTATCCAGCGCACGCTGGAAAATGTCTGCAAGATCATCGGTGCCAGCCGCGGCAGCCTGATGAAACACGAAGACGACAGCAATATGGTGCAGTGTATCTCCGAATACGTCGAACCGAAACATCCGTGCGCAAATTACAAGATGCTCAATCGCAGATTCAGCCGTACCGGTGGTTTCATGGGGGACACTGAGGACAACCGCACGTTCATTTGCAGCGACTTCAATTCCGTCGACTGGACCAAAGTTTCGGAAGGGATGCATCAAACTGTCCTCAGGTTCGATCTTCGGGCGATGTTCCTGTCGAACATCGTCTTCAATGGCGAAATCTGGGGCACCGTCGGGTTCAATTTCGAGGGCGTTGACCATACATTCTCTGAGAACGAAATCTCGCTCCTGCGCGCCACGGCCCACATCATCGAAGTTGTCCTGGCCAGAAAGCACGCCAAGGCCCTTATCATGGACTCGCTTGCCCGCGCCCAGGCGGCGGACAAAGCGAAGAGCTTCTTCATCGCCAGCATCAGCCACGAAATCCGTACGCCGCTGAACTCCGTCATCGGGTTCGCCGAACTCCTCCGCGAGGGCAACGCATCTCAAAAGCAGGAGAAAGAATACCTCGACGCCATTTCCTCCTCGGCGAACGCCCTGCTCATGCTCATCAACGACGTGCTCGACCTGTCCAAGCTCGAGGCGAACCAGATGCAGATCATCACGGCGTACACCGACTTCAACGACCTCTGCCGCGAGGTCCTGCTCATCTTCACCTTCCGCGCCCAGGAGAACGGCAACAAGCTCGTTTCCGACGTGCCGGAAGACCTCCCGGAACTCGACGTCGACAACATCCGCATCCGTCAGATCCTCATCAACCTGCTCGGCAACGCCGTCAAGTTCACAAAGAAAGGAACCATTACACTCCATGTCTCCTTCACGCCCGATGCGGACTCTGCGGACACCGGCACGCTCCGGTGCTCCGTCAGCGACACCGGCATTGGCATTTCCGAGGACGACCAGAAGAAGCTCATGGAACCGTTCGTGCAGCTCTCCAAACTCCGCGGCACCAACGCAGTGAACAACGGAACCGGCCTCGGTCTCTCCATCTCCAAGCGCCTCGCTACCTGCATGAACGGCGAGTTGACCTGCACCAGCGAAATCGGCAAAGGCAGCACGTTCACGGTAACGCTCAACTCCGTACGCTACCGCGCAAAGGCGAAGTCCGCCGCCGAAAAGACGCAGACCGGGCCCGCCGCCGCATCGAGCCTCGACCGCGATGTGAAGAAGATCAGCATTCTCATCGTCGACGACGTCCCGATGAACCTCCGCGTCGCGAAGGCGCTCTTCAACAAGATCGGGTTCAAAAACATCTTCACGGCCGAGTCGGGCAAGGAGGCGCTCGAATTCCTCAACAAACAGCCGGTCGACCTGATCCTGTCCGACATGTGGATGCCGGAAATGAACGGTGCCCAGTTCTCCACCGCCGTGAAGGAGAATCCGCGACTCGCGCATATCCCGATCGTCGCGCAGACCGCCGATGTCGAAACGACCGGCAACTTCGACATGTCGCACTTCGATGCCATTATCCTCAAGCCGCTCACCGGGGAGAAACTCTCTAACATGATCAAGCGTATCATCGAAGACGGAGAAACAGGCGGCGGCAACGGACCGATCCACCTCGGGTGATGTTGCGTCGTCTTCCGCGCCGGATTATCCGCGCGTCGCGACCCCAAAAACCGCCTGGAGTTTTTTCCCGGGCTGACCGCCTGAAAAAACAACACGGCACCCGGCAGGCCCGGACATCCCGGACCGGGCCTGTCTTTGTCGCTTGATGAAACCGGCGGATTGCGACTTGCCGAGAAGCTGACGGGATCGAAAGAAAAACCTTGAAACTGTTCTTTCCGTTTTCTTTTGTTCCCGGCTTCCGGGCATGTCAGATATGGTTTGCCACCTCGTAGGCGTCCCAGATCGCCTGATGGATGTTCCGGCATTCCCTGCAGTCGCCGATGGCGTAGAGTTCCGGGACATCCAGCATCGCGTGATAGAGCGAGGTGTCGGCGCGGAATCCGGCGGCGACGATGACCGCGTCCGCCTTCAGCTCGGACTCCTCGCCGGTCGTCTGTTCGTGCAGGATGACGCCGGAGTCCGTGACCTGTTTCGCGACGGTGTTGGCGCGGATCGCGCAGCCTTTGAAGCGGACCAGGGCGGCGAGCATGTCCTTGTTCGCGGAGCAAAGCGGCGCATTGAGCAGGAGGATGTCTTTCTGCGCCTCCACGATCGTGACGTTTTTGCCGAAGGATTCGCGGAGCCACAGGGCGAGTTCGCAGCCGACCGTGCCGCCGCCGAGCACCACCAGGTTTTCGCCGAGGCCCGCCGCGTTATTTTTCAGCACGGATTTCGCATCGTACACCGGGATGCCCTTGCCCAGGTCGAACAGGCACGGCGTGGCGCCGGTCGCGATGATGAGGGCGTCGAACGCCATGCCGCGAAGCGTTTCCTCCGTCACGGCGGCGCCGAGATGGACTTCGACCTGGAGCTCTTTCATGGTATGGACATACCACTGGATCAGCAGTCTGTCTTCCGCCTTGAAATCGGGCACGCCGGCGGGCACGCACGCGCCGCCGAGGATACTTTCCTTCTCGAAGATCACGGGCTTGTGGCCTCGGATCGCAAGCACTCTCGCGGCCTCCATGCCGGCGACGCCGCCGCCGACGATGACCACTTTCTTCGGGCGCAGGACCGGATTGTATGCGAAATCGCGCTCCCTGGCGCACTGCGGATTCACGGCGCAGTTCACCAGCGAGAAATTCTGGATGCGCCCCATGCAGCCTTCCTGGCAGCTGATGCAGGGCCGGATGTCCGCCTTCCTGCCGCTGCGCAGTTTGTTCGCGTAATCGGCATCGGCGAGCAGAGGACGTCCAAGGGATACGATGTCGATCCAGCCGTCCTTCACCGCCTGCGAAGACAGATCGGGATTCGAGAGCTTTCCGGCGCAGATCACCGGGACTTTTACCGTTTCCTTCACCGCTTTGGCATACTTCAGGTAGAGACCGTCTTTCTGGTACATGGGCGGATGCGACCAGTACCAGCTGTCGTAGGACCCGACGTCCACGTCGAAAGCATCGTAGCCGTACTGTTCCAGCAGTTTTGCGATTTCGAGCCCTTCGGCTTCGTCGCGCCCCTTTTCCTCGAACTCCTCGCCGGGGAGCGCGCCTTTTCGCCAGTCCTTGATGAAGCTCTTGGTGGAGAGGCGCATGACCACCGGGAAATCGGGGCCGCATGTCTTCGCGATCTCCTCGCGGATCTCACGGGCGAAACGCAGCCTGTTTTCCAGCGAGCCGCCGTATTCGTCCGTGCGATGGTTGAACATGGAGATCGCGAACTGGTCGATCAGGTAGCCTTCATGAACGGCATGGATCATGATGCCGTCGAATCCGGCACGTTTCCCGATTGCCGCCGCCTTGCCGAACATGGCGACGATATGATGAATCTCGTCCACCGTAAGCGCGCGGCAGGTTTTGTCGATCCAGCGGTGCGGGATCTCGGAGGGGGCGACCGGCTTGTCCGCGCCCTGGTCTTCCGGGATCGACACGCGCCCGAAGCCGCCGGAAAGCTGGAGCAGGACTTTGGAGCCGTAAGCGTGAATCCTTTCCGTCATTTCCTTGCCGGTGCGGATGAACTGATGCGGATTCCGCGTCGGCACGGGCACGCCGGGGCAGGAATGCTCCTCCACCGTGAAATCGGCGAACGTAACGCCGGTGCAGATCAGGCCGGTCCCGCCTTTTGCGCGCTCGACATAATAATCAATGCCGCGCTGGTTGAACGCGCCGTCGGCGTCGCCGAGCCCGAGAGGCCCGACGGGAGCCATCATGAAACGGTTTTTCAGTTCGAGTTTGCCGATTTTGACCGGCTGGAAAAGAATGCTGTAGTCCATAAAAGACCCCTGAAAAAGTTGCGATTGAAGTTCTGGCAAAAACCTCAGTCTGATTGTTGTTTGTTTTCAAGTTTATTTGCGCACAATATACCACACGAGCCTGACGTTTTCAAGCTATCCTTTAACGAATAAGATATTTTTGCTTCCGTTCGGATTGTCCGCGAAATGCGTTGCGCGGGATCGCGCGGACCGCGTACCGCGGGGCGAGGGGCGAGGGTGTCTGCCCGGACTGCTTTTTGTGGCGCAGTTTTGTTTTGTTTTTACTGAAATCCATTTGATTTTTTGCTTAACCGTGTATATATTATGCGAAATAGTTGCATACACTCAATTCTTATAACCTCAAAACACGGCGGTTTCCGCCTCATAAGGACCATCAGCATGAATATGCGCTCTTGTTCCCCCCTCCTCGCGATCGCGCTGACTGCGATCGCCGTCTATGCACAGGCACAGGTCCCGGCTTCGGGACAGCAGTCCGGCCAGAGCCAGACGCAGCAGCAGAATCAGGGCCTTGTCCTGAACGACAAAGGCTATTTTGAACGTCAGGGCGTGAACGTCCTGGTGTTCAGCAACGCGTTCACCGGCGGATTCAACGACGAGAAGAACGCCGGCATCGAGATCATCCACCACGGTGTGCGCACCGTCCAGGGCGGCGCCGTCAGACTCTCCAAGACCCCGGAGCAGTGGGACCTGGTCCCGCAGTCGACGCGCAGAGTGAACCAGGCGGACAAGTCCATTGAAGTCCAGATGCGCTATAACGACTACAATTTCGCCTCGCGCGTCGTGGTCACGCCGAAGGGCAACGCCGTGGAGATCGCGCTTTACCTGGACGAGCCGCTGCCCGAGTCCGTGGTCGGCAAGGCCGGATTCAACCTCGAGTTCATCCCGTCCCAGTACTGGGGCAAGACCTATATCGCGGACGGCCGCATCAACCGGTTCCCGCGCTACGCGGTCAGCAAGACCGAGGTCCTGCCGAACGAGGAGAAGGCGCGGCAGTACAAGGGATTCCGCACTTACGACGACCGCGACACCGGCAAGTTCGTCGATCCGCTGCCGCTCGAATCGGGAAAGACTTTCGTCATCGCGCCCGACGCCCCCGAACGCATGATCAAGGTCACGTCGGACACCACGATGGAGCTGTTCGACGGCCGCATCGTCGCGCAGAACGGCTGGTACACCCTCCGCACGCTGCTGCCCGCCAACAAGACCGGCAAGGTGATGACGTGGACCGTCGAGCCGAACGCCGTCCCCGGCTGGACCCGCGAGCCGAACATCGGTTTCTCCCAGATGGGCTACGTGCCCGATCAGCCGAAGGTGGCGGTGATCGAGCTTGACAGGAACGACAAGCCGCTGGAGACCGCCGAACTCTGGAAGATCAACGAGGACGGCAACGAGACGCTTGCTTACACCGGCAAGGCCAAAGTCTGGGGCGATTTCTACAAGTACAACTACGTGCGGTTCGATTTCAGCTCCGTGAAGGAGCCCGGCATCTACTACATCAAGTACGGCGACCACAAGGCGGGCAATTTCATCATCAACGATTCCGTCTACGACGCGATCACCGACGCCACCAGCGACGTCTGGCTCCCCATTCACATGAACCACATGACGGTCAACGAAGCGTACCGCATCTGGCACGGCGAGCCCTTCAAGGAAGGCTACATGCAGGCTCCGCCGAGCGATCACTTCGACGGACATTTCCAGGGCACGGAGACCGCGGTGAAGCCCGACGGCACTCCGTACAAGCCCTACGAGCTGATCCCCGGCCTGAACGTGGGCGGCTTCTTCGACGCGGGCGACTTCGACATTGAGGTCGGCGCGAATACGAACGTGCTCAACAGCCTCATCATGGCGTGGGAGCTCTTCCACAACGACCGCGACGAGACGTTCGTGAGCGAGGAACAGCGCTACGTCGACCTGCACCGTCCGGACGGCAAGCCCGATATCCTGCAGTACATCGAGCACAGTGTGCTGAACTTCCTTGCCCAGGCCGAACAGCTCGGGCACTTCGCGATGACGCTCTCCAACTCGGCGCTTGACAACTACCACCACCTCGGCGACGCCGCCACCATTACCGACGGCCTTCAGTACGATCCCAGCCTGAAACGCTTCGAGATCTCCGAAGACGGCAAGCGCAGCGGCAATCCCGACGATATGTGGGCGTTCACCAGAGGCGGCGGCCGCGGCGGTACCGACCGCAATGCGGCGACCCTGTTTGCCGCGGCGGCCCGCGTGCTGAAAGGTTACAACGATGAACTCGCCGAACGTTGCATGGTGCAGGCAAAACGCCTTGCCGGTGATGGCAGCGCTCCCGCCGCGGGCGGCGGTATGGGCGGCTTCGGCGGCGGCCGTATGGGTGGCGGCATGGGCGGACAGCGTCCTGCCGGTGCCGGCGCGGCTGGTGCGGCTCCTGGTGGCATGGGCGGCTTCGGCATGGGCGGACAGCGTCCTGCCGGTGCCGGCGCGGCTGGTGCGGCTCCTGGTGGCATGGGCGGCTTCGGCGGCGGTGCCGCGGGCGGTCCCGGTGCCGGTGTAGGCTTCGGCGGCGGTGCCGCTGGCGGTCCCGGCATGGGTGGCTTCGGCGGCGGTGCCGCGGGCGGTCCCGGTGCCGGTGCTCAGGGCGGCTTCGGCGCTGGCGGACAGCGTCCCGCCGGTGCGGCTGGTGCTGGTTTTGGTGCCGGTGCTCAGGGCGGCTTCGGCGCAGGCGGACAGCGTGCCGCAGGCGGCAGAGGCGCCGGTATGGGCATGGGCGGCGGCTTCGGCGGCGGCAGAGGCGGCATGGGCGGCTTCGGCGGCGGCATGGCGGGCGGCGCCCGCAGCGGCCAGCTTCAGCAGACCATCGACCGTCTGAAAGCCGAGACTCCGCGCGAAGAGGCTCTGAAGCAGATCGAAGCGAAGGACAAAGCGGCCTACGCCAAGATCCAGCAGGATATCAACGATGCAAACGCGAAGATCCGCGAACTCGCAAACGCGGCCGGAGTCAATCTCCCCTACACCGCCGAACAGCAGAAGGCCGATCTGCTTGAGTTCTTCGAGATCGAGGCCGACACCATCGCGAAGCTTCTCGAAACCGACAAGACCGATTCCGCTTCCGCGATGCGCGACTTCAACCGCCTCGTGCGGAAGTACAAGCTGACGGCGCTCGTGCCCGGCAGCAGCAACAGCGCGACGAGCGGCGGCATGGGCATCGGCGGCCCCGGCTTCAGCGTCGGCAACAACTTCAACCTCCAAATGTACCGCACGACCGGCGAGGAATCCTACAAGACGCAGCTCGAACAGGAACTCCTGCAGTCCCTGAACCGCGGCGCGAACAGCATCCGTCCCGCGCTCGAGGCGCTTCCTTACCTGAGCGACGACTTCAAGCAGAAACTCGTTCCCTACGTGGAGGACTACAAGGAGTATCTGGACAGCTATGAGGACCTGAACCCGTACGGCGTGCCCATCCCCGAAGGCAACTGGGCCGGCAGCGGCTCCGTCACGGAAATGGGCCTCACGGCGACCCTCGCCAACCTCTACTTCCCCGAGATCATCGACAAGAGCTACGCCTACAAGGCCGCGGCGTTCCTGTTCGGCTGCCATCCGTACCACAACTACTCGCTGGTGGCCGCGGTCGGCGCCGCGCGTCCCAAAGCGATGTTCTACGGCAACAACCGCGCGGACCTCTCGTTCATCCCCGGCAACGTGGCCCCCGGCCTGCTCTTCCGCAGACCCGACCACTTCGAGAACGTCGACGACTGGCCGTTCTTCTGGGGTGAAAACGAAGGCACGGTCGCGGGCAACAGCAATTACCTGCTGTTCAGCGAAGCCTTCAAGAAAATGGTGAAGTCGAAATAACCGCGTCGACTTCGCATCGGCAAAAAACCGCCTCCGGATCTTCAACTCGAGGTCCGGGGGCTTTTCGCTTCTGGTGATGATCCGGTCAGCGGTTGCTGCGCGGGATCCGGTGCTGACTCGGCGCGACCGGGATATTGCCGCTGTTCTGCGGCGCGGGGTTCTGTCCGGCGGTTCTGCCGGAAATCCGGTGCTGACCCGGCGCGACCGGGATACTGCTGTCCTTCGGCAACGGCTCGACCTCTGTCTCGTTTTTGCGCGGGATGCGATGGCGGCCCGGCACGACCGGAATCGTATTGCCCGGTTCGTTCGGACTTTTCTTCTGTGCGGATGCGGAGGGACGGGCGGTCGTTTTCCCCGAGGCGGAACCGCCGTTTCCAGGGCGCGGAGCGGGACCCGGTCCGATGTCCGGACGTACCGGGTCGGGAGGCCGGGGACGCGGCGGGGGAGGGGGCGGGATCCAGCCCGGCGGTTCGGGCGGCGCCGGCCATCGTCTGCCCCAGAGCCACCGGTCGGAGTAATAGTACCAGCCCTCGAAGTACGGGACGTATTCGCCGAAGAAGAACACGTAGGAAAACGGCGGATATTCGTCGGAATCGTCCTCGTCGGCGTCTTTCTTCCGGGAGGCGTCCTCGGCGGCCGAAGCAGGTTTTTCCGTGCCGGCGTCGGCCTTGTCCAGTTCACCGGATTCCTCTTCGGGGGTCTCGATGTCCGGCATGATGACGACGGGAATGGTCGTTGCGACGGACGACGCGGGATCGACGGTCGTTTTGCCGGATACGGCGCGTTCCGCCGGAGAGGCGAGGACCGGGGCCGGATTCGGGTCGAGGACCGTCCGCATCAGGTTCACGAGGTCCGCCGCACGCTGAATATCGCCGTGTGCAGGTGTCGTCCCCGCGCCGGCGGTCTGCGCAAAAGCCGCGGGCACGAGGCCTGCCGCCGCCGTGACCGCGATGCGGATCGCGAATGCCCTGCTGAATAAGCTCATGTCCGTGTCCCCTTCCATAACCTGATATCCATTAAGATAGCATAAAACGCCGGTTTGTCAAGCATCGTAAAAAAAGAAAGATGCTTTCATCGGTTTCCCGGCGGATTTCCGGCCCTCTGAAAAACAAGCCGGATTCCGGCGCAAACCCCCTCTCCGTCCCGATGAAAAAACTGTTTTGCGGCGATCGAGCCCCATTTTTTCCTGAAAAATAGAAAAAAGAGGTTGAAAGCGGCCGAAAATATGATATATTGCTCATGTATAACTTTTTTTAAACAAAAATCATTCGGTGCGCCGTGCGCGCCATGAAATCAAGTAAAGGAGTCAGTCAATGATCTTTGCATCTGTCGAACTTCCGGTCCTGTCCGTTTACATCGTTATGGCGATCGGATTTATCGTCATGGTCTGGGGCATCAAGAACATGAACACGAAATCCAACGCCCGCATCATCACGATCCTCGGCGCGGTCGTTGTGTTCGGCGCCGTGGTGGCCAGCTTCTTTGTGTCCGGGGCGAAATCCGAGGATGCCCGCCTTGATAAGAACAGCCGCGTATTCAGGACCGCGAAGGCTGAACAGGCCGCATCCTATATCGCGGAGCGTTTCCCGGATGGCGGTTCCGCCGCATTCCTGATCGACGACGAGTCCAACAGCAATACCGAAAGCGAAAACTACTTTGTTCTCCAGGAGCTTCAGAGCCGCCTCTCCGAAAAGGGCGTTTCCTGCGATGACGTGATCGTCGTCGGCGAGCTCACCACGGACAAGAAGACCGGCGAGGAAGTCCGCGAAGATCCCACGGACGCCGCGATCATGAAGAAGAAACTGGACCCGTACTTCGACAAGGTCGACATCGTCGTCAACTTCGCTGGCCTGCCCAGCTCGACCGCCGAACTCAAAAAGATCACGTTCCTCACGAAGAAGAACGCCGCCTCCGGCAAAAGCAACATGCTTCTCATGAACGACAACGGTCTGCCCTACGTCGAACAGGACATGCTGAAGAAGGGCCGCGTGTGCGCCATTATCGACTACATCAGCGATGCCGGTTCCTCGTTCGATATGCAGAAGGATTCCGCGCCGAAGGACCTTTCCGAGGCGTTCGACCTCTTCTATCTGCTCATCAACCCCGACACGCTCGACAGCTATATCTCGGACAATCCGAACTACTTCATCACGAAGTAAGCCTGATTTGCTCCGTACGCCGTCCGCCGCGCGGGAGGGGAGATGTCCCCGGCCCGGGGGAGACGGAGAGTTCCGCCGTTTGTGTGGCCCTGCCGCATGGAATGCAGCCTTTGCGGGCTGAATCCGGCGGACGGTGGGAAAAAGAATGACAGACCGGGACGCGGCGACGCGTCCCGAATCATCTACAGAAAACAGAAAAAAGCGATTATTGGGAGAAAACGATATGTCGGAACAGGAAGAAGTGAATGCCGCTTTGAAGCGGTTTACGCCGAGGGCGCGCCAGTCGCTCACGCTGGCACAGAAGGACGCGGAGAAGTCGAACCACGACTGCATCTCCGTGGAACACCTCCTGCGCGGCATCTGTCTGCTGAAGGAAGGCGTCGCGGTCGAGGTCCTGCGCGCCATGAAGGTCGATTTCCAGACCCTGCTGAACGACCTCGCGCGGAAACTGCCTCAGTCCGGCTCCGAAATCCGCCAGATCGGCGCGCCGCCGTTCTCCGCCAGCCTCCGCAAGATCATCATCATGTCCGGCGACGAGGCGCGCGCGATGCGCTGCAACTATATCGGCACGGAGCATCTGCTCCTCGCCATCCTCAACGACGGCGCGACCGCCGCCGCGGGCCTGCTCCGGGCGTCCAAGGTCGACCCGGCACGGGCACGCCAGCGCATCCTCGCCACGCTCGACCCGGATTACCTGCCGGATTCCGACGACGAGGACGACGACAGAAACGATGACGGCGACGGCGACAATGATGATTTCGAGGATACGGACGACAAGCTCTTCGGCGATAATGAAGATGACAACGGGGACGATCACTCCGCGCTGAACGCGTTCGGTCGCGACCTGACCGCGCTGGCGAAGAAAAACAAGCTCGACCCGGTCATCGGGCGTCACAACGAGATCGAACGCGTCATCCAGATCCTCTGCCGCCGCACGAAGAACAATCCCGTGCTCATCGGCGAGGCGGGCGTCGGCAAGACCGCGATCGTCGAGGGCCTGGCGCGGAAGATCGCTGCGGACGACGTGCCGGAACTCCTGCACGGCAGACGCCTCGTCGTGCTCGACCTGGCCCTGATGGTCGCCGGAACGAAATACCGCGGCCAGTTCGAGGAACGCATCAAGGCCGTCCTCGACGAGGTGCGCGCCTCCAAAAAGACCATTCTCTTCATCGACGAACTCCACACGCTCGTCGGAGCGGGCGGAGCCGAGGGCGCCATGGATGCCGCGAACATCATCAAGCCCGCGCTTTCTCGCGGCGAGCTCCAGTGCATCGGCGCGACCACGCTCGACGAATACCGCAAGGGCATCGAAAAGGACGCCGCGCTCGAACGCAGGTTCCAGCCGGTCATGGTCGAACCGCCCTGCATCGCCGACGCGATCAAGATTCTGTACGGCCTGAAGCCCGCCTACGAGGCGCATCACAAGGTGCGCTACGCCGACGATGCCATCGAGGCCGCCGTGAAGCTTTCCGACCGGTTCATCAACGGGCGGTTCCTGCCCGACAAGGCGATCGACCTCATGGACGAGGCTGGCGCGTGCGTGCGCATCGCCAACGCGCCGAAGCATCCCGACCTCAGGGAGACCGAGGACGCCATCCAGCAGATGGTGCGCGAGAAGGAGAAGGCGATCTCCGACCAGCGGTTCGAGGACGCCGCGAAATTCCGAAACCGCGAACGCGAGCTCCGCGAACAGCTCGAAGCCACGCGCAAAGCCTGGGAGGACGCCCGCAGCGAGACCACGCCGGAAGTCACCCGCGAGGACATCCACCGCGTGCTTTCCAAGCTCACCGGCATCCCTCTGGAACAGCTCCAGGACACCGAGTCCAAACGCCTGCTCCAGATGGAGGCGGAGCTCGAAAAGAGCGTGATCGGGCAGAGCGACGCCGTGCATGCCGTGGCGCGCGCACTCCGCCGCGCCCGCGCCGACCTGAAGGACCCGAACCGCCCCATCGGCTCGTTCATCTTCCTCGGGCCGACCGGCGTCGGCAAGACCCTGCTGGCGAAGTCGCTTGCCGAGTTCATGTTCGGCGACGCCGATTCCCTGATCCAGATCGACATGTCCGAGTTCATGGAGAAGTTCAACGTGAGCCGACTCGTCGGTTCCCCGCCCGGCTACGTCGGACACGGCGAGGGCGGCGAGCTGACCGAACGCGTCCGCCGCCATCCGTACAGCGTGGTGCTGTTCGACGAGATCGAAAAGGCTCATCCTGACGTGACGCACATGCTGCTCCAGATCATGGAGGAGGGCCGCCTCACCGATACGCTCGGACGCAACATCGACTTCCGCAACACGATCATCATCATGACCGCGAACGTCGGGGCGGAACGCCTCGCGAACGGCGCGCCGCTCGGATTCGCGACGGGATCGGGCGTGAACGACGATTACGACAAGCTCCGCGACAGCCTGCTGGAGGCCGCGCGCAAGACGTTCAAACCCGAGTTCATCAACCGTCTCGACGAGCTGATCGTCTTCCGCAAGCTCGGTCCCGAGGAACTCCGCCGGATCGTTCGTCTGGAACTTTCCAAGCTCGTCGCGCGCCTCGCCGACCAGGGCCGCAAGCTCGAGATCGACGACGACGTGATCGAATGCCTGGTCAACTCCGGCGCGAACCCGGAACACGGCGCGCGTCCGATCCGCCGCGCCGTCGGCACGCTTATCGAAGACCCGCTCGCCGACGAGATCCTGCGCGGCACCTTCCACGGCTGCTCGAAGATCCATGTCTCCATGGCGGACGGCAAACCGGCGTTCTACCCGGAAAACGATTAACCTCAACTGAATATCTCGATGGAACAGCAGGCAGAACAAAACGAACAGGAGCAGGTGCGGGTTTCCGCCGAAGAGGCGGATTCCTCCGTATACCTGACGCCCGGCCAGCTCATGACCCGCAGGTTCTTCCGCGAGAAGACCGCGGTTGCCGGCCTCGTCTTCGTGATCCTGCTGATCCTGGCCGCCGTCGCCGCGCCGCTCTTCGTGAACGGCAAGCCTCTGCTGATCGCGGCGGCGGACGGTGCGCTTTCGAGTCCGGCTCTGCGCGATTTCTTCGCCCCGGACGCGCAGGAAGTCTTCGTGGAAAAGATGTTCAACTGGCTGTTCCTCGCGATCCCGGCCGCGCTCATTTTGTACGGATGCTTCCGCAAACGGAAACGCGTCCTTTATCCCGTGCTCGCCGTGGTCCTGATCCTGCTCGCCGTGCCGTTCTGCGTCTCGAAAGCGCAGATGACGCAGGTCGACTGGAGGAAAGCCGCCGCCGAGGATACGACCTCGAATTATTTCTTCGCGGCGGTCCCGTACGGGCCGTTCGAGACGTCCCCCGACACCTATGCGATGCCCTCGAAACAGCACCCGTTCGGCACGGACAACGTCGGGCGCGACGTCTTCGCGCGCATGACGTACGGTGCGCGCGTGTCGCTGGCGGTCGGATTCCTTGCGACGGCGATCGAGCTCGTGCTCGGCACGATGATTGGCCTCTTTTCCGGCTACCGCGGCGGCCGCGTCGACCTCGCCGTGCAGCGTCTGGTCGAGATCGTGATCTGCTTCCCGACGTTCCTGCTGCTCCTGATCCTGATGTCGATCATGCTGGACTACGGCACGCGCCAGTCGATCCTGCTGGTGATCTTCGTGCTGGGGATGACGGGCTGGCCCGGCCTCTCGCGCCTGGTGCGCGGCGAGGTGCTGAAGGCGCGCCAGATGGCGTACATCCAGAGCTGCGAAAGCCTCGGCGTGCCCCTGCACAGCATCCTGTTCAAGCATCTGCTGCCGAACGTCTCCGGGCCCATCTTCGTCTCGTTCGCGTTCAGCATCGCCGGCGCGATCCTCGCGGAGAACAGCCTGAGCTTCCTCGGTTTCGGGGTGCAGGCTCCCTCCGCCAGCTGGGGCGAGCTGCTGAAACAGGCCTTCGCCGATCCGCTGAGCTACTGGAACCTGATGCTCTGGCCCGGCCTCGCCATTTTCCTGTGCGTGACCGCGTTCAATTTCATCGCGGACGGCATCCGCCGTTCCATCGACCTGAAGAGCTGACCCATAACCCGGAAGGAGGCTTCCTATGCCGATCACAGTCCGATTCAAAATGCAGGAGGGCGCGGAAGACCTCGCCCCGAAGAAAGCCCACGAGGACGACGCCGCCTGGGACCTGAAAAGCCGCGTGGACGTCGAGGCCGCGCCCGGCAAGGTCACGCTCATCCCGACCGGGCTTTTCCTGGAACTGCCCGCCGGATACGAGGCGCAGATTCGTCCCCGCAGCGGGCTCGCGCTCAAACACGCCGTGACCCTGCTCAATACGCCCGGCACCATCGACGCCGGATACCGCGGCGAAGTCTGCGTGATCCTGTTCAACGCCGGGGAAAACGTGTTCCCCGTGCACCGCGGCGACCGCATCGCCCAGATGGTGATCGCTGCGCTCCCGGACGTCGTCCTGACGCCCGCCGTCGAGTTGAACGAGACCGACCGGAACGCCGGCGGATTCGGTTCGACCGGCATCCACTGAGCCGCCATGACGGAAACATATGGTTTTTGCCCTTGTTTTTTCTCAAAAGACGTGGTATAATTAAGTTGTGATTCCTCAAACCCTCCATCGGCAACAACGCGAAAGGGCTGAAATATGAACGAAGATATGGATGCGAAAGACCCTCGGATTGGATCGACGGCAGGGGGCACACTCGGCGCGGGTCATGTATTCTCTGTTTTCCGCCAGAACAATACGGCGCTTATTGGACTGATCTGTATTATTTGTATTATCATAGTTGCTGGAATACTCTATTCTTTGGGAGAATTCCTATTGTACGGGGCTAACGCAGTTACATTTGAAAATTTAAACCTATTATATAATCGTTTAGAAGACTATAAAATGGTGCATGGAGAATATCCGCCCCAGCAAGACATGAAATCTCTGCTAAAAACCTTGGGGCTGAACAAAAGTGATTTTAGAGAAGTTCTGTTCTTTGATATCAGTTCTGCAGAATACCATGCCCCAAGTCTGAATCCGGAAGATCCGCTCAAAAAACTGGATGATCCTGTTTTGACTCTGCGTGTCAAGTCGCATGTTTTTGGCAAAGATGAACGCCTTTGCTTGAAAAGAGATGGTGGCATCTATACAGATTATAATCCAGGGACAAAGCCATGAAAACCGATTTGCTTTTTTGCCTGGGGCGTGGTATAATAAAAAGACTTTTCCCGCCGGAGGAAACCGCATGAAAACGCTCCCGATCCCCTCAAAACTGCTGAAAACTCTGGCACTGGCGGCTTTGCTCGCGCCGTTTGCGTGCGCTGCGGCCGAGGCGGAGAAGGGCGCGCCGGAACCCGATCCATCTGCAACACCATGAATTTTTTTTGGTTTTTATAAAGAAAGCGGACTTGAAAAAACGGAATTGTCGGCTAATTTGGAATTGAATTCCAAATTGGACGAGATTTGAGCTAAGTACATAACGCAGAAAGGACCTGAAACCATGTCGAACACGAAAACGCGCAGAAGCATTGTTTTCGCCATCGTCGCGGTCATCCTCTGCTGCATCCTCGCCATCATCGCGGGAATAGCCTGTATGATCGGAGGGGACGATAAGGGATATCATCCTGATCCTGATTCCTGGATTGGATTATCAAGGGAAGAATTTCTTGATTTGGCATTCAGGGAGTTTCCCAGCTGCCGCAGAGGAGGACTGCATACCTGGGCGTGGAATATAGATGACAAGGGAAATGAAGGAGAGTATTCCAGCCACTACTTCAGGACACCCGAAGATGCGAAAGCAGATTCCAAATTCATGAAATATGATTGCTGGATGGCAGATATCCGGATCATGTCTTTCCTGTCTTCTTTCTCTTTTCCCCGAAAAAAGGAATGCGCTGTTGTTTCTTTTATTGAGGGGAAGGTCGTAAAAACGGAAATGAGATATCCATTGAACGAATGAACGATAGAAACAAAACCCTATGAAAACGTTCCTTTTCCCCTCAAAATTGCTGAAAACGCTGGCGCTGGCGGCATTGCTCGCGCCGTTCGCGTGCTCGGCGGCGGATGAGGCGGAGAAAGCGCCGGAGCCCGATCCGGGGTGGATCGGGGATTGCTACTACTACGCGGACGGCGGGTACTACCACAAGGACGGCGTGTACTGGCGCGCGGACATGAAGACGCACTATGTGTATGCGGAGGAATGCTGGCACCTCGCGAACGGCGGCATCCTGACCGGGACGGGCGTCTATTTCCCGCCGGTCATCGCGCCGGAGGGCGCGCTCGGCATCCCGTGGCGCCTGGCGGCCGTGACCGTGTCGCTGATCGCAGGGCCGCCGGAGAATCCGGGGAAACCGCCCGCGAAACCGCCCGTCCGTGTGATGATCGAAAAACGGAAATGAGCTGTTTTACAGAAGCTCGCCCGTCTTCGGGTCGATGAGGCGGAATTCCTCGACGTGGATCGCCGGGTCCGCGCGGAATTCGAGGTCGCGGCCGTATTTGCTTTCCATTTCGTAGAGGATCTTCGCGTCGTCATTTTTGAGGCGCGCGAGCACGGCGGGGTTCAGAATGACCCGGACGGTGGCTGCCTTCTTCGACTTCGTGCGCTGCTTGAGGATTTCGAGCAGGCGGCGCTGAATCTCCACGCTCATGCTGATGGCGGATTTCACGTGGCCGGAGCCGCCGCAGTACGGGCACGGGTCGAACAGCGAATCCTGCACGCTCTCGCTCTCGCGCTGGCGCGTCATTTCCATAAGCCCGAACTTGCTGATCGGGAGGATCTTCGTGCGTGCGCGGTCGAGGTCGGCGAGCTTGTTCATCGTGCGGTTGACCTGTTCGCGGTCGGAGCTGTTCGCCATGTCGATGAAGTCGATGACGATCTGGCCGCCGATGTTGCGGAGGCGTATCTGGCGCGCGATCTCCTTCGCGGCCTCGAGGTTGGTGTTCAGGATGAGCTCGCGCTGCGCCTTGCCCGCCTTGGACTTGCCAGTGTTGATGTCGATGGCGACGAGCGCTTCGGTCTCGTCGATGCAGAGGTAGCCGCCGCCGGGGAGGTTCACGATGCGGTTGTAGATTTCGGCGACCTGCGGCGTGACCTTGTAGCGGTCGAACACGGATTCGGCGCGTTTGTGGCGCGTGATCTGCGTGTTGAAGTCGTTTCCGACGAATTTCTTGAGCGCTTCGACCAGGAAATCGTACTTCTCTTTGTCGTCGACCACGATCTCGTCGATGTCGTCCGTCAGCAGGTCGCGCACGGTGCGTTCCAGCAGGTCGGGTTCGGCGTACACGAGTGCGGGCGCCTTCGGCTTCAGCAGGGCGTTGTCGACCTTCGCCCAGAGTTCCAGCAGCATTTCCAGGTCGCGCTGGAAGAAGACGGCCTTGCGGTGTTCGCCGACGGTGCGGCAGATGAGGCCCATTCCGTCCGGGAGCTTCAGCCCGAGCAGGATCTTGCGGAGGCGGTCGCGTTCCTTTTTATCCTCGATGCGCGAGGAGAGGCCGATGTGCTTGGAGTAGGGGAGCAGGACGAGGTAGCGGCCGGGGATGGTGATGTTGGTCGTGACGCGCGCGCCCTTGGTGCCGATGGGACCTTTCGTGACCTGCACGAGGAGTTCGGAGCCGGCGGGGAAGACGCGCGGGATGTCCTCGATGGTGATCTTGCCGGTGTGGATGCGCTCCTCCATCTCCTTCAGGCGCTTGGCACGGTCGCCGCCCGTCACGAGGTTGCGGAACTTCTCGCTGAGGATGGAGATGATGTGCTTTTTCTTCTTCGGGGAGGCGTCGGTCTCCTTGACGCGTTCGCGTTCCTCGCCGATCTTTTTGATGCTGTCGAGGATGTCGTAGGATGCCGGGAGCATGTCGCGGAAGTGCATGAACGCATTCTTCTCCGCGCCGATGTCGACGAAGCAGGCTTCCAGGCCCGGTTCGATGCGGACGATCTTGCCGAGGTAGATGGACCCGGCGACGATGTCGTCGCCCTTGCGCTCGATCTGGTAGTCCTCCAGATGGCCGTTGATGAGCAGTGCCGAGCGGGTCTCAAGTTCCTCGCAGTTCAGGATGATCTGTTTTTTCTCTTGAGGCATGACTTGGATGAAACTTTCACGGGGTTGGCTGCTGTTCGGGGTTGCCGTTCAGCAGGACGTCGCCGACTTCGAGGCGGGCGCCGTTCAGGAAATCGGCGACAGGCATTTCCTTTTTTCCTTCGAGCACGATGCGGTCGAGCAGCAGGGAACCGGAGCCGCAGGATACCATGATCCTGTTGTCGGCGAGTGCAGTGATCTTTCCCGGCTCCGCATTGGGCGCTTTGAAGGACGTATACGACGCTTTCGTGATCTTGGCCGACATGACGCGTCCGCGCACGTTGACGCGGAACGACATCGACGGCCAGTTATGATAAGCCCTCACCTTTCGTTCCAGGACGGCGGCGTCTTCGTTCCAGTCGACGAACCCGTCCGATTTTCGGATCTTGACCGCTACCGTGACGCCCTCGGCGGGCTGCGGACGCGGCGTGATCCCGCCGCGCGCGATGCGGCCTACGCAGTCGCAGATGCGGCTCCCCGCCATCGCGGCGAGCGAGCGTTCCAGCTCGTCCGCGTTGATCCCGGGCGGGACGGGCATCCGGTGCATCTCGTAGATCGGCCCCGAGTCCAGTCCCCGCTCCATCTGCATAAACGTTACTCCGGTGATGTCGTCTCCGTTCAATACGCAGGTGGTGATGGGCGACGCCCCGCGGTATTTCGGGAGAAGGGACGCGTGCACGTTCAGGCAGCCGAGCGGCGGGAGATTCAGGATCGGTTCCCGCAGGATCTGCCCGAACGACACCACCACGATCATGTCCGGCTCAAGCCGCCGCGCATGCTCCAGAAACTCCGGAGTGTTCACGGACTGCACGCGTTCGCACGGGATCCCCGCCGCATCCGCGTACTGTCCGAGCGGAGTCGGCGTCAGGACGCGTTTGCGCCCCGCCGCGCGGTCCGGCTGGGTCACGGCGACGGCAAGCGTGAGGTCATGGCTGTTCGCCAGAGCCTCGAGGATCGGGACGGCGAAAACGCCGGCTCCCATGAATAAAATGCGCGGATTGCTGATCATGATGTTTTCACGTCCGAAAAAATTTTAAACTTTAATATATCATAGAACCGCGCCTTTTTCAAATGATATTTGCTGAAAAATTACCATGCAAAGGCAAGTCTTCCCCCCCGTGCGCAAGCGAAGCTGAGCGCACTACCGCAGTGGAGGCCCCGCCTCCCGTGCGCAAGCGAAGCTGAGCGCACTACCGCAGTCCAGGGCTTGCCCTGGTTATTCCGCTTTTGCTTCGGCGGCGGTTTCCGGCAGGATTACGCGCATGGAGACGCGGAAGAGTTTCGGCGTGCCGCGCAGTTTCCGATACCATGCCGGGACGGCGCGCGGGATCTGCATTTCCTTCACTTCGCCGAGCTTGTCCGCGGGGAGCGAGTTCATGTAATCGAAAAGGCTCTGTTCGTCGGTCTTCTCGTCCCAGACCAGGACGCCACCGCGTTTCAGGATGTCTTCCGGGTCGATCCACTGGCTCTGCGTGACGTCGGCGTCGAAGAACGCCTCCGGCGCTTCGGGCGAATACACCGCCACGTTGCACGAGCCCTTGCGGTCGGAGATCACGTAGGGCATCGGCCGGTCCGAGACCTCGTGCCACAGGGCGGTCGCCGCTTCTGTGACGGCGTGTCCGGGGTAGTTCTCGTAGTCGCAGCCGCGTTTCTTGTACCCCTGATGCTCCAGCGAGCGCAGCACGAAAATCACGCCGAAGATGAATCCCATCAGCAGCGTGGCGGCCAGGTAAAAATTCGCCTTGATCCGCGTGATGCGCGGCGACCAGACCATGAAGAGCCACACGCCCATGAACGGGAAGCACGGCACGACCCACGAATAATTGATCTTGCCGCCGGTCACGAGCGAGAAGAGCAGCGCGGAGGCGAACGAACCCCAGCAGCAGGACCACACGAACACCTTGTCGAACGCGGAGTACCGCGTCCGGTCGGCGCGTTTCCGCCGCCACGGGAAGAACAGCGCGAAGAAGATGACCGCCACGCCGAACACCTGCGCCGCACGGTCCAACGCCTTCAGCGGGCGCGTGAAATGGTCGGAAAGCGGGATGACGGGGGCGGCTCCGCTTGCGCCGCCCGACAGCGCCGCGCGTCCCGCCGCGTACTGGAACGGCTTGAAGTCGTTGGAGAAGAGCCATAGGACGTTCGGCAGGACCACGAGGATGAACGGGATCGCCGCCAGGTAGAGCTGCGGCCTGCGGAAGACAGAGCGGCCTTCCTTCGTGAACAGCAGCGGGATCGCCACGCACACATACATCGCCGGCGCGAAATACTTCACCATCATGGCGAGTCCGGCGAAGAACCCGGCGCACAGCCAGTACAGCCAGCCGTATTTTCGGTCGCCCTTCACGCCGAGGTAGACGAACAGCATGGTCAGCGGCCACACCGCCAGCTCCATCACGTCGTCGCAGAGTTCCGTCGCCTTGATGCCGTAGAAGTTGATGAAGAGGAGCGTGACCGCGGCGAGGAACGCCGTGCGGAGCGGCAGGATGCGTTTCGCCACCTGGAACACGCAGAAGATGCCCGTGAACACGCAGACCTGGCTCGCGAGGAAACTCGAGAAGAACGCTTTCCCGCTCAGATACCATACGCCCGCGCCGAAAAACGGCCCGGCGTACGGGTTCTTGTCGAATCCGAACTGGAAATGGCGGCCCCATACGATGTTTTCCAGCACGTCGATGAAGTCGTTCGCGAGCGCGATGCACGGCAGCACGGTCCAGAAGACCAGCCAGCCGGACAGGATGACGAGCAGGATGCGCGTGAAGTTCACGCCGTCCGCGCCGTGATCGTTCTCGTCGTCGAAAAGATAGTGGCGGAAGAAATTGACGATCGGGTTCGTCTTTTTCATTTCCGCAGAGGGCGCGGTTGTTTCCGGTTGTGCGGTCTGCTCGTTGTTCATGTGCTGAAACATCCTGTATTTGAGGGAAAAATTGTGTGCCGGATTTTTGAGCGAAAAAAGGCATTTCCGCTGAAAAAGTCCTAAAGAATTAATATAGCATCATGTTACGGACAAATCAAACGGATGATGCAAAAAGCGTGCCGTTCAAAACGGGGGATGTCCGCCAGTCATTGCGCCCAACCAGATGTGGACGATGTAATACGGCAGCAGCACGAGATCTCCGATGACCGCCAGCGGCGTCATCAGGATACATGCAGCATGACTCTGTTTTTTGAACTCATCATGAAACCGATGATTCTCCGCTATGATATCCTTCTGGACTTTTTCATCGAAGACGGAAGCACGCGGATACACCAGCATGTCGCATTGGTCGCCGTTCACTGTTTCCGGCTGCGGAAACGCGAGGCAGACGTATTCCCCGTAGTCGTGTCCTGTCGTAAGCAGATTGTCCATCTTCGGATAGCCCAATTCGAACAGGCACGGTTCGGACAGGACATGATCATCCTCGGGGGCAATCCGCAGTCGGATCGTATCGCCGGGGCGAACACCTGTTTTTGCACTTATGGTTTCGGAATCGACATTTTTTCCATCCCGGATCAGGTCCGCTACTTGAAAACAGTTTGCCGTTTTTGTCCCGTCTTTGCTTTTGTGTTGCAGATGGGAATACGTCGAGTATGGCTCTTTTTCCAGAATCACGGAGATCATATCCTTCCGGGCGGAGTCCAAATTGAAACGCAGAGAGACCGGTTCGTAGGTGTCATGCGTCGTGAAGAACGGCAGACTGCGTTCCGTCTTCCTGCTGCATGTATAGATGAATTCGCTCCCGTCCTCGGAATACTCGAAATACCGGTCGTCGAGCGTTACCGTTCTTTCCCCGATGCTCCACGCGTTGCGCAAACAGCATCCGGTCCCGCACAGGCAGACGGAAAGAAGCGCGAACACAAAGGATATCCGATGATTCCAATTCGTGATCCTGTTCCAACTCATTTTCAGTCTTTCCTTTCGAAAATGGTTTTATGTGTCAAGCTCAACCCATTACATTTTGTAATGGGTTGACCGGAAAAAGAAGCATTTCGTCGTTTACTGGCGGCCGGTGCGTCCGTCGCGGCTGCCGGGCATCCTGCGGCCGGGACCGAAGTTCTGACCCTGCGCGGACTGTTGTCCCCGGCGGCCGGGCTGGAGCTGAGACTGAGGCTGTGTCTGCTGATTCTGCTGTTGCGCCTGCGTCTGCGGCTGTGCCTGTGTGCGCGGCCTTTGGTTCTTCGGGTCGGGGCCGATGGTCACGATGAGGTCGCGGCCGTCGACTTCGATGTTGCTGATGTCGAGCCCGGAGGGGGTGCCGTCCCACCAGAGGCTGTCCGGTTTCGAGGTGTCGTTGAAGACGACGCGGTCCGGCGGGTAGAAATAATCGGTGGCGATGCCGTTGCAGTCCCTGCCGTGCTGCTGGTGTCCGAAGGTGCCGGGACAGGGCTTTTCGAGGAGCGGTTCGCCGCCTGCCTGTTCGAGCGAGATCTCGTAATGCTTTTCCTTCGTCATCTCCTCGTCCTCCTCCATGTCGGTCACGGCGTCGTCGACGTGCCAGATGGCGAGCCCGTGCGAGGGGAGCGCGCGGTAGAACGACGTGTCGGCGTTGCGATTTTCGAGGAGGAAATACTCGTCCGGGTTGTCGGGGTTGCGGTAGATGTAGCCGTACTCGCTGGAGGCGGGGATCCTGACCTTGCCTTTGGTCGGCAGGGGGAGCGCCTTCAGCCAGCCGAGGCGGTAGCGGAACGCCCCGGCGAGGGCGGTCGGGTTGGTCTGGAGCCCGGTGATGCGGTCGTACATGCCGATGCCCATGATGCAGTGGTTGCCGAGGCCGTGCGAGACTTTCTGCTCGTTCTTCGGCGTCTTGTCGCTTTTCTCGCCGTAGTCGACATAGTCGAGGATGTCGAACGTCTGGTGCATGATCTCATGGATCAGGATGCTGACCGTGGGGCTGTCCTGGATGCCGCAGATCAGCACCTGCATGCTGTGCAGGCCGCCGGGCAGCCGGATCTGGTCCATCGGCGTGAACCAGTGCGCCTGCGGCCAGAGGCCGTCGAACGAGCTGTTGCGGGAGTAGAGCACACAGGCGGACCGGATCGTGCCGTCGGGTTCACTCGAGACGGTCGAGAGGTCGAAGTCCTTCGGGAGCTTCGCCATCGCTTCCTTGATGAGCATGTCCGCGCCGCGGTAGTTCAGCGCCTTCTGGTAGTAGTCGCGGTTGTGGTCGGCCACGATGTAGTCGGAGACGAGGTATTTGAGGTTGCAGCGCCCGTAGGACTGGTTGTCGACGAAATCGTGGATTGAGCAGGAATTGCCGTAGCCCCGGTAGTTCTTTTCGTTCAGGAAGAACTCCACTTTCTCCTTCGGAATGATCACGTCCGGCGGATCGTCCGGGAACTTCACGAGCACGGCGAGCCCAGTGATGACGTCCTGATGGAGCGGCGTCTGCGCGTACTGCTGCGGCGTTTTCGGGATGTTCGCGGCGGGCTTCAGCGCGAGGCGGAATCCGGCGTCGAACACGGGGACGGCGGCGTCGACGGGTCGGCACGCGGTCGCGGTGCAGTCCTCCGGCGAACAATGCCAGGAGCCGCCGCGCATGGCGCAGAGGTCGCCCTTGTAGGCGGCGGAGAAATCGCGCATGAACCAGTCGAGGCAGAGTTCCTGCACGTTTCCGTGCATGTCGTAGAGGCCCCAGGCGTTGGGCGCTTTCAGTCCCTTTGCGGACACGGACGGCGCGGAGACGAAGGAGTTGCCGCGGTACCAGGCGACCTCGCCGAGCGCGTTGGAAACGTTGTTCCGGGCGCGCAGATCGCGGCCGCTGTTGAGCTCGGTCGTCGTCCCGGCGCGGCAGGCGTATTCCCATTCCGCCTCGTCGGGGAGCGTGAACCGGTAGCGGAACGAGCTCGGCAGCGACTTGTTCAGGCGGGCGCAGAATTCCTTCGCCTGGTCCGCCGAAACATCGTACACCGGGAGGTCAGGGCCGATCCCGAACGCCTTCCCGCCCGGACGCGCCGCCTCGGAAAGCTGTTTCTGCGTGGTCCGCATGACCGCCTGCCACTGCGCCTGCGTCACTTCGTATTTCCCGACGGACAGCTCGTTCTCCTTGAACTTGTAGACCACGCGCCCGTCCTTGTCAACCGTCTCGTTTGGCTGCGGCTTGCGGTTGACCTCCATCGCGATGGACCCGGCCGGCAGTGTGACGAGTTCGAGCGGGATCTCGCCGGGGAGCATGAAGCGGATGGACGGCAGCGCGCCTTCCTTCTGTTCGTAGATCGGGGTGATGGCGGACGCGCAGGAGGCGTTCAGAAGCGCGGTGAAGCAGAGGATGCCGGAGAGCAGGGTGGAACGGATGCCGGTCGGGCGGATCGGGGTCGTCATGAGGCGGAAAGTCCTTTCGTCGGGGGAAAGAAGCGGATGGTTTGTTTTAAAAGCCAATCCTTTATTATAGCATGCCCGCGCGGGTTTGTCAAGCGCGCGAGGAAACCGTTTTCCGGCGTTTTTGCCGGTATCATCACCGTCCCGTTCCCGCGCCGAAACTTGACCAGCAAATTTGACCAGGTCGCATTTTCCCGCGGTTTCCCCGGAAAAAGTGTACGCCGCGCAGGAAAAGACGCTGGAAAAAACTCCGTATGCAATTATAGTAATCGAAAAAGGGTGTGCTGAACTCCGCCGCAAGGGGGATGCGGAGCGTGTGCGCCCCGGACCAAATCAAAACAGGAGGGAATTCATCCATGAAAGGTCTGACCCAGAAACAGAAAAACATCATTGAGTTCATTAACGAATTCATGACCACGCAGGAAATGGCGCCGACCATCTACGAGATCGCCGAACATTTCCACATCAAGACCTCGACCGTCTTCGCCCATATCCGGGCCCTGCAGAAGAAAAACTACCTCACGCGCAGCTCGAAGGCGCGCAGCATCAGCCTGTCCCACCCGAAGAAGCGCTCGCGCTTCCCCGCCGGCGTCCAGTCCATCCCGTTCCACTGCATCGGCGAGGCGTCCGCGGCGGAACCCGGCGACAAGACGCTGGTGTGCGACGTGACGCGCCTGCTCGACAGCCCCGCGAAGGAAGACCTCTACGCCGTGCACGTGCACGGCTCGGACCTGAACAGCAGCGGCATTTTCGACGGCGACATCCTGATCGTGAAGAGCAGTCCGGCGACCGTCAGCGGCGAGGACATCATCGTGGCGGAGGAGAACGGACGCGAGATCCTGAAGCAGGCGAAGGACGCGATCGTCAACGGCACGCTGTCCGACGCGCCGAACGTCAAGGGCGTCGTCGTCGGGCTTCAGCGCCGGATCGCCAGAACATAACGCGCCTATCCCGTCCCCCGTTTCCTGATTCTCCCGTCTTGTTCCCGTTACCCGCCAGTCCGTACAGGCCGGCGGGTTTTTTGCGTCAAAAAAACGATTTCGGCTTGACATTGAGCGGAAAAGGTGCTATATTACTTAGCAAGTAAGTCATTTTGGAAACTGAAATCATTAGTTTGCATCCTTTCTCGAAACGAATGAGGTGATTATGAAACATCCTTCTTCTTTCCTCCTGCTGGCCGCGGGCTTCCTCTGCGGCCTTTCCGCCGCATGCTCCAAGCCCGAACAAGACAGCGCGCAGGCCGGGGCCGTCTATCAGGTCAAAGTCCAGACCGCCCAGGCGCAGCAGCGGCATTTCCGCAAACAGATACGGGTCCAGGGTACGATCCAGGCGTATATCTTCACGAATGTCGCCGCGCGGGCGGCAGGAAACATGGAGCTGAAGGTCGACGACGGCGATGCGATCAAGGAAGGCCAGACGCTGTTCCTGATTGATCAGGACAATCTGAAGAACCGCGTGGCGATGGCGGAACAGGCGTTGAAGGTAGTCGAGGAAACGTACCGCTCGACACAGCTGGACATCGGGATCGCGGAGACCCAGCTTGAAAAGGCGCAGAAGGACTATGACCGCAACCGGATGCTTCATGAAGGGCATGCGGTGTCCGACAACGCGTTCGAGACCTTCGAGGTCGCGCTCGACAAGGCGAAGAAATCGCACGAAAAGGCCGAGGCGGCGCTCCGCAACGACGCGGCGAAAGTCGACCTGGTGAAGCTCGAACTCGAGATCGCCAAAAAGAACCTCAGCGATGCCACGGAAAAGGCTCCCTACAACGGTGTGGTCGCGGTCAAATACCGCGAGAATGGCGAATTCGTCGGTGCCGGCGTCAGCATCATCCGCATCAACGATCCGAAGAAACTTCGTGCGTCCTGCCTGATCAGCGCCGTGTATTTCGAGGCGATCAAGCCCGGCGAGACCCCGGTCACCGTGAGCTTCCACGACAAGAAGATCGAAGCGAAAGCCGACTGGTGCAGTCCCGTCATCGATCCCCTCAGCCGCACGTTCACGATGCGGTCGTATCTGCCGGAGGGGACGCCGCTCATGGACGGGATGCTCGTGGACGTCGACATCACGCTGGCCGAACGCGACGGTCTGGGGGTGCCGCGCGACGCCGTAATCCTGAAAAAGGGCGGTAAGAGCGCGGTCTTCGCCGTTCAGGACGACAAGGCGCAGGAGATCGAAGTCGAGACAGGCATCACATCCGACGGGTTTACGGAAATCCTGAACCCCGAAGCGATCGCGGGGAAGGATATCATCGTTTCCGGGCAGTATTTCGTGAACGACGGCTCCGCCGTGACCGTCACGAACTCGAAGTGAGCACGGAGGCCGCCCCATGACTCTCAGCCAGCTGTCTATTCACCGGAAGGTCGCCATGACCTGCATCATCTTGATGCTGGTCATCCTCGGTCTCTTCGCCTACCAGAAGATCGGCATCGACCTGCTGCCGAAGTTCGACGTGCCGTACGTGCAGGTCACGGCGGTGTATCCCGGCGCGTCGCCCGAGGAGATCGAGGTCGACGTGGCGCGCCGCATTGAGGACGCGATCGCCTCGATCGAGGGCCTGAAGCACATCACGACCGTCTGCATGGAGAATGCTGCCGCGCTCACGCTCGAATTCGAGCTCGGCACCGACGTCGACGTCATGATCCACCAGGTCCGCGAGAAGATCAACACCATCATGGACGATTTCCCGTCCGCCGTGAAGACGCCGCAGCTCAGCAAGATCAACATCAACGCCATCCCGGTCGTCACGCTCTTCCTCACCGGCACGCGTACGCTCGACGAGATGTACGACTACGTGGACGACAAGCTCTCCGACCAGTTCTCCTCGATCCCCGGCGTCGGCGAGGTCCGCATCCACGGCGGCAACGAAGTCCAGCTGCACATCATCCTGAACCGCGAGAAGATGGCCGCCGCCAACCTCACGGTCGCCGAAGTGATCCAGCGCGTCGCCACGAACAACGTGAAGCTCCCGGTCGGGCGCGTCCGCGAATCCGGCCGCGAGATCAGCCTCACCTACAACGCCGAATTCCAGGACCCTGAGGACGTGAAGAGCCTCGAGATCGGCACGCAGGCGGGAAAACGCCTCTACCTCGGCGACATCGCGGACGTCCAGCTCATCTCCAAGGAGATCCGCCAGGAAGGCTACTACGGTGACGAGCTCGGCGTCTGCATCGAGATCATCAAGCGGAGCGACGCCAACGCCGTGAAGGTCATCGAGGGCATCCGCAAAAAATACGACACGCTCAACAAGGGCGGCATGCTCCCCGGCGGGATGCGCCTCACCTGGTTCAAGGACACCGGCAGCTTCATCCGGGCATCCGTGGCGGATTCATGGCAGAGCGTCCTGCTGGGCATCCTGCTGACCGCCGTCCTCATTTTCCTCTTCCTGCACGAAGTGCGCCCTACGCTCATCATCTCCATCACCATGCCCGTTTCGGTCGTGATCACGTTCGCCGCCATGGACCTGATGCACTACACGTTCGACATGATGACGCTGGTCGCGATCGGGTGTTCCGCCGGCATCCTCGTGGCGAACTCGGTCGTCGTGATCGAAAACATCATCAAGAAACAGCACGAGGGCCTGCCGCCTGCCGAAGCCGCCGCGAAGGGCGCGGACGAGGTGCTCGTGGCAGTGGCGGCGTCCGCGCTGACGAACGTCGTGGTGTTCGTGCCCGTCGCGCTGATGAAGTCGGTCATCGGCCTCCTGATCGCGCCGTTCGCGGGCGTGATGGTGATCGCCACGGTCGTTTCGCTGTTCGTGAGCTTCACGCTGACCCCGCTGCTGGCGTCCATCCTGCTGAAGGACGCGGCCGGGCCGCGCGCGTGGCAGAAAGCGCTGTTCTGGCTGTGGGACAAGGTCTACGACCTGATTACCTCCGCGTACGGGCACACGCTGGATATGATCCGAAAGCACAGCGGCATCGTGATCATCCTGATCTTCGCCGGCTGCTTCCTCATCATGCGTGTCGTCCTGCCGAACGTGAGCATGTCGTTCATGCCGGACAACGACAAGGGCGAGATTTCCATCGAACTGGAATTCCCCGCCAACTACAGCATCGACCAGACGCGCGTCTGCACGCTGGCGGTCCTCAAGGACGTTCAGGCGCTGCCGTGGGTGGTGAAGACCGGCGTGACCGTCGGCTACCGCAACGTGATGCCCGGCCAGGTGCCGGAGGGCGTCCACCTGGCGGAGATCGCGATCATCGGCAAGCAGAAGAGCGAACGCGAGCCGATGCACGAGCTCGTGGCGCAGATACACGATCTTTTGAACACCAAATATGAAAACGTGCTGTATTCGCTGACGCTCCCGAAGGCGACCGGCGTGTCCGGCGTGGACATGACGGCGTTCGTCTCCGGCGACGACTTCGACAAGCTCGAGGAATACGCCCTGCTCGGCGCGCAGATTCTGCGCGAATCCGGCATGGCGCAGGACATCGACACTAGCGTCCGCACGCGCAAGCCGCGCATCGTGCTGAAGCCGAACCGCACCATCATCAAGGACCTCGGCGTGGACGCCGCCACGCTCGGCACCTCGCTGGTCGGCTACTACGAAGGCATCGAGTCCGGCACGTTCAAGGTCGGCGGCCGCAGCTACGACATCCGCGTGAAGACCGAGGACGTCCCCGGCTTCGACCAGGCCGCGAACATCGTCGCCGGGTCGATCAACGGCAAGCCGATCGACCTTGACGTGGTCGCGTCGCTGGAAGCCGACCCCGTTTCCATCGCGCTGATGCGCGAGGACAAGATGCGCGGCGGCTGGATCTATGCGAACCCGGCCCCCGGCTACACCATGAACGACGTGATGCAGCTGCTGGAACGCAAGCTCGCGCCGCAGCTGGACCAGGGCTACGAACTGAAATTCTTCGGCCAGGCGGAAATGATGCGCGACGGCGCGAGCGAGTTCGTCTCGGTCTTCGCGATCGCCATCATCATGACCTACCTGCTGATCGCCGCGCTGCTCGAATCCTGGACGCGCCCCATCCTTATCATGTTCACCGTGCCGCTCGGATTCGTCGGCCTCTTCCTCATCATCTTCCTCGCGCACTCCTCGCTCTCCATGGTCGGCATGCTCGGCGCCGTCATGATGATCGGCATCGTGGTGAACAACGCCATCCTGATCCTGGACGAGACGCGCAGTCTGGAAGCATCCGGGATGACGACGCACGAGGCCATGACACAGGCCGCGAAGAACAAGTTCCGGCCCGTCGTGATGACCTCCATCGCCAGCGTCGCCGGCATGCTGCCGATGGCGTTCGGGCGCGGACTCGGCTCCGAACTCCGGTCCAGCTGCGGCCTCGGCGTGGTCGGCGGCCTGGTCTTCGCCTCCGTCCTCACCGTCTACCTGATCCCCGCGCTGTTCTACAAGTTCGTCTACGACACCGCGCTGCCGAAAGCGACCCTCGGACGCCGCCTGATGTGCTTCTTCGGATTCCGTCCGAAAGGATGACGCGGGAAAAAACGTCCGGTTCCATGCCGGGGCCGGACACCTTTTTTTCCGTCGGAAAACGCCGAAAGCGCGAAAAAAACGCGAAACCGGCTTGAAAGAGGCGGAAAATGGTGTATATTATATTTTGCGTTTATCGAAAAATCATATAAACAATATCAAGATAGCTCGGAGGAACCAATCATGAGCAACGTTTGCGAAATCTGCGGAAAGCACAAAGTCCAGGGCGGACACATCATCCGCCGCGGTCTCGCCAAGAAAAAAGGCGGTATCGGTATGCACGTCGTGAAAAACACCACCCGTACCTTCACGCCGAACATCCAGACCATCCGCGTGGTCGAGAACGGCAACACCGTCCGGAAAAAAGTCTGCACGGCTTGCATCCGGAGCGGAAAAGTCCAGAAAGCCTGCTGAGGAAAAGCTCTTCCCTGGCGCTTTTCGGGCTTTGCCTGAATCGCAGCACTGAAAGCCGCTTCGGACGCAAGCCGCGTCCCGGAGCGGTTTTTGTATTTTAAATTTTGACATTCCCTTTTTCTCTGCTATATTATTCTGCGTAACGCAATCATTTCCATTTTCACTTTCATATCGGCCGGGCGCGGAAACGTCCCAGCCGCTTCCAACCAGAAGGAGAAACTGTCATGGCCAAAAGTAAATCCGGTCTGATCTTCAAAATCATCCTCGGCATCCTCGTCGTCCTCATCGCCCTCGTCGTTGTGGTCATCATCCTGATCGACCCGATCGCAAAGAACGCGCTGGAAAAGGGCGCGCCGCTGATCCTCGGCACCAACGTTTCCGTGGAGCGCATCCATATCGAACCGCTCAACGGCCGCGTGGAGATCACGAACCTGATCGTCGACAACCCGAAGGAATCGTATTCCTCCGAGTACGCGATCAAGCTCGGCGATGTGATCGCCGACGTCGACATCAACACCGTCATGAACCACAAGATCCGCATCGAAGAGATGTTCCTGAAGGACGTCGACATCGTTTATGAAACGAACGTGCTCAACAGCAACCTGCAGGAGATCCTCGACAACGTGAAGAAGCTCGACACGGCCGAGAAGTCCGAGAAGAAGGAAGACAAGACCGACAAGGAGTCGAAGGAAAAGACGCTCCAGGTCGACCTCATCGAACTCAGCAGCGTCGGCGTCACGGTCCAGGCGAAGGGCGCCGCCACCGGTCTCCCGATCAAGGTTACCATCGACCCGATGACCAACCTCGGCATGGATGAAGAGGGCATCACGCCCGTCGGCCTCACGCTCCGCATCCTCGGCGCCATCGTGACTACCGCGATCAAGACCGCCGGCGGTTCCGTCGGCGATGCCGCCGCCGCGATCGGCGATGCCACGTCCGCGGCCGTCGCAGGCGCCACCAGCGCCGCCGTCGATGCCGCCAACAATGCCGTGAACGATGCGACCAACGCCGTCGGCGGTGCCATCAAGGGACTTTTCGGCGGAAAGAAAGACAATGCCGCCGAACAGGCCCAGCCGCAGGGCAACTGATCCCGATCATTGACAAACTGAATCCGCCTGTCCGCTGAACGGGACGGCGGGGAAGAAAGGAAAACAATCATGCGCAAAGCATTTTGCTGTCTGCTGTTCTTTTTGCTGACTGCCCTGCCGTTCCTCTGCGGAGCCTGGGAGACCAAACAGGCCGTCGACAAAGACGGATTCACCTACGAATACATCCCCGACGATCCGTTCTCCACGCGCACCTACGTGCTGGAAAACGGCCTGAAGGTGTTCCTCTCCCGGAACACCCTCGAACCGCGCATCACCTCGCTGATCTCCGTGCGTGTCGGCGGCGCGGACGACCCGGAAGCCTCGACCGGCCTCGCCCACTACTTCGAACACATGATGTTCAAGGGCAACGGCGTGCTGGCGTCGCTTGACTGGGAAAAGGAAGCTCCGCTGCTGGATAAGCTCGCGGAGCTGTTCGACCGGTACCGCAAGGAGACTGACGCCGACAAGCGTGCCGCCATCTACCGCGAGATCGACAAGGTCTCCGGCGAGGCCGCCCAGTATTCCAACGATGAATACTGGACGCTCGTGCGCGGCCTCGGCGCGACCGACACCAACGCCTGGACCGGATACGACGAGACCGTCTACATCAACAACATCCCGTCAAACGCGCTCGACAAGTATCTCTACCTCGAATCCGTCCGGTTCTCCTCCATCGCGCTCCGCAGGTTCCACACCGAGCTCGAAGCCGTCTACGAGGAGTTCAACCGCTCCCAGAACAACGACGGACGCCGCGCCTCGACCGCGCTCCGCAAGGAGCTTTTCAAGTCGCATCCCTACGGCCGCGACATCCTCGGTCTGCCGGAACACCTGAAGAGTCCGTCCATGAGCGACATTTCGCTCTTCTTCTTCGAGTATTACCAGCCCGCGAACATGGCGATTATCCTCGCCGGCGACCTCGATTATGAAGAGGCGATGCGCTCCATCCGCAAGTATTTCGGCGTCTTCCGCACCGACCTCGCCAAGCAGCAGGAAGCCCGCAAGACCCTCGGCGAAAGCGGACGCGTCCGCCGCGAACAGCCCATCGAATCCGTCCGCACCGCGGAAGTCTTCGGACCCGACTCCGAAAGCATCCAGCTGGCGTTCCGGTTCGATGCGGACCGCGACACCCAGGTCATGCTGGAGATGATCGACAACATCCTGAATAACAATCTGTGCGGCATCATGGAGCTGAACCTGGAACTGCCGCGCAAGGTGATGTCCGAATCCAGCGGCGTCCACGCCATGCGCGACTATCTGCTGCACGTTTTCGCGGCGGAACCGGCGCAGGGCAAGACGCTCGAAGAGACGCGCGACCTGATCCTAGGCGAGCTCGAAAAGCTCAAACGCGGCGAGTTCCCCGACTGGCTCCCCGGCGCCATCGTGAACAACCAGCGCATGTCGCTCATCACCATTTCCGAAGATGCCTCCACCGCCGCCCACGTGCTGAACAACGCGTTCATCGAGGGGCGTCCGCTGGTCGACCAGCTGAACGACATCGACGCGATGGAGAAGATCACGAAGGAGCAGATCACCGAGTTCGCGAAGAAACACTACCGCGACAACTGCGTGATCGTCTACAAGCGCCAGGGCGAGGCGAAGGACATCGTGAAGGCGGTGAAGCCGCCGATCACGCCCGTGCCCGTCCACGAGGAGCTTTCCGAGTTCGGGCGCAATTTCGAGCTGCTGCCCGTCGAGCCCGAAAACGGCCCGGTCTACGCCGACCTCGAAAAAGACCTGCACATCACGCCGCTTGCCGACGGCATCACCCTTTTCACCTCCAAAAACGACATCAACGAGCGCTTCTCCCTCTCGCTCCAGTTCCCCGTCGGCACGCGCATGGACAAGGAACTCGCGCTCGCGCTCGGCTGGATCGACGAACTCGGCACCGACAAGTACACCGCCGAGGAACTCCGCCAGGAGTGGTTCAAGCTCGCCGCCCGCATGGGGACGTTCGTGGAGACCGACCGCTGCGGCTTCACACTGAGCGGCCTTCAGCGCAATTTCAAGGAATCGCTCGCGCTGTTCAACCACGTGATCTCCAACGTGAAAGCGGACGCGGAATCGTACAAGACGCTGGTCGACGCCGTCGAGAAGAGCCGCGCCGACCGCAGGTCGAGCCGCAGTTCGCGTCTGTCCGCCGCGTCCGGCTACGCGATTTACGGCGGCCCGGAGA
>ONQZ01000035.1:0-1807 GCA_900320095.1 uncultured Lentisphaerota bacterium
ACGACGCCAGCGTGTATTCAGGGGGCAAGCTCATGGTGTATTCCGGCGGACTGGCATCCGGCGCCAACATCTACGGCAGCGGTTTCATAAGAATCTTCAATGGCGGCACGGCGGAACATGTTTACGTATCCAGCGGAGCCTATTTCTACGTTTCCAGCGGCGGCGTGACAGAAAGAACATCCGTCACTAGCGGAGGCAGCATGACCGTCTCCAGCGGCGGCGTGGCGCATTCGACTACACTGGACGGTCTCACGGAAGGCACACCCGGCGAACGGGGGGGGACTTTGACCATCTCCAACGGCGGCATGGCGAGTGCGACCACAGTGTCTTCGGGAGGAAACATGGACGTCAGAATCGGCGGAACGGCGTGTGCGACCACGGTGGAAGCAGGCGGGAACGCGACTGTCCTTTCCGGCGGCATGGCGAGTGCGACCACAGTATCTTCGGGAGGAAACATGGACGTCAAATCCCGCGGAACGGCGAACGGGACCACCATTCTTTCGGGCGGAAGCGTGGACGTCAAATCCGGCGGCACAGCCGGCGGGATGACCGTGTCCAAGGGCGGTATTCTGCTCGTTTCCTCAGGCGGCAGACTCACGAAAACTCTGACTCTGAGCAGCGGAGCCGATGTCACGGTGTCCGGAGCCATCGTATTCAACCTCACGGAGGCCACCGCGGGCGCGGACGCATTTGTGAACGACCTGTCGCTCGTGAAGGGCGCGCCGAAATACTCGCTTGTGGTCGATGGTTCGCAGCCAGACGGCACATACAAGCTCGCGGGCGGCGCGGCGGGATTCGACAGCGGCATCTCCGTGAAGGATTCCCTGGGCGTAACGATTGATATCCTCAGGCTTGCGAGCGGCACGAAGACAATTGAAGGCGTGGACTACACACTGAACCTCGGCACGGACAACGTGCTGTCCGTCACGGTCGGCGCGGTCGCGCCGGACCCGACGCCGGAAGGGATCGCGAAGAGCGATATCGACGGCAACGGCATCAGCGACGTCATGTTCGTGTGGACCGGAAACAACTATCAGCACGGATACTGGATGAACGGCACCTCCGAATGGCTGAGCGCCGGAAGCAGCCACCCCGCCGAATGGGACAACCTCGGCTGCCACGACATGACCGGAAACGGCAAGGCGGATTCCGTGCTGTTCGGCAATGTGGTCGTAAACGAGGTCAAGGGCGCGTACATCGGATTCTATACCGACGCCATCGACAATCCAGACGGCAGCACGTGGGTGAACATCGGCTACCTCACGAACGAGGACGATATCCAGTGGAAGAACAAGGTCGGGAATCTGACCGGGAACGAGGCTGGCGTGAACTCGATCGTGTGGTACGCGCCGGAGCTGTACGCGCTCGGCGTGTGGAAGGACGGCAAGGAGGACTGGGCGACGCTCAGCGGCAGTTTCGGCGGCGACGCCTGGACGCTTGTCGGCTGCGGCGATTTCAACGGCGACGGCAAGGATTCCGTGCTCATGTCGGGCAACGGCGGACAGTATTTCTACGCGGTCGGCATCGACGGCACGGCAGTGTCCCTCGGCTCGACGAACTGGTCCGGCTGGGAAGTCCGCGCCATCGGCGATTTCTCCGGCGACCAGAAGGACGATCTCGTGCTGTTCCACAAGGCGACCGGTTCGATGGTCATGTGCGCCGACGGCAACGTCGACAGCTACGCGAGCATCGGCCAGCTCGACGCGAACGACTGGTTCGTGGTCGGCGCGGGCGACTACAACGGCGATGCGAAGGACGACCTGCTGGTCCGTCAGTATTCGACCGGCATGCTCGGCTATTACAGCTC
>ONQZ01000035.1:1833-28578 GCA_900320095.1 uncultured Lentisphaerota bacterium
CGCGGCGTCGACATGAACTGGACCGTGATCGCGTAAGCGGCAGGACAAATGTGCCGGAGCGTTAGCCCGGCACTATCCACGTGGAGGGCTTGCCCTCCTTCCACATACGTCATAATCCGTTTCGTCGCCATAGGCGCTGGAATTCATCCGGACGCGGAAGGAATCGTCCTTTCCGTCCGGATCCGTCCCGGCGGAGCTGTCAATGACATAAAGGCTTCCGTCGTCCAATCCGATCTCCAGCCTGACACGCGACGCATTTTTCGTGCCGCCGTTAAGGATCTGCACGGACACGACATGCGGCCCTCCGTCGTCCGCGCGGACCGGCTCGTACACTACGACGAACGGCCGGTCCCAGGTATGGGCGTCCGTCCGGCGGATCATCAGCGTCGGCACGGGTTTTTCTCTGAAGAAGCTGTCGAAATACCGGAAGTTCGCGGGCGATTCCGCCGTATAGAATTCGCGCCGGAGCTCGTTTCCCGGTATGAAGACGTTCATCCTCATGCCGTCCTTCCCGACGTCGAAGCTCCCCCGGATCGCGCCCGTTCCCTCCATGCCGTGCACGTTTTTCAGATAGCTGTACCCGAATCCGGACGCCGGATCGAACGGGGAGATCTCCCTGCCGCCGTCCATTTCGAACTTGCATCCCGCGCCGAGGTCGTGGTAGAGGTAGTCGAACGTCTTTCCCTCGCCCTCCAGCATCTTCACGCGGAAGATGTCGAGGTAGAACCCGGTCTTCGGCGAGGTCCGCACGATGGCGTTCACGCGCCGCAGGTCCGCCTTCAGCGTTTTCAGGTTCAGCACCGTCGACACGTCGGAGAACTGGATGCGCTCCGACTTTCCCGGCTTCGGGTCCCCGCCCGGCACGGGCATCGGGTCGGCGAGGTTGATCTTGAGCGGCAGATAGTCTTTTGAACCGATCTCCGCGCCGTTCACGACCACGGTGTTGTGCCCGACCGCCATCCGGTTGAACATCCTGTGCTGCACATCCCAGTAGTTCGGCCCCGCGCCGAAATCGCATCCGAGGATGTGCCCGCCGCCGTACAGCTCCATCGCCAGGCCGTTTTCGTGGTAATGCCCCGAGCCCTCCGCGAATCCGTACACGCTGTACGCCAGCGCGTCCTCCGGCCTGCCCGTTTCGCTGAAAAGACGCCCCATCAGGAGCGCGTGCGCCGGGCTGTACGAGACGCGCGGACTCGCCGGTTTCGCCTCGACCGGACGCAGTTCCGGCACGAAAGCGAAGAGCGGCAGCCACAGGTCGCCGCCGAAATCGCGTCCGCCCGCGAAGTTCAGCATCGAGGTGAACATTTCCTCCAGCGCGCGGTCGCCTTTTTCGCGCGCATACGCGATCATCAGCTCCGCCTGAAGCGTGTACATCGTGGCGTAACTGCCGTCGCCCCACGCAGTGGAACGCCCGTTCGGGAACGCCACCTGCGGGAACGCGCACGCGCCTTTCATCAGGAGCGGCTGTTCGTCAAGCACGCGGATCCCCGCCCGGCTGTACAGCCAGCCGTACTGCACGAGCATCTGGATTGAGCTTTGACCGTAGCCCGCGGGCGCTTCCGGCCACAATCCGGTGTCCGGCTGGAGATTGGCGGCGATCACATCCTTGTACGCGCCGTTTCCGGGCGTCGTGCGGTTCAGCAGCCGGTCCAGATAATACCGCCGTCCCTTCCCGTCCGGCATGTCCGCGTCGTCGTCCATCGCGAGCGCGTACGGGATCGCGCACAGATGCTCGTTCAGGTTCCAGTTTCCGAGCAGACCGCCGCCTCGCCTGATCTTGTTCTCGACCATCTTCTGAAACATGATCTGAAACTGTTCGAACGCCCACTTTTTGCCCTGCGGATGGCCCGGCGCCCACAGCGCCCCATGCCCGACTTTGCGGCCGTTTCTGAACTCGTCCGATTCGAAATACACGCGGTCGAGGTACGGATAGATGAAGTCGTAGATCAGCGGCACGGCAATGTAACGCCGCCCGTCGCCGAGCGTCTCGTAGCTCAGAAAACCGTGCGAACTGACCTCGCCTTTTTCGTTCGGCGCGACGTCCTCCGGGTTGATCTGCTCCTGCTGCGCCGCGCCGCGCACGAACACCCACAGGATGTCCGCCGCGAACTTCGCATGCGCCTCGTCGCCGCTGAAATAATACACGATGGCCGCCCGCAGCGCCAGGTTCAGGATCGTCATGTTTTCGTTCTCGAACGCCAGCCCGGACTCGTCGGACGGCACATCGACCTGCTTGCCGTCGCGCATCAGCTTCAGGTCGCCGTCGTCGAACGGGATCAGGTCCTCAATCTTCTGCTCCGTTCCGTTGCCGACGCGCCCGGCGGCCAGCCTCACGGTCGGATACTTCGCGTTGCCGGACCGCTCCGCCAGCGGGAGCGCGTTGTTTTTCGCGTGGAAGACCGTGTGGCGTCTGCCGTCCGTCCAGTTCATCCGCAACCGCCCGACGATCCAGTCCGGGTCGTTTTTATGACGTTCCACGTACGGCTTCACCTCGCGTTCGAGTCGTGCATACATGTCGCCCGCCCATTGGGTCTCGCGGATTTTCTTCAGGAGGCTTTCGCGGTCGGATTCGAATGCGTAGATGCGCGGATGCCCCTGCGGCAGTTCGGCGGGGATCGCGATGTCCGGCGTGGCGGGCGCAACGGGCGCATCATCAGCCATGCAGACCGGGGCGACCGGCAGGAAAGCGGCGGAACAGTACAGGACAATCCGAGTCGCCAATTTCATACTGTCCGCTCCCCGTTTGCGATAAAGAATTCATCCAGCGCGCGCTGGTACGCCTCCAGCACGTTTTCGGAGAACGCGCAGAAGACGACCTCCTCCGGCAGTTTCCCGGCCCACGTACCGACCGCGTCCACGGCGATCTTTACCGCCGCCTCGAGCGGGTAACGGTACACGCCGATGCTGATGCCCGGAAACGCCACCGTATGGCATTCGTTTTCCTCCGCCAGCGCGAGCGAGTTCAGGTAGCACGAACGCAGCAGGTCCGGTTCGCCGTGCGCGCCGCCGCGCCAGACCGGGCCGGGCGTGTGGATCACGAACCGGGCGGGCAGGTCGAATCCGGGCGTGATGCGCGCCTCGCCGGTGCGGCAGCCACCGAATTTGAGGCAGGCTTCGTAGAGCCGGCGCCCGGCGGCACGGTGAATGGCGCCGTCGACGCCGCCCCCGCCAAGCAGGGAACAGTTCGCGGCGTTGACGATCGCGTCGACGCGGAGCTTCGTAATGTCGTTCAGGACTGCGGTCATTTTCATGGTGCGACCTCCTTGTGCGAGTTCAGACAGTCTATCAAATAATCAATCCTGTTCCGCGCGCGGGATGAACTCCCGCACGGTACGCAGGACCAGCTTCAGTTTCTGCGCGGGCTTCGCGCTTGCCAGGATCATCGGGATCATGCCGTCGCGCCTCAGTATGCGCTTGTTTTTCTCCAGATACACCAGATTGCCGCGGCAGGTCACGGACGTGATGCCGGCGGCGGCCGCGGCGAGGCGGATCCGGCACGTCATCAGGAAATGGTCGACCTCCGCCGGGATTTTGCCGAACCGGTCGCGCAGCTCGTCCGCGAACGCGTCGAGGTCGTGTTCGTCGGTGAACATCGCGAGTCGTCTATAACAATGCAGGCGCACGCGCGGCGACTCGACGTAGCTTGGCGGGATGCCGGCGGCGATCATGCCCGGCGGCGGCTCGACCGCGAAACTCAGGAAATCGAGGTAAAGTTCGCAGTCCGGCGCGGTCGGCAGTTTCTCGCCCTTGAACATCGCCACGCAGTCGCGCAGGAGTTCGCAGTACAGGTGGAATCCGACCGCGTTGATCTGCCCGCTCTGCTCCTCGCCCAGGATGTTGCCCGCGCCGCGTATCTCCAGGTCGCTCATGGCGAGCTGGAACCCCGCGCCGAGGTGCGTGTAGCGCCGGATCGCCGCCATGCGTTTGCGCGCGTCCCCGGTCAGGATGCCGTCCTTCGGCAGGAAAAGGTACGCGTACGCCTGCCGCACCCAGCGTCCCACGCGGCCGCGCAGCTGGTAGAGTTCGGCGAGCCCGAACCGGTCGGCGCGTTCGATGATGATGGTGTTCGCGTTCGGGATGTCGATGCCGGACTCGATGATCGAGGTGCAGACCAGGATCTTCGTTTTGCCCTCGATGAACGACGACATCACGACCTCCAGCTCGCTCTTGTCCATCTGGCCGTGCGCGACGCCGAGCGGGACGTCGGGGAACATCGCCCCGATCTCAATCGCGACCTTGTCGATCGACTTCACGCGGTTGTGCAGGTAGTACACCTGGCCGCCCCGGTTCAGCTCGCGTTCGATCGCCACGCGCACCACATTCTGGTCGTACTGCGCGAAGACCGTTCGGATCGGAAGCCGGTTCACCGGCGCGTTCATGAGCGTGCTGAGGTCGCGGATGCCGGACAGCGACATGTGGAGCGTGCGCGGGATGGGCGTAGCGGTCATGGTCAGCACGTCCACGGTCGCGCGGAGGCGTTTCAGGCGGTCCTTGTGCAGCACGCCGAAACGCTGTTCCTCGTCGATGATCACGAGCCCGAGGTCCTTGAACGCGACGTCATTCTGCACCAGCCGGTGCGTGCCGATCACGATGTCGATCGCGCCGCTTTTCAGGCGTTCGACGATCCGCTGCTGCTCCGGTTTCGTGCGGAACCGCGAGAGCTGTTCGATCACGATCCCCGTCCCCGCGAACCGCTCCTTGAACGTCATGTAATGCTGCTGCGCGAGCACGGTCGTCGGCACCAGCATGGCGACCTGACGTCCCGCGAGCGCGCATTTGCATGCCGCACGCATCGCGAGCTCGGTCTTGCCGTAGCCCACGTCGCCGCACAGCAGACGGTCCATCGGGCGCGGCGACTCCATGTCCGCCTTGATCTCGGCGGCCGCGCGAAGCTGGTCCGGGGTCTCCTTGAACGGGAACGCCTGCTCGAACAGCTCCTGTTCGGGGTCGTCCTTCGGGAACGCCATGCCCGCCTTTTTCATGCGGACCGCCTGGATCTTCAGCATCTCGAACGCCAGGCTCTGCACGGAGTGGCGCGCCTCGTCGCACGCCTTATTCCAGCGGCCGGAATTGAGGCGGCTGAGCGTGATGCGCGTGTTTTTCGAACCGACGTAGCGCGTGACCAGATGCGCCTGCCGCACCGGGATCCGCACCACCTGGTCGTCGCCGAATTCCAGCACGATCATCTCCGACCGCGCCCCGGCGGCCTCGGCGATGTCCAGTCCGAGGTAACGGCAGATGCCGAAGTTGAGGTGGACCGCGTAGTCGCCTTCTTCCAGGTCGCCCGCCGAGATCACGCCCGCCGCATCCTCGCGCGAAACGGGTTCGGTCCGCGGCGTGTCGTCCTCGATCTGGAGCTCGTGCGCCATGCTCCGGCGGCGGTACGGCAGTGCGAAAAGCTCGCGGATCGTCAGGACCGCCAGCTTCTCCTTCGGCAGGAAGAATCCACACGGCACGGCCCCCTCCTCCACGCTCAGGAACTCGTTTTCGCACAGGTCATGATCCAGAATCCAGCGCCGCACCTGATGCGGATCGGAATCCGGTCCGACGAGCAGCGTCACATGCGTTTTCTCCTCGATCCACTGATGGATCCGGCTTGCGGTCAGCTGCTGCGCCAGCACGGAAAACGCCTGGTCCAGCGACTTGCCGTCCGCGTCGGCGTCCACGGCGAACTCGTGCCCGGCGGCGGACGCCATCGCGTCGCGTCCGGTGGAGTAACACGGGAACGCCTCGCACGGGCCGCCGTCCTGTTCGGCGGCGCCCGCGGCGTCCTCGAGCGCGACGAGCCGCCCTTCCGACCTCATTTTCTCCTCGAACGCCGCCCACTGTTCCACCTCTTCCGGTGTGCCGTAGCGCGCCAGATGCGTCCGAATCTCGCCCGGGGCCTCCTCGACCAGCACGGCTTCATTTTCCAGCAGGTACTCGAACGCCGGGGCGGAGGCGTATTCCGTGCCGTTCACGACCGTACCGTCGCCACCCGATCCCGACCGCAGGATCACGCGATAGGAATCAACCTTGCCAGTCGACATCTGCGTGTCGGGGCGGAAGAGGCGGATGCTGTCGACCGTGTCGCCGAAAAACTCAATTCTTGCGGGCGCGGATTCCGAGGAGGAAAAGATGTCGATCAGGCCGCCGCGCCGCGCGAATTCGCCGGGCATGCCGACCTCGATTTCGTCGTCGTAGCCCATTTCCACGAGGCGTTCCGCGAGGTCCTTCAAATCGACCTCGTCGCCGACCTTCAGCACAAGCTCGCTTTCGCGCATCAGACGCGGCACGGGCGCGGGCGAGGTCAGGCTCGTCACCGACCCGAAAAACACGTCCGGCGGATCCTCCAGAAGCCGGTGCAGCGCCTCGGCGCGCGGCGAATCCGACTGCAGCAGACTCTGCCGCCGCGTCGAACCGTCCGGCAGGGCATGGACGGAGAGCTTTTTTCCGGCGACCTCCGCCCACGCGGTCAGGTCGTCGCGGCATTGTTCCGCACGGGACTGCGACGCCGCCACGTAGAAAAAAGTCCGTTTCCCGCCTTGCGCCACGCCTGTTTTCTCCGTCTGTTTTTTTAAGGCGGACGCGGCTTTCGCGCCGGATGGCTTCGAAACGCCGGAAACGAGGCCGAGCAGGGCGATCGACATGATATCGGATTCGAGCGGCCCGATGCGTCCGGAGCCGCCGTTCGTTTTAGATATTAAACCAAAAAATATGCTTTTCCAACTTCTTTTCTTCATTTCACTCTTGCCTTTTTCTATTTAGAATGTACATTATATGCAATTGTTTTTTCAACTTGGGGTTCATCCCATGACATACGAATGCGAAAAGCTGTCGCAGATGCCGGAATCAAAAACGGTTACGACTATCAATATAACAGCTCAACGCAGGAAAACAAATCGCCGAGGTCTTTTTTTCGATGAAAAATGATGCGAAACAAAAACGGATTGCGGTTCCCGCCGCCGGAAAAAACGCGAAGTCGTCCGCTTCCGTCAAGCAGGCCAAAGTCGCGTCCGGCAAGGTGAAAGCCGCGAAACCGGCCCCTGCGGCAAAATCCGTCCGCGTTTCCGCATCCACGAAGAAAGCCTCCGCCACCTCTGCCGAAGCATCTGTCAAGACGCCTGTCAAGGCCTCTCCGGCGAAGAAGACGGCTGCTCCGGTCAAGAAAGTTCCGGCGAAGAAGACTTCTGCACCCGTCAAGGCCGTTCCGGCGAAAAAGACGGCTGCTCCGGCTAAGGTCACTCCGGTGAAGAAAGCTCCGGCGAAGAAAAAAGCGTTCAAGCCCGAGGTCCTGTTCGACGACGAACCGGTTGTGAAAAAAGCATCCTCGAAAGCCAAGTTCAAACCCGCCGTCAAGCTCGAGTCGGCGAAGAAATCCGCCGCGAAAACCGTTCCGGCGAAGAAATCCGAAGCGAAATCCGAGGTCAAGCCGGAAACGAAGAAGGCTCCCGCGACGGCGAAAAAGAGCCCGGTCAGGATTGCGGTCAAAAAACCGTCCGTCAAGGTCGAGATCAAGACCGCTCCGGCTAAGAAGGCATCGGCAAAACCCGAAACGGTGAAAACGGATCCGGCAAAGGGCAAGGCGAAAGCCGAACCGAAGAAGGCCGAAGCAAAAGGCCAGGCAAAGCCGGAAACGAAGAAGGTTCCCGCTAAGAAATCCGTTTTCGCCTCGGCGCCGAAGAAAACCAAGCTCAAAGTCAAAGTCGAATCGGCGGAATCCGTCGCTCCCGCGAAGAAGAAAACCGATGCCGGCGCGGTCGACGCGAACGGCGTCCCGGTCGTGCTGGAAGACGTCGAAGACGCCTCCGAGATCGACCTTTCCAAGTTCATGACGGGCTCGAAGGATCCCCGTGCCGACAAGAAGAACGCGAAGGCCGCGGCGAAGAACGGCCCCGTCACAAAGAACGACTCGATGAAGGTGTACATGCACGACATCGGGCAGATTTCGCTGGTCTCGAAAGATCAGGAAGTCACGCTGGCGGCACAGATCCACGGCCGGGACCACGACGACCACGACGAGGCGCGCGCCACGCTCATCGAGGCGAACCTGCGTCTGGTCGTGAAGATCGCGCACGATTTCAAGGGGCTCGGCCTGCCGCTGCTCGACCTCATTTCCGAGGGCAACATCGGCCTCATGCGCGCCGTGGAGAAGTTCGATCCGTCCAAGGGCGCGAAGTTCAGCTCCTACGCCGCCTGGTGGATCAAGCAGTCCATGCGCCGCGCCCTCGCCAACCAGTCGCGCGTGATCCGCATCCCCGTGCAGTCCGCGGGCAAGATCAACAAGATCAAATCTGTGAAGATGAAGCTCGCGGAACAGCTCGGCCGCGAACCGACCGACGACGAGATCGCCGCCAACCTCGGATTCAGCGGACGCACCGTGACCGGCCTGCGCCTCGCCGACCTCCGCACGTTCTCCCTGCATGACCCCATCCAGCAGGGCGAAGACGGCGAATTCCAGGACATCATCCCCGACCAGGGGGCCATGACGCCCGACCGCATCCTCGGCGACGAGGAATCCGTACACCGCTTGCTCTCGCTGCTCTCCCAGCTCGAAGACCGCGAACGCCTGATCCTTCAGCTCCGGTTCGGTCTCGACGGCAAGCGCCCGAAAACGCTGGAAGAGGTCAGTCAGGAAATCCACCGTACGCGCGAACGCGTCCGCCAGATCCAGAATCAGGCGCTCGCCAAGCTCCGTGCCATGCTCGCCGACGAGGCGGGAGAATAACCGACAACCCGAATTCATGAGGTTTTACCGATGAAATACGATGTGACAAATTGTTCAGGAAAGGGGGTGAATTAACATGGAAGCAACGGAAGTCAAACTGAAGAAAGGCGACTCGATCGAACGCGCACTCCGCCGTCTGAAAAAGAAACTCGACAAGGAAGGCACGCTCAAGGAACTCCGCAACCGGAGACACTACGAAAAGCCGAGCGAAAAGAAACGCCGCACACAGCGCCGCAGAGGCTGATCACGGCTGATCGTTTCGACCAATAACCCCCGCTCCGGGACGCCCCCGCGACGTTTCCGGAGCGGACGCACCAAACCCCATTTTCATCGTTTTCATGTCCGATCCCTCCTCCAACGCATCATCCAAATACGGCGTGCCGCGCAAATTCTCCTGGATGCCCACGCTCGACGGGTACATCCTGCGCTCGTTCCTGGTGCCGTTTTTCATCCTCCTCTTCGCCTTCACGCTGCTGTTCATCATCATGGACATGTATAACGACGTCGGCGACTTCCTCGACAACAAGGCGTCCGTTTTCGTCTCCGTCGAATACTTCATCCTGAAAATCCCCGGAAACATCCGGTTCATCCTTCCCATCACGGTCCTCCTCGCCTGCATGTACGCGCTCGCCAACCTCGGCCGCAGCCGCGAACTCACCGCCATCCGGGCGTCCGGCATCTCGCTCAGCCGGTGCGGCCTTCCGATTTTCGCCGTCGGCTTCTGCGTGATGCTCATCAATTTCTACTTCAACGAGGAGCTCGTCCCGGAAACCACGCGCCGGGCGGAAATCCTCAGAAAAACGGTCGAGAACGAAAAGTATGTGGAGGAGAGCAACGCCCGCCTCCAGTTCCACAGCGGCGACCGCCTCCGCAGCTGGTATTTCGGGCAGTTCGACGACGACGGTTTCCAGAAGAACGTCAAGCTCAAGATATTCAGGAAGAACCCCGAAAAGCCCAGACAGCGCATCCTGGTCCGCACGATCGAAGCGGAAAAGACGCGTTTCGTCCCGGACGTCGGCTGGGAGTTCTACAAGCCGGAAATCCACGAATACTCCTCGGACGGCCTCCCCGGCGACACCTCGATCATGGATTCCGATCCGATGGTCTTTTCCGAGGAGGAGATCCCGGACAAGCCGTCCGTGATCGTCAAGTCCGTCATCGAACCGGAAGCGCTCTCCTCACTTGAGATCTTCTTCATCCTGCGCGACAATCCGAGCATGGCGGAGAATCTCCGCCGCATTTACCGGACCATCTTCTACAACCGCCTGGCGTTCCCGTGGGCGTGCTTCCTCTGCGCGTTCTTCGCGTTCCCGCTCGCCACGAAGAACGAACGCTCCGGCATCTTCACGGCCATCGCCTCGGCCGTCGGCATCGCGGTGCTCTACCAGGTGCTCAACGAGATCTTCATGGTCGCCGGGAAGAGCGGCTACCTGCCGCCGATCCTCGCCGGACTCACCCCGACCGTCGTCTTCGGCGCGTACGGTATCTACCTGCTGAAAAAAGCCGGCTGAGGAGGCACCGCCTCCACTGCGGCAGTGCCTGGCTTCGCTCAGGAACATTTGCTCAAACAATTCGGTCGTGCACTGCGTCATACGCAATGCATGGCGTTTTCATTTTCGGGAAATGTGGAGATTTGTCTTTTTTAACAGCAGCCGTCAAGATGGGGGAAACATTCCCGGATCCTGCGTTCGAGGACGAGCCGCGCATAGTGCGCCGTACCGGTGAGCCGTTCGTCCAGCAGCACGCCCGCCTCCGCGAAACCGTTCACCACATCGTGGTTGTCCGACCCCGCCGTCCACGGCAGATTGTAGCTGTCCGCGTACCATTTCGCGCGGCGGTTCTCCTCGTCCTTGCGGTGTCCGTTCTGAATCTCCACGGCGTCGACCAGATCGGGGAGCAGACGGATCATCGGGATGTAGTAATCCTGCCGGAACGGGTGCGCGTGGACGATCGTGCCGCCCTCGGAACGGATGTATTTCAGGTAGTCGACGAGCGGCAGGCGGTCGATGAACGGATGATCCGCGAGCCAGTTCTCGTCCAGCCCGTAGGTCAGGAAATCGTTGCCTTCGGAGGAGTCCTCCCACCCGAAAAACACCTGCATGTCGACTTTGTCGCCGTATTCCTTCGCGGCGCGGTAGCCCGCGGTGAAGAGCGCGACGCGTTCCCGCCACGGCAGATCGCGCGGCACCGTGCTGTTGCCGTTGAAGAAATGGTCCGTGATGATGATGCCGTCGTAGCCGCGCGCGTGATAGGCCTCGGCGACCTCGCGGCCGGAGGATTTGGCGCACTTGCTCCCTTCCGAGGTGTGGATGTGCGTATCGTAACGGTAAAGTCTTGTTTCGCTCATATTGAACTGAACTCCTTTTTTATGACAGCAGCCGGGGCAGAAACTCCGCGACCGCGCCGAACAGCAGCGGGATCGTGAAATTGTCGTCCAGGTGGATTTGTTCGTTGAAGAATTCGGCGATGCAGGACACGACCACGCCGGACAGCCAGACCGCGAGCGTCGCGCCCGGCAGGCCGCCGGCAAAGCAGAATCCCGCCGCGATGATCCAGCCGCTCAGCAGGAACGCCAGCGAGCCTTCCAGCGATTTGCCGTTGAAGAACCGGTGCCGTCCCCATTTCCGCCCGATCAGCGCCGCGGACGTATCGCTCAGGATCAGGATCGCGAACGCGCACGCCGCCACACGATGGGAGAAACACAGCGCGGTCAGGCAGGCCGATGCGTACATCGGCGGCGCTCCGCTGAACCGGAATTGACCCGGCTTGCTCTCGCGCGCCATCTTGCCGAACAGCTTCTTGTAGAGCGGCGTCACGTACGGCACCTGCCGGAACACCGCGATCTCAATCAGGACGTTCAGCACGGCGAACGTGCCGAACATGATCACGTTGAACAGCCTCGGAAGGTAAAAAAGCGAAAAAGGCATCCAGAGCGAACTCAGATGCACCATCTTCCGGAGGACTTCCTGTCTGTACGGGATCGCCATTGATGTTCCTTCTCCAAGGTTTGTTCCGTTCAATGAATACCGCTCGGCAAAAATGGCGGCGGCAGTGGGAGTCGAACCCACGACCTGCTCTTTAGGAGAGAGCCGCTCTATCCAACTGAGCTATGCCACCGCGTCAGAGTCTTTGCAGAACAACCGATGCCCGTCGACGCCCCCATAATCCTGACGCCCGCCGACAATCCGGCGGGCAAATCCGTCATACATGTTCATCGGCCCTTTCGGCGGGGAGCATCCGGTTCTTCCGCATGTCTTATGCTGTTTTCGAGCAAGTATATACTATAGCGCCGTTTCGCCGAAAAATCAAGCGGCGATCCGAAAAACGATGTTCAACGCCGGGAATGCGCCCCGCGGAAAAAAGGATACCCTTTAGGGTATGCGTTCCGGGGGAAGCCCGATTATGAAAAAAAAGTTGATGTCCGGCACAATATCCGGCGCGGCGGAAGCGTTATTTGACCAGAAGCGCGCAACAGAAACACAACAAACTCAACCAACACATGATCAGGAGCCTACAATGAAATCCATTTCCAAACTTTTTATCAATAAACTCTCCGCCGTCATCATCATCGCCGCGATCGCCGGTCTCGTCTCGATCAACGCTTTCGCTCACACCGGCGACTACATGGGATTCGGCGGATTCCAGCCCTTCGGCGGATTCGGGTACGGTTACGGATTCGGCGGATTCGGTCCCGGCATGGATTTCGGCTACAGCTTCGCCGGCTTCGGCGGATTCGGTCCCGGCATGGACTTCGGCGGACACTTCGGCGGACATCATTTCGACGCTCATTTCGCCGGCGATTTCGGCGGATTCGGGCACGGCTTCACGGCGCAGAACGTGGTCCACGCCTCGAACCGGAAAATCGTCCCGCTGCCGCCCACTGCGTCGGCCGTGAACACCTCCATCTCCTACGACGAATCCGGCGAGCTCCATGTCCGCCCGTTCGACGACGAGGACCTCTTCGTGGAGGATTGAGGCGAGTTCAGGTCTCCTCGAAAACAAGGATTGTTCCACGGGGCGTCTCCCAGGGGGTGGGAGGCGTCCCGGTTTTTATAGGTTACCTCTATTCATCAGATTTCGCTTGTTTGCCTGTCTACTGAAAATCCATCCGACCGGATGAATAGAGGTGCCCTTGAAGGATGACATATTCGCCGTTTTTTCTTTCGATCTCAACTTGATTTTTCCTCTTTTCCGCTGTACTTTAACTGCAAAAAGAAACAACTGAAAGAGCATCCCCGGCTTTTCAGTTCAGATCCGCCCTCCCCTGAAAAGATTTTCTCCTCATCCCCCGGTGCATCATGGCGCAGAACAACACATCAAAATCCGCAGATCAAAAAGAATCCGAGCATATCGTCGTTGACGAACGCCTGAGGTTCCGTTTTCCGAGGCTCGGCTGCTTCACGCTTTTCTTCATTTTTTTCTTCTCCGTCATCGGGGGAGGACTTCTGCTCTTCTGCACGACGTTCAAGCGTCCGATCGTCTGCGAGACGCCGACGGACCGCGTTACCGTGTCCGATCCGTGCCATGTCCTGCAGGAAGAGGACCTGGAATTCGTGACGGAGCTCGCGAACAAGGTGGCGGACGCGGGCGACTGCGACGTCGCCGTGCTGTATGCGGACGAGCATTTCGCCAGCTTCCATGCGCTGTTCGACGCCGTGCTGGCGGACTGGGCTCCGGACAAGGGTGTGCTGCTGATGTACGGCCTGCAGGACGGCAACATCAAAATGGCTCTGGCGGGCGGCGAATGGCGTCTGACCGGGCACGACGACTCGTGGCTCTGCCGGGAGATCGCCGTTCAGGATTCAAGCTGCCGGGCGAACCGGGTCTGCTATCTGCTGAACCACCTGAAGGAATCCCTCGAACGGGCGAAAAACGAGGACCTGCCGAAAGGCACGGTGGAGAATTTCGACGGTGTCTATTTCGACTGGGCCCCGGTGGCGCAGCCGGACATGTCCCGGTATACGGCCGCGGTCATCAGCCTCGTGATCGGGATCATCGCGATCATCTTCGGGCTGGTGCTCTGGACCCAGGGACGCTCGGAGCGGGCAAACAATCTGGCGCGTTACCGCGGAGTGCTGGACGAGTACGAACGGCGGCATCCGAACGAACCGGAGCTGAAGCTTTTTGACCGGAACGAATACAAGGAAACGGGGATCGCCAAGGTCCTTCGCCACCCGTTCCTGCAAATCGCGGCGATCCTGCTCGCCGTGGCGTTCGGGACGCCGATCGTGTTCTTCGGCGTCTTCAGCGGACCGGAGCGAGATCAATACACTCTGGACAACGCGATCAAGAATCCCTACCCGTCTTCCCGCCGGGCGACGTACACCGAGGGCGTCCCCGAAGCGCCGTCCGGGATCGTCGTCGACCTCGCGGACGCGTTCACTCCAGACGAGGAACGCGCCATATCCGAGGCGGTCGCCCATCTGGAAGACGCCGTCGGCGGGCAGGTCCAGGTCCTGACAGTGAAGACCATCGGCTTCGCCATTCTGGAAGAGTACACGCTCGAGGTCGCCTCCCGCTGGGAGATCGGCGAAGCCGGAAAAGACAACGGCGCGCTGGTGTTCCTCGCCGTCGACGACCGCCGGAACCGCATCGAGGTCGGCTACGGCTGGGAAGCCTACCTGACCGACGCCCGCTGCGGCGATCTGCTCCGCGACGCCGTGCCGGAACTCCGCGAGGCACGCTACGCCGACGCCTGCGTGAAGATCATCCGGGGCATGGAGCGGTATCTCGCGGAAAACCCGGTCCTGGACTCCGGCCGCGGCCTCAGCCAGAAAGGCGCGGTCGCGATCATCCCGTCCGTCAAACCGCCCGAATCGTCCTGGGATCCGCGCAAACCGGATTTCTTCGAAGCGACTCTGGGCGCTCTCGGCCTCCTGCTCACCCTGCTGGGCGTCGTGCTCGGGTACTGGGGACGCGTCATGAAGACGTCGGTGCCCGGTTACTTCCTCTTCGATCCGGTCGAATACCGCAAACTGTATTCCGGCCGCCGCTCCAGCTCCTCGTCAGGCGGCTCCAGCCGGAGTTCGAGCCGGAGTGCGAGCTGGAGTTCCAGCTCCGGCCACAGAAGTTCGGGCGGCAGTTCCCGCAGATCGGGCGGAGGCGGTTCGTTCGGGGGCGGCGGCGCGTCCGGGAGATGGTGAATCTCCGGCAATCTCTTTTCCCTGAAAACAAGCAAAGGCTGCCGATCCCGAATCGAGGCGCGGCAGCCGAATTGTTTTTGAAGGTGAAAACGGAAGCTTTTCTTACTTGACCGGCTCCGTGATGCCTTCCTTGGTCTGCGTCAGCGGCTTGACCGTGCCGTCTTCGTTGAAGAAGAGCTCGTCGACGCACACGGAACGACGCAGGCCTTGTCCCTTCTGGCCGTCGCGGTCGAGCGTGCCGTTGTGGTAGAAGAGGAACGTGCGGCCCTTGAAGTCGATCACGCCGGGGTGGATGGTGAAGCTGTTCTTCGCAGCGCCGGTGACCTGGCCGCGGAACGTCCACGGGCCTCTGATGTTCTCGGCGGTGGAGTAGTTGATGACCTCGCCGCCGCGTCCCATGCCGGGGTAGAAGTTGTAGTAGAGGCCGTTGCGCTTGTAGAGCCAGGGGCCTTCGGTGTAGTTCTGCATCCCGGTGTCGGTGATCTCTCCGTCGAGCTCGATCATGTTGTCTTTCAGCTTCGCGACGTAGTTGTTCGTGTGTCCCCAGGAGAGCCACGCGGTGCCGTCGTCGTCGATCAGCACAGTCGGGTCGATGTCGTTCCACCCGGCGCGGCCGCTGGTCATGTTGTCGAGCACGACCGGTTTTTCGACGGGCACGAACGGGCCGACGGGGGAATCCGCCACGGCAACGCCGATGGAGTTACCGCCGTTCTTATCATCGCGGTACGTGCAGTACCAGTAGAACTTGCCGTTTTTGTGGGCGACCTGCGAGGCCCATGCCGTCCCCTTGATGCCGCTCGGGAATTGTTCCGGGCGCAGCAGGACGCCGTGGCTGCGCCAGTGGACGAGGTCGTCCGAGGAATAGCAGCGCCAGTCGGCGATATTGTAGTTGCCGGGGAGGCCGTTCCGCTCGCCGTCGCGGTAGACGTCTTCGCCCGTATAGACGTATACGCGGTTTCCGACGACCAGCGGCGCAGGGTCGGCCGTCCAGGCATCCGTGAAGATCGGGTTGCCGGCGGGTTCCAGGTCGGTGCCGTCGTAGACTTTGTCGGAAGACGACTGGCAGGCGGTGACGAGCAGGCCCGACGCGAGGATCGAACCGGCGAGGAGGAGTTTGGATTTCATGTTTGCTCCTTTTGTGAACGATGAGGTGAAAGTGTGTTTGTTTTGATATTTAAAAACGTAAACCTGCATAATATACCCATCCGCCTCGGAAAAGTCAAACGGAATCGAAAAAAAAGAGCTCCGAAGCCGGAAAAACCAATCCGTGTTTTATGGTCCAGAATTCCACAAGAAACAACCGGTTCGTATCCATTAATAAAAAAAGCGTACATTTCATGGTTCATGGCTTGCTTTTCCTTTTTCGGGATGTTATAGTATTGGCAAAATGACAATAACCCCATCCTGCACCCCGAAACGGAGAGGAGCAAACTATGTACGACACTTACTATGTACCCAATGAATCCGGCAATGTACTCAGCGGAGCGATCCTTGGTTATGACGATACCATGTTCGTCAGCAGCGGCGGCACGGCGCTGGAAACCACCGTCAACAGCAGCGGAACCATTTACATCGACGGAGGCGGAATCGCGCAGGATACGGTCGTGAACAGCGCGGGCTACATCGGCCTTTCTTCCGGCGGCATGGCAAGCGACACCACCGTGAACGACGGCGGGGCCATCGACGTTTATTCCTATGGAAAAGCGGACGGGGTCACCGTATCGTCCGGCGGCACGTTCCGAGTCTATTTTACCGCTTCCGCGACCGGAGTCGAAATGGAAGAAGGAGCCACACTGCGGATTTACATGGACTATTATACGGTCCTCAACGGGACCAGCGGCGGCGGGGAACTGTCCGTTTCAAACGGAAAAGCGGACGGTCTGACGATCGAAAGCGGGGGGATCCTTTACGCATCCGGCTATACCACGGTGTCCAATACGACCGTGAAGCCGGGAGCTTATCTGGCTGTTTACGATAACGCGGTCGGCATCGTCGAAGACGGCGGATATGTCTATGTGTATGAATATGCCGACACCGTGACGTTCGCCGAGCATGAGTTCAAGGATGTCGAAGTGAACGGCAGTGCCGTCACAGTCCACTCCGGGACCACCGCGACCAATACGGCGATCGGAAGCGGCGGCACGATGTTTGTCTACAAAGGCGGCCTGGCCAATTCGGCGGCCGTGACCGGCGGAATCATCAGCGGTTCTTATTTCTACAGCGGTCTTCTGCAGCTGTATTCCGGTGCCTCGGCGAACGGCATCACCGCGGGTTCAGGTGGACTTGTCCGGATTGAAAAAGGCGCGACGGTGACCAACCTGACCGAAAACGGCGGCGGATTCGAGTTCGCGGAAGGCTTCGATATGAGCGGCGTCAATTACCTGTCCAACGCGTTCAGCAGCCAGACGCTTTCCGGCCTGGTCACAGTTCACTCCGGGACCACCGCGACCGATATTGTCATCTCCAGCGGGGCATTCCATCTTTACGAAGGCGGCGCGGCAAACAACGTGACCGGGTCCGGTGTCATCCACAGCAATGCCGTGGCGAGCGGCCTGAGCGGACGCTTCACGGTCGAAAAAGGCGCGGTCGTTTATGATCTGACCGGCCTCGCAGGCGTCTCCGGCACGGTCAGCAAGGCGACGGTTGGCACAGATCTCAGCCTCATGCTCTACAGTGGCGGCAAAGCGGATTCCGTCACGGTACTCTCAGGCGGATCGGTTCGCGTCAATGATGGCGGCACGCTGGAGAATGCGGTCATCAGCGGTGGCTGGGGATGGGTTTCTTCCGGCGGAACAGTGACCAACCTGACCTTGAACGGGGAGTATTTCATTGCATACAAAGGCGCCGTTGCAAATAACCTCAATCTAATCAACGGCTATCTTGAGATCAACGCATCGGCAACAGTCGACAACATCAACGTCAGCAGCGGAACCATTTCCATCGCCGGCGGTTCCGTGACCAATCTCGTATTCGACGACAACGCGACTCTGGGGCTTTATATCAATCCGACGGCCGGCGTATTCGTTTCCGGCACGAAAACGGACGGTACACCCATCCTGATAAAAGACGGCAGATTCGAGCATTTCAAAACGAGCGGACTTTCCCTTGGCCTTGAGAACGGCGGCGTGGCGGACGACATCACCTTTTCCAGCGGAGAGATCATGATCTACTCCGGCGGCACGGCGACCAATATCGATGCCGGGGGAGGGGTCCACGTTTCCGGCGGCGGCACGCTGACCAGCGCGATATTCCGCGGCAAGTTCATTCCCGACAGCAGGTACGAATCCGGCGGCTACTACACGTCCGGCGGCGGATACCTGGTCATTTTGGGCGGCACGGTGAGCGACGTCACGTTCGAGGGCGCGGACCTGGTCATGTCCGGCGGCACGCTTCAGAACGCCTCCGCAAGCAGCGGAAACATGTTTGTGTCCGGCAACGCGACCGTCCGGGACCTCACCATGAACGGGGAAACCGTTTCGGCATTTGACGCCGTATTTGAAAACACTACGGTCACGGACTACAGTTATATGAGCATGGGCTACGGCGCGACGGCGACCGGGACCATCCTCAGCGACACGCAGGTGAACCGCAGCAGCGGTTCGGTGACCTGGACCGAGGACAGAGGCGGCTTCCTTTACGCTTATAACGGCGGCATCGCCGTCGACACCACGGTCGGCAACGCGTGCATCCTCACGGCCGCATACGGCGGATCCGCTTCGAAGACCGTGGTGAACAGCGGCGGAAGCCTGTATCTCAGCGCCAAGAATAATAGCTACTATGGATATGAGGGATGCGGTCTGGCGGACGACGTGACAGTGAACAGCGGCGGGTGGATTCATGTCGGAAAAGGCGCATCCGCCACGGATCTCAAACTCGAAAAAGGCGCAAATATATGGATCGACGTGGGTTCGGAAACGCTTGCCCGGGGAACCTGCGCGGGCAGTGCATTTGAGGTCAAGGACGGAGCCGTGACCGCCGACTTCCCCGTGCTGGAAAACGGCTTCCAACTCGGTCTCTATGATGGCGGTGTGCTGACTCTGGATCAGAACGCCGCGATCTCCGACGGCGGCGAACTCTACGTCAACGGCGGCACGGTCCAGGGCGCGGACGTGATCACGGTCAATCCTGGCGGAAACATGCATTATGATCACGGCGTCGTGGAAGGAAAGATCAAGGAGAACGGCGGTTATTTCTATTACTACTACGAAGGCTCCAGCTCCGGAGGGATCGAATTCGAGCAGAACACCTTCACCGGCATGACACTGACGTTCGGTCAGAGCGCCTCGGTCCACTCCGGCACGGTCGCGGACAGCACGACGATCCTGGTCGAAAAAGGGAGCAACACCGTGTCCGGCTACGGCGCGAGCTTGAACGTGTTCAGCGGCGGCATTGCAAAAAACACCACGGTGGCGGGCGGCGGTCTGCAAATCACCAGCGGCGGCACTGCGCTCAACACGCTGGTCCATTCCGACGGCCACATGGAGATTGACTACCGCGGCGGCGCTTCGGCGATCAACACCACGGTGGCGGATGGCGGCGAATTCATGGTGAGCGGCGGATATTCCGGTACTCCCTTCGTCTCGCAAACACAAGTCTCCTCGGGCGGCTCGCTCTATCTCAGGCCTTACAACGGAGAGGCTTCCATGACCGATACAATCGTTTCCGAGGGCGGCGTATTCTATCTGTCACCCGAATACAGCGGGTATGCCGTCGCGGTCGACACGGTCATCGAGTCGGGCGGCATGATGCTCTTCACTTCGGGCGGCAGTTACAGCAATGTGCTTCTTTCCGGCACTGTCATCAAACAGGGCGCTTCGGTCGGATATTATATGTCTTCCTCCGGCGATTCCTCGACTTTCTATTATCGCTCCGTTGTCCGGGCTTCCGACACGATTCTGGATTCCGGCGCGAGCGTCGCGTTTATGGCCGGCGAATCGCTCTCCAACACGATCGTCAGGGAAAACGCCGTCCTCGAAATCGGCAGCTACGGTTCCGCAAGCGTCGTTTCCGCGACCGCGGCGGGCGCGACCGTCCGGGTCCTTTCCAGCGGCAATGTCGAAAGCGCCCTGATCGGCAGCGGAGCGGTCATGACGGTCGATGAAGGAGGCTACGCGTTTACGACCGTCGTCGACGGCGGCACGATGCAGGTCACCGGATCCGCCACTGACATTCTCGCCGTCAAAGCATATTCCTATGACACGACCGTTTGCAACGGAACAGTATCTGTCGACGGCGCTTTGCTCTGCAACGCTACGGCGGGTTCCGGCGGACGGATCGAACTCTCCTCCAACGGTTTCGCATACGGAGTCATCTCGCTCACCGACGGCGGGGAAATGCATGTCGAGGAAGGCGGCGAGATATTCTTCCTGATCGGCAATTATACAGCGCCCAGCACGCAGCTGCTTGTGAACGATCTTTCCAAAGTCACGGGAGCGCCGAAGTATAACTTGGTGGTCTCAAAATATCAGGCGCGCGGGACCTACGTCTTCGCCTCCGGCGCGGCGGATTTCGATGGTACGATCACGGTCGTGGACTGGAACGTGCAGGAACTCGGCAAGCTCAAACTCAATGAGACGGTCAAGATCGGCGACAACAACTACACACTGCATCAGGCGAACGGCAACCTCGGCGTCACGATCACCGACGTGACGGGGATCGGGGTCTCGCGCGGCGACATCGACAACTCGGGCATCTCCGACGTGCTGTTCCAGTGGACCGGCGGCGGCTACCAGCTCGGCTACTGGATGAACGGACATTCCGTGGAAGGCGGCGTGTCCACCTGGAAATGCACCGGCATGCCCCACTCGAAGGACTGGGATGTGCTCGGAAACTACGTGATGGACGGCGACGGAAACGCCGACACGGTCCTGTTCGGCAACGTCCAGCCGGAAGGAGGCTTCAAGGGCGCTTACATCGGCTACTACAAGAACGGCATAGACCTCGACGAAAACTGGGTCACCATCGGCTACCTGACCAACGAAGGCGACATCGACTGGAAGAACAAGGTCGGCAACCTGACCGGAAACGCGGACGCGAACTCCATCCTGTGGTACGCGCCCGAACTGTACGCGCTCGGCGTGTGGAAGGACGGCAGGGAGGACTGGCAGACCATCAGCAACAGCTTCGGCGGAGCCGACTGGACGCTTGCCGGTTGCGGCGACTTCGACGGCGACGGCAGGGACTCCGTCGTGATGAGCTACAACAACGGCCAGATGTTCTACGCGGTCGACCTCGACGGCACGGCGAATTCCCTGGGCAGCGCGAACTGGGCCGGCTGGGAGATCCGCGGCATCGGCGATTTCTCCGGCGACAGGAAGGACGACATCGTCCTCTTCCACAAGGAAACCGGCTCCATGGTCCTGCTGGCGGACGGCAACCTCGACAGCTACACTTCGATCGGTCAGCTCGATCCGAACGACTGGTTCGTGGTCGGCGCGGGCGACTACAACGGCGACCAGAAGGATGACCTGCTCGTCCGCCAGTATTCCACGGGCACGCTCGGCTATTATGTCTGTGCCGAGCAGAACAAGTGGATCGAACTCGGCGACGGCGTCGGCATGGAGTGGACCGTCATCGCTTGACCGCAAGCGGTCCCGCAGCAGTGCGCGGCTGTCGCTCGCGCACAGACTTATGCTCCCCCTCCGAACCGGAGCGGGGAGCTTTTTTCGATTCCGCGCCTTTTTTCTTCATTTTTTGCGTACTGCACGGTTGACTTTCTTTAGTTTCGATATTATATTATCGAAAAACTAAAGTCGGAAACTGCATTCAACCCTCAAAAAGGATTCATCCACATGCTGAAAAACCTCACCGTCTCCCTCCTCGCCGCCTCGACGGCCGCTGCCCTCCTCGCGGCTTGCTCCTCCGCCGAAGCCGCCCCGGAAAAACAGCCCGCGGGCACGATCCGCATCGACACCGCGCACCCCGGCGCGAAGATCAGCCCCCTGCTCTACGGCATCTTCTTCGAAGAGATCAACCGCGCCGGCGAAGGCGGCATCTACGCCGAAATGATCCAGAACCGTTCGTTCGAGGACAACACCTCCTACCCGGCCGCCTGGTTCTCCGACAAGGCGGACATCTCCCTCGACCGCACCTCCGCGATCCACGCGAACAACCCGACCTCGCTGAAGGTCGTTGCGCAGGCGGGCGGACGCGTGATGAACCGCGGATTCGTGGGCGGCCCCCAGGGCGGCAGACCGCGCGGAGCCGATCGCCGCTGGCAGGACAACGCCGCCGGACAGCCCGCCCAGCTCTTCGTGGAGGCGAGCGCCGAATACGACCTCACGCTGTACGCGCGTTCCGAGAAGGGCGGCGAACGCCTCGACGTCTCGCTCGTCGGCGCGGACAGCAAGGTCCTCGCCCACAGCAGCATCACCCCGTCGAAGGAATGGCACAAGTACTCCATCCTCCTGACCGCCCAGCGCACCGATGCGAACGCCCAGCTCGTGATCTCCAGCGCCAAGGCCGCCACCTACTGGCTCGACATGGTCTCCCTCTTCCCGCGCCGCACATGGAAAAACCGCAAAAACGGCCTCCGTCCCGACCTCATGAAGATGGTCGCCGCCATGAAGCCCGCGTTCGTGCGCTTCCCCGGCGGCTGCTTCGTGGAAGGACGCGGCATCGAAAACCGCGCGATCTGGAAGAATTCCATCGGCCCGGTCGAACAGCGCGTCGGCCAGTGGTGCATCTGGCAGTACGAGGCGAGCAACGGCCTCGGCTACCATGAATATCTCCAGATGTGCGAAGACCTCGGCGCGGAACCGCTCTTCGTCATCAACTGCGGCATGGGCCACGAAACGCGCAACGGTCGCGACACCATGTACCACGTCCCGATGAACGAAATGCAGCCTTTCGTGCAGGATGCCCTCGACGCCATCGAATACGCCAACGGCCCTGTCACCTCCAAGTGGGGCGCCGAACGCGCCAAGAACGGACATCCCGCGCCGTTCAACATGAAGTACATCGAGATCGGCAACGAGAACGGCGGCGCCGCCTACGCCGAACGCTACGCCCTCATGGCGAAGGCGATCCTCGAGAAGTACCCGAAGATGCGCCTCGTGGCGAACGAAGCCACCGCCGGGTTCAAGAACGACATCCTCGATCCCCACCTCTACTCCGATTCCACCACGTTCCGCCGCGACGCCACGCGCTTCGACGCGCAGGACCGCAACGGCCCCGAGATCTACTTCGGCGAATACGCCGTGACAAACGGGTCCGGCAAGGGCAACCTCAACGCCGCCCTCGGCGAAGCCGCGTTCATGACCGGACTCGAACGCAACGGCGACATCGTGATCATGAGCTCCTACGCGCCGCTCTTCCGCCGCGCCGGCTGGGAGACCTGGAACCCCGACGCCATCGTCTTCGACCAGAGCCGCGTCTTCGGCACGCCGTCCTACTGGGCGCAGGTCATGTTCTCGAACAACCGCGCCGACCAGAACTACGACCTGATCCTCACCGTCGCGGAAGAACACCAGAACACCTTCAAGGGCTTCGTCGGCCTCGGCTCCTGGGAGACCAAGGTCGCCTACAAGGACCTCAAGATCACGCAGGGCGACAAGGTCCTCGCCGCGCCCGAATTCAAGACCGGACTCGACGGCGTCCGCCCCGTCCGCGGACAATGGCTCGCACAGGACGGCGTCCTCACGCAGTCCACGCTTGAGACCGACACCCTCGCCGTCATCGGCGAACCCGACTGGGAGGAATACACCATCTCCGTCAAGGCGCAGAAGCTCGAAGGCAACGAAGGATTCCTCATCTGCTTCGCCATGCCCGACGCCGAGACCAAGAGCTGGCTCAACCTCGGCGGCTGGGGCAACGGACAGCACGGCATTGAGCATCCCGACACCCCGCTCCGCCAGATCCCGGGCACCATCGAGACCGGAAAATGGTACGACATCCGCATCGACGTGAACAAGTCCAACGTGGTGTGCAGCATCGACGGCAAGGTCGTCTTCGACCAGAAGATCCAGCAGAACTCCGCGTTCGCCGCCGTCGCCGGACTCGACAAGAAGACCGGCGAGACCATCCTGAAGTTCGTCAACTCCGCGCGCGAACCGATCACGCTCACGATTGACACCGGCGCGACCAGGTCCGCCTCCTTCAAGGGCACGGCGGTCACGCTCGCGGGCGACGATCAGGCGCTGGAAAACACCTTCGAGGAACCGCACCGCGTCGTCCCGAGAAAGAAAACGATCAGCGCGAAATCCGACGATTTCCGCTACACCTTCCCGGCGAACTCCATCACCATCCTCCGCTGGAAGTGAGGGCAAGCCCTCAACGGCAGCAGTGCCGTGCTGCGCGACGGCACAAGGACAAACCCTCCACCGACCACAGTGCCCGGCTCCGGCCGGGCACATTTTTTTTTATCCTGTGTTCTCGCGCAGCAGAACACTACTTCAGCACCGCTTGCGGTGGGGCCGACGGACATTCTCCGCCGGTCCGTTTTTTACACACCGACATTCACAATTCAAATTTATATTCAACACATTACCCTTCAACATATTACAAAATTATTATACTTTTTTTTAGAAGAGGCTTGTTTTTTGCGTTTGGCGTGCTATATTAGTTTCAAAACAGGAAGAAATCATCGGTTTCTTCTCATATCAAAAACATGCAACAGAAAGATCACGCCATGTTCAACTCGAGTTCGATCCGTCTCGCAGTCGACGGTTTCCTCACTATTCTTCTGACCGCCGTCCTCACCGGATGCGGAGGACAGACCGACATCCGGGAAAGCATTTATGTGCCGGAGAAACCCGCCATGGCCGGTCGCACGGTGGAAGAACTCGCAGCATCCGCCGGACAGGGTGACGCGGAAGCGCAGTTCGAGCTCGGCAACAGGTATTACAACGGCGACGGCGTCCCGAAAGATTACGCAGAGGCGGTCAAGTGGTACCGCATGGCCGCGGAACATTTCTCCATGTACGGCAGGAACCTGCCGGAAGCGCAGAACAACCTCGGGATCTGCCTGCTGAACGGCGACGGCGTGGAACAGGACATGAGCGAGGCGGTCGAATGGTTCCGCAGGGCGGCGGAACAGGATTTCGCGGAGGCACAGTACAACCTCGCGATCTGCTATGCCGCGGACTGGGGTGTGAAAGGGGTATACACGAGCTCAAGCCGGATGAAAGAAAGCATCACGTGGCTCCGCAAGGCCGCGGAACAGGGCCACGCGAAAGCCCAATTCGACCTCGGCTGCGCATACTCCACAGGAAACGCCGTCGATCAGGATTACTCCGAGGCCGCGAACTGGTGGCGGAAGGCCGCCGAACAGGGCCACGTGGAAGCGCAATACAATATCGCCCGCTGTTATGATACGGGCTGGGGCGTGGAACAGGACAAGGAGGAATCCGCAAAGTGGCTGAGCAAAGCCGCCGAAAACGGGCTGGCGGAGGCGCAGTTCCGTCTGGGCGGCAAATACATGTCAGGCGAAGGCGTGGAGAAGGATGACGCAAAGGCGGCCGGGTGGTTCAGAAAAGCCGCGGAACAGGGCATGCCGCAGGCGCAGTGCATCATGGGCATCTGCTGCGATCTGGGCATGGGCGTGGAAACGGACCGGGCGGAGGCCGTCGAATGGTTCCGCAAGGCCGCCGAACAGGGTCTGGCGGAAGCCCAGCTCAATCTCGGCAACTGCCTCCTCGACGGCAGGGGCGGTCCCGTCGACCGGGAACAAGGCGCGAAATGGCTTCGCAAGGCCGCCGAACAGGGCCTGGCGGAAGCCATGTACAACCTCGGCATGTGCTACCATTTCGGCTATGGCGTGGAGAAAAGCTCGTTCCGAGCGTACAGCTGGCTCCGCGATGCGGAAAGAGCGGGTTATGCCCCGGCAAAGAAGACGCTCAAGGACTGGGGCTACTGATGAGGACAAAAACTCAACTGCAGGAGTGCGCTGCTTGCGCGAGCGCACAAAATACGACCTGTTCGACCTATATTCACAGTCCCCGAACTGGAAACAGTCCGGGGGCTTTTTTGCAGGAAGCCCTTGTGCCGGCGCACCTCGCGGTCAAGAGGTCTGACAAACTCGTGCAAAAGAGTTCACCGAGGTGCAAAGCGCCCCTAGCGAAGCGTGGACGCATCGCGTCCAAAAACACGAAAGATTATTGCAAGTAGTTTCAATTATGTTTCAGCGACATATTTAAAAGAGCTGCAAGTAGTTTCAATTTACTTTCAATAAAAAAACATTGCCATTCGCGCCCCGCGGTAAAGAAAAAAGGTTGTCGTGCGTAAGCACGCTTTCCTAGGCGCACGAATGTGCGCCCCCAGCGAAGCGGGGACGCATCGCGTCCTAAATAGCTTCAAATATTGCAAACAGTTTCAAAATAGTTTCAACATTCTCCACAGATGAATATGGATTATTCAATAGGGCTGTCCCTTCGGGGGTCGCTTCGCTCCTCGGTGAACTCGTCGCCACGAGTTCGACTGATTACATTGCCGCGAGACGCGAACACCACAACTGTTGGACGCATATTACAAATAGTTTCAATTTTGTTTCAACATCATGCTCAAATATTGCAAATAGTTTCAAAGTAGTTTCAGCATTCTCCACAGATGGGTTGGCATGATTCAAGGGGCTGTCCTTTCGGGGGTCGCTTCGATCCTTGGTAAGCTCGCTTGCGCTCGACAAAATTATTATTACCGCGGGGCGCGGCAGGTAAATACCTGCTCTTTGGACGCATCGCGTTCTTTTTCTTCATCCAGAGTGTTTTTTTATAAGTAACCGCCCAGTGTAATACAGGTCGAGGCTGTGGATAGGGTCTCTTTTGAATGATAGCACACCGTTTATCCCAAGAGATTACATCTTTTATGGTTGGTTCCACCCCGACACCACAGTCAGGGAATACGTCAACCTTCCGGAAGAAACGAAACGTTTCTCACAGGAAGAGATAGAAAAAACGGCTT
>ONQZ01000080.1 GCA_900320095.1 uncultured Lentisphaerota bacterium
GAAGGTTTCGGCGGCTTTGTGCAGGCGGGCGTTGCGGACCGGAGTCCCGACGATGATCCTGCTCGGGTACAGATTGTCATACAGCGCCCGTCCCTCGCGGAGGAATTCTGGACTGAACAGGATGTTGTCGCAGCAGTATTTCTCGCGGACGCTCTCCGTGAATCCGACAGGAACCGTACTCTTGATGATCATGACCGCGTCGGGATTCACGGCAATGACTTGCTGAATGACGGACTCGACGCTCGACGTATCGAAATAGTTGAGCTTCGGATCGTAGTTGGTCGGGGTGGAGATGATGACGAATTCCGCATCCTGATAGGCGTTGTTTCCGTCGGTCGTGGCTTCCAGGTCAAGATTTTTTGTGGAAAGATAATCCTGAATCTCGTTGTCAATGATCGGCGATTTCTTTGCGTTGATCATGTCGACTTTTTCCTGAACAAGATCGACTGCCTTGACCGTATTGTGCTGGGAGAGCAGCACGGCCATGGAAAGACCGACATATCCGGTTCCTGCGACTGCGATTTTCATATTGAACTATTCTGTCGGCGCTTTGAGATTCGGATGAATTCATTCTTCGATCAGCCTCAGCAGATACTGACCGTACTCGGTCTTCATCATGTCCTTGACGCTTTCGCGGATGTCATCCTTCGTCATCCAGCCGTTTTCGTAGGCGATCTCCTGCAAGCAGGCGATCTGGAGCCCCTGGCGCGTCTCGACCGTGCGGATGAAGTTCGCGGCGTCGAGCATGCTGTCGTGCGTGCCGGTGTCAAGCCAGGCGTAACCGCGCTTGAAGATCTCGACGTGGAGCTGACCGCGGCGGAGGTATTCGTTGTTGACGGACGTGATCTCGAGCTCGCCGCGGGCGGACGGCTTGATGTTTTTCGCGATGTTCACGACATCGTTGTCGTAGAAATACAGCCCGGTCACCGCGTAGTTCGATTTCGGCTTGGCGGGCTTCTCTTCGATGGAAATCGCTTTGCCCTCGGCGTCGAACTCGACGACCCCGAAACGTTCCGGGTCGCAGACGTGATAACCGAACACCGTCGCGCCGACCTCGCGGTCCGCGGCGTTGTGCAGGAACTCCTCGCCGATCAGGAACGCCTGGGCGAGCCCTTCGGGTTTCGGCTGGACGGCGTAGGTGAAGTTCACGCCGAACCGGGAGCCGTCTTCCAGCAGGCGTTGGAAGCTCGCCTGGTCTTCGGGGGTGGTGATGATCAGGATGTCGCGGATGCCCGCCAGCATGAGCACGCTGATCGGGTAGTAGACCATCGGTTTGTCGTACACGCCGAGGAGCTGCTTCGAGACTCCGCGTGTGATCGGGTGAAGACGCGTTCCCGCGCCGCCTGCCAGTACGATGCCTTTCATGCGTTATTCTCCTGTTCCGAGGCGTTCCATTTTATACGAGCCGCTGAGCACGTGGGCGCACCAGTCGTCCTTGTGTTCGAGGTACCACAGCACCGTCTTGCGGATGCCGCTCTCGAATGTTTCCTGCGGTTTCCAGCCGAGCTCGCGGGCGATCTTCGAGGGGTCGATCGCGTAACGCAGATCATGGCCGGGGCGGTCCTTTACGTGAACGATCTGTTCGGCATAGGATTTGCCGTCCGGGCGCGGCCGGAGCTCGTCGAGCAGCGCGCAGATCGTCTTCACGACCTCGATGTTCTTCTTCTCGTTGTGCCCGCCGATGTTGTACGTTTCGCCGGGGACGCCCTTCGTGGCGACCAGATACAGCGCCCGGGCGTGGTCCTCGACGTACAGCCAGTCGCGAATCTGAAGGCCCTCACCATACACGGGAAGCTCCTTGCCGTCCAGCGCGTGCAGGATGACCAGCGGAATGAGCTTCTCCGGGAAGTGGTACGGACCGTAGTTGTTCGAGCAGTTCGTGACCACGGTCGGGAGCCCGAATGTGCGTTTCCACGCCCGGACCAGATGGTCGCTCGACGCCTTGCTCGCGCTGTACGGCGAACTCGGCGCGTAGGGCGTCGTCTCGCGGAAGAAATCCTCCGGGCCGTTCAGGTCGCCGTAGACCTCATCCGTGGAGATGTGGTGGAACTTGAACTTGGCTTTTGCCTCGCCGTCGAGCGTGTGGTAGTATTTTCTCGCCGCCTCAAGCAGCGTGTACGTGCCGACAATATTGGTTTGGATGAACTCGCCCGGACCGTCGATGGAACGGTCCACGTGGCTTTCCGCCGCGAGGTGCATCACGTGCGTCGGCTTGAACTCGGCAAACACGCGGTCGAGCTCGTCCTTGTCGCAGATGTCGACCTTTTCGAACTTGAACCGGTCGGATTTCGCGACAGGCGCGAGGTTTTCCAGATTCCCGGCGTACGTGAGCTTGTCGACCACGCATACGGCATCCGGGGTGTCGTTGATGATGTGCCGGGCAACTGCCGACCCGATGAATCCGGCTCCGCCGGTGACGATGATACGGTTCATG
>ONQZ01000053.1 GCA_900320095.1 uncultured Lentisphaerota bacterium
CCAGTATTCGACCGGCATGCTCGGGTACTACAGCGCGGGCAACACCGCGAACTGGGTCGAGATGGGCCGCGGCGTCGATATGAACTGGACCGTCATCGCTTGACCGCAAGCGGTCCCGTGTAGTGCGCTCAGCTTCGCTTGCGCACAAAAAAGTCCTCCTCGGTCGTATGTGGCTGAGGAGGATATTTGCTTTTTGGATAGACACGTTGCGTCCCGCTTCGCTGGGGGCGGCTGCGCCGCCTCGGTAAACTCGCTTGTGCTCGACAGTTTTCTATTACCGCTGAAGCGCGCACGGCAAAAGTTTTTACGGACATTCCCCCCTCCTTGTGTTCTCGCGTAGCAGAACACTGCCCACGGGGAGGGCCTGCCTTCCCGCTCAAACACGGAGTAAAATAAGCCCCCCGTAACCTCATCCGGCTGCGGGGGCTGAATCGTGTCTGAATTCTGAATGCTGTTCAGGCGCGGAAGGCGTTGATGGCGTCGCGGAGCTTCAGCGCTTCGCGCCGCGCCGCCTCGGCGAAATCCTCGCCGTTCGAGGCGAAGATGATGCCGCGCGAGGAATTGATGACGAGTCCGGTCTTGTCCGCCGTGAGCCCGTTGCGGAGCACGCCCTCCAGGTCGCCGCCCTGCGCGCCGATGCCCGGCACGAGCAGCGCCACGGAGTCACCGACGCGCTTGCGGATCTCGCCGAGTTCGGCGGGACAGGTGGCCCCGGTCACGAGCAGGACGTTGTGGTTGTAGTTCCACACGGTGGAGATTCGTTCGGCGAGGTACTGGTAGAGCAGTTCGCCGTTCTGGAGCACGAGCTCCTGGATTTCCTTCGCGCCGCCGTTCGAGGTGCGGCACAGGACCACGACGCCCTTGTCGGCGCAGTCCAGGAACGGCTTGATGGCGTCCATGCCCATGTACGGGTTTACGGTCACGGCGTCGGCCTGGTATCGCTCGAACGCCTCGGAGACGTACATGCGCGTGGTGTTGCCGATGTCCGCACGCTTGGCGTCCAGGATGACGGGCACGGACGGCGCGACTTCATGGATGTAGCGGATGGTCTCGGCGAGCTCGTCGTCGGCATCCTGCGCGGCGTAGCACGCGGCCTGCGGCTTGTATGCGCAGACCAGGTCCTTCGTGGCATCGATGATCGCCTTGTTGAACGTGAACACGGGTTTTTCCTGTCCGCGGACGCAGGCGGGGAGTTTGGCGGGGTCGGGGTCGAGTCCGACGCAGACCAGCGAATCGTTGTTGCGCCAGGCGGCGCGGAGTTTGTCGTAGAAGTTCATGGTTGTCTCCATTTATGTTATGTTGCTGTGAATCGTGTTTAAGCCGGATGATGCCTCATTTGTTCTTCACTTTCACCACGCGGATCGCGATGAATTCCTTTCCGGGGAGATCAAGGTGGAACCGCCCCTTCATGATCCCGCGGTCGTCGATGGTCATGTTCCATGTGTCGATCACCTCCACATGGTAGGACGCGTTCGGGTCGAGCTTGTTGAAATCGCGGTATTTCGGTCGGTTGCGCCCGAAATAGAAGAGCATGTAATTGGGATTGCCCTCGGCGCAGGCGGCGAGATCGTCCCATTCCTGCGTGGTGCGGCGGAGTCCGAGGCCGGGCGTCTGGTACAGGATTTCCTTCAGGAATTTCAGGCGCGGCGCGCTGTCGCCCCAGAGCTTTCCGCCATGGCTCCACCACAGGACGCCGTCGTGCCCGACGTAGGTTTCGCCGTGCGTGGCGTAGCCGCCGCGGACCGCGGCTTCCCAGAAACGACGCACGAGCTCAGGCCCGGCGATGTTGCCCCACATGTACGGGATGTCGCCCTCGTACTGGATTTCGTCGAGCACAACAGGTTTGTTGTATTTGCTGCGGTACTGGTCGGTGAGCTCGGCGCAGACGTAGAAATCCTGCCGCTGGATACTGCAATGCGTGATCCACGGTTTCGTGTAGTCGTAGAACGGCACGCAGTTGTGGATGCTCCGCAGGTGGTGGTACCAGTCCTTTTTCTGAATGAGCGCGGCGTAATGCTCCCAGTCGTCAGTCGTTTTCTCTTTCATGATGTCGTATTCGTTGGCGAAGCTCCACCAGACGTTCGCGTACGCGCTGTAGCGGGCGGCCATGTAGGTCAGGTAGAAGTCGTTTGCCTCGGCGGGCATCTTGCTGAATCCCCATTTGTCGTAGGGGTGGAACAGGATCAGGTCGCATTCGATCCCGAGCTTGCCGAGCGTCTCGACCGCCTCGTCGATACGCGCGAAATACGCCGGATTCGGCCGCGTGTAGTCCCAGTCGAATTCCTTTTCACTGCCTTCCTTCAGCAGGAACGGGTACAGGTCGGGCTCCTTCTCGTTGAAGACGTAGTGTTTCGGGAAGATGCAGAACCGGATTTTGTTGAAATAGCCCTTGGACAGCGTTTCAATCGTTTGCTTACGAATCGGCTCCGGCAGGTTCAGCCACGCGTAGCACGTGGTGCCGACCGGATAGAACGGCGTGCCGTCCTCGTGCGCAAAATGGAACGTTTTTGCCTGATGCACCGGGCCGTGCATGCCGGGTTCCGGTTCTGTCACCTCGAAACTGCCCCGTAGTATCCATTGACCCTCTTCTTCCCCGACCGGGCCGATTGAGAACGTGTTTTTTCCCGTCATCCTCGGCATGAACCGTATGCGCCATTGATCGCCATCGCGGAATCCCTCGGCGATGCTGTCGACCACACAGCCGCGCATGATGGAACCGTCGATTCTTTCCGGGTTGCCGGGAAAGCCGGTGATCTTCACCTCGAACATGCCCCACTGCGGCACGGATGCCGGAGCCTCGACCTGAGCATCGGCGTTGGTTGCCGGCTCTAAGCCGCAAGTCCAATAATGCGGCGCTGACGCGGCTGCATCATTCTGAGGCGCGGCTGCCCCTCCCTGCGCGAAAGCCTGAGCGGCGAAGAAGAGTCCGAAAAGCGGGAAAGCGAGGCGTCTGCGTGAGATCATGGTGAAACTGGCTCCTGTCTGGACGGATTGTTTGTGAAAAAGTAGTTTGTTACTATACCCCCCTGCGGACATGTTTTCAAGAAATGTCCGACTTTTTTCGTGATTTTGCCGACATCTCCGGGAAACCTTTGTCCGCGGACTTGCTTTTCCGGGGAAAGAATGTAAATTATAAGGTACTATTTTTTCATCCCCACGATTGAAAGGCGGCAGACATGCGTAAACGCGAACAAGTCAAGGTACTGATCATCACCGGCGCAGGGTTGAACTGCGAAAAAGAGACGGCGGCGGCGTTCGCCTCCTGCGGCGCGACCGCGGAACAGGTCCATCTGAACGATCTTCTGGCCGGGAAACGCACCCTCGGCGAATTCCATATCCTCGCCCTGATCGGCGGTTTCTCGTTCGGCGACCATCTCGGGTCCGGCACGGTCTTCGCGAACAAGCTGAAATTCAAGCTGACCGACGATCTCCGCAAGTTCGTGAGCGACGGCAAGCTCGTGATCGGCATCTGCAACGGATTCCAGACGCTCACCCGCCTGGGGCTCGCGCCCGCGCTCGACGGACAGTACCTCACGCAGCAGGCAGCGCTGACCGAGAACGACAGCGGCGTGTTCCGCGACGACTGGATCACGCTGAAGGCGGACCCCGAATCTCCGTGCGTCTTCACGCGCGGCATCGACGTGATCCGCATGCCCATCCGCCACGGCGAAGGCAAGTTCGTCGCCGATCCGGACGTGCTCGCGAAGATCGAATCCCGCCACCTCGCCGCGGTCCGCTACTGCGCCGCCGACGGCTCGAAGGCGAAGGGATTCCCGGAGAACCCGAACGGCTCGCTGAACGACATCGCGGGCATCTGCGACGAGAGCGGCCGCATCTTCGGCCTCATGCCGCACCCCGAAGCGTTCCTGTCCCCGTTCAACGCCCCCGACTGGCAGAAGCAGAAGCTCGAAGGCAAACTCCCCGAGTGGGGCGAAGGCCGCGTGATCTTCGAGAACGCCGTGGAATTCGCGGCTTCCTGCCTCTGATCCCTCGGAAAGGACGTCCCCGGACCTCATCTTCTCCTCGTTTCCCTCTTCCGTCCGCCGTTCCGCGACCCCCGCGAAAAGGCCGGAAAAACGGCTCAAACGGGTCATTTTTCGAAAAAAAAGAGGAAAATGATTTGAAGATTTGGAAAATGGGGCTATATTAAATCGTTTATTTTTAGTCAAAAAACAAATTCACACATACAACCGTAACCCGGAGAACAAGACATGTACGCAGTAATCAAAACCGGCGGCAAACAGCTGAAAGTCCAGGAACAGGACGTCGTTGCCGTCGAACGCATTGAAGGCGAAGTCGGCGCGAAGATCACGTTTGACGAAGTTCTGGCCAAGGGCGAAGGCGCGGACCTCACGGTCGGTACCCCGTTGCTCGACGGTGCCAAAGTCGAAGCCGAGATCGTGGAACAGTTCCGCGGTCCGAAGCTGATCGCATTCAAGATGAAACGCCGCAAAGGCTGCCGCAAACGCAAAGGCCACCGCCAGGAACTCACCCAGGTGAAGATCCTGTCGATTGCGTGAAAGTGACCCCGCCCTTATGAAATATGACTCGAACGGAGCTCTGCTCGAAACCGATATTCCCGAACTCCCGCGACCCCATCGGGGTAAGGTGAGAGATGTTTACGACTTAGGGGATTCCCTTTTATTCGTTGCGACCGACCGCATCAGCGCGTTCGACTGCGTGATGCCGAACGGCATCCCGGACAAGGGCCGCGTCCTGACCGCGATGTCGCTGTTCTGGTTCGATTATATTTCCTGGGCGCAGAATCATCTGCTCTGCTCCGAGGTCAGCGACTTCCCGAAAATGCTCCGGAAGTACGACAAGGACCTCGAAGGGCGCTCGATGATCGTGCGCAAGGTCAAGCCCATCCCGATGGAGTGCATCGTGCGCGGCTACCTGACGGGCAGCGCCTGGAAGGAATACAAGCGCTACGGCACCGTCGGCGGCTATGAAGTGCGCGACGACTACCGTCTGTCCGAGAAGCTCGACAAGGCGCTCTTCACCCCCTCGACGAAAGCCGAGGAGGGCCACGACGAAAACGTGACGTTCGAGGAAGCCTGCGAGCTGATCGGCGAAGAGAAGGCGGAGTGCCTCTCCGATTTCTCCCTCCGCATCTACAAGGACGCCGCACAGCACGCGGAACGCTGCGGGATCATCCTCGCGGACACCAAGTTCGAGTTCGGCGAACTCGACGACGGCGAGATCATCCTGATCGACGAGGTGCTGACGCCGGATTCCAGCCGCTTCTGGCCGAAAGCCGACTACGTGCTCGGCAGCAATCCGCCCAGCCTCGACAAGCAGTTCGTCCGAGACTACCTCGAATCCCTCGACTGGGACAAGACGCCTCCCGCGCCCGCCCTGCCGCAGGATGTGGTCGAGAAGACCCGCGAGAAGTATCTCGGTGCCCTCAGAGCGCTCAGCGGCCGTTCGTTATAAGCACAGCATCGCTGTTTCCGGAGCCGGCGTCCCCGATTGACCCCGGCTCCGTTTTATCTAAAGCTAGTTCGTTTTCTCCGCCCCGGCGGAGGGAAGGGAGTTCATCATGGCACAGGAATCGTGCAGCAGTTCAGTCGGGATCGTACAGCCGTCCGACTATCTTTTCGAGGAAGAACTCCCCCTCGACTGCGGACGCAGCCTGAAAGGTGTCGTGATCCGCTACGAGACCTACGGCAAGCTTTCCCCCGAGGCGGACAACGCCGTCCTGGTCGAACACGCCCTTTCCGGCGACGCGCACCTGGCGGGGTACCATTCCCCCGAGGACAAGAAGCCCGGCTGGTGGGATGACATGGTCGGACCCGGCAAGCCGTTCGACACCAATAAACTCTTCATCGTCTGCTCCAACATCATCGGCGGGTGTTCCGGCTCGACCGGCCCCCGCAGCATCGATCCGGACACCGGACGCCGCTACGACATGGATTTTCCGATCATCACGATCGCGGACATGGTGCGCGCGCAGGAACGCCTGATGCGCCACCTCGGGATCAAAAAATGGTTCTGCGTGGCGGGCGGCTCCATGGGCGGCATGCTGGCGCTCCAGTGGGGCGTCTCCTATCCCGAGGCGGTGAACGGCACGATCGCCATCGCCACCACGGCGCGCGTGTCCTCCCAGGGCATCTCGTTTAACTGGGTCAGCCGCGAGGCGATCATGAACGACCAGCACTGGCTCGACGGCAACTACGAGGAGCAGCCGCAGCGCGGACTGGCGACGGCGCGCATGCTCGCGCACATCACCTACCTGAGCGACGAATCCATGAACCACAAGTTCGGGCGCGCGCTTCAGGAATCGCCCGCGTCCAACTACGAGTTCGCGTTCTCGAAGGACTTCCGCATCGAAAGCTACCTGGCGCACCAGGGCTCGAAGTTCGTGGAGCGCTTCGACGCCAATTCCTACCTGTACATCACGCGCGCGATCGACTATTTCGACCTCTCCGACTGCGCCGACGGCAACCTCGCCGGAGCGCTGAAGAGGGTCGAGACGCCGTTCCTCATCGTGTCCTTCTCCAGCGACTGGCTCTTCCCCGCCTACCAGTCCAAGGAGCTCGTCCGCGCGCTGCTCGACAACGGCAACGACGTGACCTACTGCAACATCCAGTCGTCGTACGGGCACGACGCGTTCCTGCTGGAGACCGAGTCGCTCGGCTCGCTGATCTCCAGCTACCTGACCAATCTGCCGTGGGAGCCGCCGGAATGAACGTGAAATTCAACAACAACGAAATCCAGCTTCAGCGTTCCGACCTCGCCGCCATCCGCGACATGATCCCGGAAGGCGCGCACATCCTGGACCTCGGCTGCGGGTCCGGGCGGCTCCTGTACGCCCTGAAGACGCTCAAGCACGCCAAAGTCATGGGCGTGGAGCACGACCAGCAGAAGATCCTCGAATGCGCCGCGCGCGGCATCCCGGTCATCCACGCCAGCCTCGACGCCGCCCTGACCGATTTCCGCGACGACACCTACGACTACGTGATCCTGAGCCGCACGATCCAGTCCGTGCAGCGCCCGGACATCATCCTGAACGAGATGCTCCGCATCGGCAACCGCGGCATCGTGTCGTACATGAACTTCGGGCACATCAACGCCCGCATCCAGATGCTCTTCGGGCACATGCCGGTGAACCGCAACCTGCCTCTGCCGTGGTACAATACCCCGACCATCCGCCCCGGCACGGCATCCGATTTCAAGGACCTGTGCAAGACGCTCAAGATCAAAATCTGCCGCGAGATCCCGCTGACCAACGAGGGCGACTATCTGCGCCGTCTCGCCGTGCTCTGGCCCAACCTTTTCGCATCCAACAGCATTTTCGTCATATCCAAGTGAGGACGCCACCATGAATCCCGCACCCGTCATCTACTGCGTTACGATCGAAGACACCTCGGACAACCCGGAGGGCGCCGCCGAGCTCTTCAACGCGCTCGAACTCGATTTCAGCTCCTGGCGCGACGAGGAGACCAAGCACGTCCGCCATACCGTGTACTGCGCCGGCGAGGACGAGGCCGCCGCGTTCTGCGAACGCCTGAAGACCGAGCTCATCCCCATGTGGCGCGAGTTCGGCGTGGTGCTGGAGGACCCGCGCACAGCGGAGATCAAGAAGGAAGACTGGGCGGAATCCTGGAAGATCCACTTCAAGACCATGGTCATCTCCCCGCGCATCGTGGTGCGTCCCTCCTGGGAAAAGTACACGCCCGAACCCGGCCAGCACGTCATCGTGCTCGACCCCGGCATGAGCTTCGGCACGGGCCAGCACGCCACCACGAAATCCTGCATCGCCGCCATCGACCGCTTCGCGGCGGAATTCCCCGCCGGACAGACGCCGTCCTTCCTGGACGCCGGCTGCGGCTCCGGCATCCTCGCCATCGCGGCGCACGCGCTCGGCTGCGCCCCGATCGACGCGTTCGACATCGACCCGGACGTGATCCCGATCGCCCGCGAGAACGCGCAGATCAACGGCGTGCCGGATTCCGAGCTTGCGCTGAGCGTTTCCTCCCTGCTCGACTTCAAGCCCGGCAGGACCTACGACATCGTGGCGGCGAACATCCTCTCCTCCGCGCTCATCGAAGGCCGCGAACATCTCGTTTCGCTGGTTAAACCCGGCGGCATCCTGATTCTCGCCGGCATCCTCACCACGGAATACCCCACGGTCCGCGACGCCTTCGCCGCCCTCGGCTGCGTCGAACTCGGCAACTCCACGGAACGCGAATGGACCGGCGGAAGTTTCCGCGTGCCCGCGTCCTGATCCTGATCTCCGCATGATGAACCGGGGCAGCGCAGAGGACGAACGGACGGAACCGGAGCGGGACGGAGTTTCCGTGTCCGGCGAAGTGTCATCCATGTCGTCTTCAGCAAGGCGTCGGCTCTCCCTGATGCTGTTCCTGACCGCGCTGCTTTTCTGCGCATGGTTTTTTCAGGTCGGAAACGTGAACCAGATCGCACGCTACGACGCGATCTTCGCCTTCTTCGAAAATACCGGCGACGACGCGCACACGTTCCGCATTGACCGCTACCTGTACTCCGAGGGAAAGGTGTTGAACACTTCCGACTGGTCGGAATACGGGGGGCATTACTACTCGAACAAATCCCCCGGCACCACCTGGTTCGGCGTGGCGCTGCTTGCGCCGATTTATCCGCTCCAGCGTCATTTCTGCCCGGAAGGCGACGGAATCGCTCCGCGCGCGGAGATTTTCGATGCCTGGTACCTGAACTTCATGATGGGCGTGCTGCCGACGGCGTTCTCCGTGCTGGCGATGGCCGCGATCCTGCTGAAACTCGGCGCAAGCGAGGCGCGGGCGTATTCCGGCGCGCTGCTGATCGTGCTCGGCACGGCTGTGTTTCCGTTCGCCACGACCCTGATGGCCCACTCCTCTGTGGCGGCGTGTCTCGTGTTCAGTCTGTGGTCGTATCTGCGCGGCGGGAAGTTCTCTCTCTTCGCGAGCGGGGCGTGGTTCGGCGCGGCAGTCCTGCTCGATTATTCCGCGGGACTGCTCCTGCCGCTGGCGCTGGTCGGGATCGCATGGCGTGACAAAGCCCGCATCTGGCAGTTCATCGCGGGCGGCATCCCGTTCGCCGTGCTCTACTTCGTCTACAATATGATGTGTTTCGGCGGGCCGTTCTCGTTTGCCGCGCAGTACATCAATCCGGTCTACCGCACGGAGGGCGACGCCGCGGGCGGGTTGCTGGCGCTGCCGAACGCCTGGCTGATTCTGGAACTTCTCTTCGGGGCGCGGCGCGGCGTGCTGATCTCGTCGCCGTTTTTCTTCTTTGCCATCCCGGGATTCATCTGCCTCTGGAAACAGGGCGGCCTCCGGCGCGGCGTGGCGCTGCTGTGCGCGCTGTCGTTCGCTGTGCTCCTGCTGATGAACGCGTCGTTCAACGGCTGGCATTCGGGCGCGAGCTTCACTGCCCGCTACATCGTCCCGGTGTTCCCGCTGATCGGGATCCTGGCGGTGATGACGCCGCTGAAACAGGGCTGGCAGCGCGGGCTGTTCGGGTTGCTGGCCGCGGTTTCCCTGCTGAACATGTTTGCCGTTGCATCGCTCAGCGTGACGCCGCCGGAAAACGACCCGTCGCCGATCTATATCACCTCCTACCGGCACTTGCTGGACACCACGCCGCCGGTGGTGCTGGCGTCGCAGCTGGGGCTTCAGGCGCTTCGCCCGGACGCCGCAGCACTGCGCGATGCCGCCCGCTTCACGCTCGGGAGTCTCGCCGGACTGTCCTACGGCGCGTCTCGGGCAGTGATCTTCCTCCTCGGACTTCTGGCGTGGGCGTGGCTAGGAGGCAACGCCTTCACTGCGGCTGTGCAGAGCTTCGCTTCGGCACGGGGAATGTCCTTATTCCGGAAACAGGTCGGCATTTGGGGGGTGTTTGCATGCTGTATCATGGCCGCCGCGCTGCTTCTGCCGGGTGACATCCCGTTCACCGGGGTCGAACTTCAGGTCCACGAAGCGGCGCTTGACGCGGTCGAGGAACACACGTTCGCGAATCCGTTCGGCAAATGGGGACTTTCGGCACTGTTTTACCAGATGCTGTATCTCTTCACGAAGGACATCATCCTGCTCGCGTTCCTGAAGACCGCGCTGTCGCTGACCGCGTGTTTCCTGCTGCTGAACGAGGTCGCGAAACGCGCCAGACTCTCCGCGCCGCTCCTGTTCCTGTTTGCCGCGTCTTCGCCGTATCTTCTGCTCGCGCACAAATCCCTGCGCGGGGATTCCCTGCTGCTGCCCGCGGGCGCGCTCGTGCTGTTCGCGCTGGTCCGCCTCGCGGAGAAGGACGACATGGCCCGCCGGAAACGCGTCGAATTCCTGCTCCTCTCGCTTCTGGTCTGGGCGCTTCTCTGGCTCCGGACGCCAGCGGGACAGATCCCGCTGCGCGGCCCGTTCGCCGTGCTTCAGACCACGTTCGGCGGGTTCGCCGACGTATTCCATCCGGGACTTGGAGACATCGACCGGGATGCGGGCGCGTTCCTGGGGCTGATGACCGTGATTTCGGTCCTGTTCATGGGCGCGCTGCTTCTGACCGGGACTGTGCTTGTATTCGCCCGTCGCGACCGTGCCGGGATCGTCTCCTTCGTGCTGGTCCTGCTTGCTTCGCTGTCGTTCCTCGTGTTCAAAAAGCCGTACCATCCGTTCCACTGCCTTTACGCCGCGCCGTTCGTTGCGTACCTGGAGACGACGGGTGCTTCGTGGTTTCTGACGGGACGTCCCGCGCGCGCCGCGAAGGTCGTGCTCGGCGTATATTTCGCGCTGTGTCTCTGCGGATGGCTGGTGTTCCTCGGCGTGATCCACCGCGATGCCGGAAACCGCGCGGACACGTTCGGGGTGACGCTTTCCGAACAGCAGGCGGGCGCGGAGAAGATCAACTCCGAACTCCGCCGCTATGCGCCCGGTCCGATCGAGATCTCCGCGCGCAACGACACCGGAAACCGCGCGGACACGTTCGGCTGGTTGACCGTGCTCGACCGCATCCGCGACCCGTATCTCCAGTGGCCGAACGCCGATCCCCCGCCCGGATTCTTCATCGCCTATCGCGACGGCACGCGCGCGCCGACCGGGTATCTTCGGATCCTGACCCGCTTCAATGACGACGGGACGATGCTCAACAAACTGCCGAAAGTCCCCGCTGACGCGACGCCCGCCGACTGACGCACCGCCGGAAAACGTCGCCTGTATGGAAAAAAGTGCGCTCTTTTTTCCGAAAAAGCTTGAAAATGAGACGGCGTGATGTAAATTAAGAGAAACGCGGACGCGCGCGATTCCGGTTCATGCCGTGTTCCGCCGCATCCGTACTCAAATCCGTTCAACTTTTTTGCTTTTTGGAGGCATCTTATGCATTTGGGACCCATGGAAATCGCGCTGATCATCGTCGTTCTCGTTCTGCTTTTCGGCGCAAAGAAGATCCCGGAACTCGCGCGTTCCCTCGGCCGCGCCTCCCAGGAATACAAGAAGGCCAAGGAGGATTTCCTCAAAGAGGTGAACCAGCCCGCCGAGGACGTGATGAAGGACGCCGTCGAGGATAAGTCCGCCCCGGCGGTCGCCGCCGCTGAAAAGGACGGCAAAGACTCCGGTTCCGCGCAGTCCTGACGCGTCCGGACGCGTCTCCATTCTCGCGGGAAGGAAGCCGGAACGATGGCGGAACCCGAAGGACCCGAAGTCCAGAGCGGCGTTCTGGAGCATATCGACGCCCTGCGCCTGATGCTCCTGAAGACCGTCGTGACGTATGTCGTGTTCTGCATCCCGTGCTGGTTCCTGTCCGAGTACCTCCTGAACTATCTCCTGGCGCACGCGGTCCCCGAGGGGTTCACCATCCACTATTTCACGCTGCTGGAACCCTTCTTCGCCCGGATCAAGCTCATGCTGACCGTGGCGGCGATGACGTCCCTGCCGTTCACGCTGTACTATATCTGGCAGTTCGTCGCGCCCGCCCTGCACGACAACGAGAAGAAGTTCATCCGCCCGCTCGTCGCGTCGTCGTTCCTGCTCGCCTGCGCTGGCACGGCGGCGGCGTATTTCTTCCTGATGCCGTGCGTGATCGCGTTTTCCCTGTCGTTCTCCGGGCCGAACATGGACGCCGTGATCGGGGTGGAAAGCTTCATCTCGATGCTGCTGATCCTGGTCATCGCGGGCGCGCTGCTCTTCCAGTTCCCGGTGGTGCTCTTCACGCTCCTCACGCTCGGCGTCATCGACGTGGAGTCCATGCGCAAACGCCGTCCCGCCGTGATCGTCGGCATCCTGGTTCTGGCGGGATTCCTGACCCCGCCCGACGTGGTGAGCCAGATCGCGCTCGCGCTCCCCGCCTGGCTCTTCTATGAACTCAGCATCCTGATCTTTTCGCACTACAAGAAGCCGGGCCGCTCCTCCGGCGTTGAAGTCAAACACGAGGCCTGACCCCATGAAACAAAAACACCTGAAAACCATCCGCATCGCCGCCGCAGCCGTAATGTTCGTTCTGTTTTTCGGTGTGGGGCTCGGCGTCAGCCAGCTGAACGCCGTCCTCGTCACGCAGTTCGGGCCGGGGCTCCTGCGCCTGACGTCCGGGCTGTTCCTCGGCACGCTCGCCGCCGTGCTCATGATCGCGGTCGTCACGCTCCTTTTCGGGCGCATCTACTGCTCGGTCCTGTGCCCGCTCGGCATTCTTCAGGACGGCATCGCGTTTCTGGCGCAGCGGATCAAGGGGAAGGCGTACCGCAAGTACCGTTTCCTCGACACGCGCCCGGTGAAATACGGCGTGTTTCTTTTCGTGCTGATCCTGGGTGCAGCGGGCGTGATGCTCCCGCTCATCGCCCTGCTGCCGTCGTCCAATTTCTTTACCATCGTTTCAAACGTGTTCCTGCGGTTTTTCAACTCGATCCTGGAGTTTTTGGCACATGCGACGCAGGGCGTGGCAGAGAATGCTTTCCTGGCGCATATCAAGGTGTCCGAGGGGCCCGGGGCTCCGGGGTGGTACGAGTCCGTGGTTCCGCCCGCGGCGGCGTTCTGCTTCTCGCTCGGCATCTTCCTCGTCGTGGCGGCGCTCGCGGCGTGGCGCGGCAGACTCTACTGCAATACGCTCTGCCCGGTCGGCGCGGTGCTGTCCCTGCTGGGACGCGCCCCGCTGTGGCGGATCACGCTGTCGCAGGACATGTGCGTGTGCTGCGGGATGTGCGAGGCCGCGTGCAAGGGCGGCGCGATCAACGCGAAGAAGAAGAGCGTGCTCGCCGAAAACTGTGTCCTGTGCTTCAACTGCATCGGGGCGTGCAAACGCGGCGGCGTGAAGCTGGAATTCCGCCCGAAGGACGCGCCGAAGTTCAGTTTGTCACGGCGGCATTTCATCGGCGCGGCGGGCGGAGTCGTGGCGGGCGCGGGAGCCGTCCTGATCGCCCGCAGGCTCGAAAAGGCCCTGCCGCCCAAACCGTCGTGCGAACCCGCCATGCCGCCCGGAGCGGGCAATGCCAGGCACTTCCACGAGAAGTGCGTGGGGTGCGGCGTCTGCATCCGCGAATGCGAGGGCCGCGTGCTCGCGCCGTCCGTTTCGCAGTACGGCTTGGAGGGATTCATGCAGCCCGTGGTGGATTATTCGCGCGGGGCGTGCGTCTACACGTGCAACCACTGCTCGAACGTGTGTCCGGCGGGCGCGCTCCTGCCGCTCACGCTTGCGGTCAAGCAGACCACGCGCATCGGCCTGGCGTCCGTGAATGCGGATTCCTGCGTGGGGTGCGGCATCTGTGCCTCGAAATGCCCCGCGCACGCGATCACCGTGACTCAGCAGAACGGAAAGAGACTGGCGTCCGTGAGCCCGGACTACTGCATCGGCTGCGGCGTATGCGAAGACGTCTGCCCGCTGCCGGATGCTCCCGCCATCAGCGTTTCGGGCGTCACCGAACAGATCCGCGTATTGCCACCCATTCAACTGGATTGCGCAGAGACTCTTGCACCCGCCGAACAGAACGCCGACGCCGAACAGAACGCTGCCGAAGGAGAACAGAAAGCAGACGGAGAACCGTCCGCCGCCTCGTCCAAGCCGATTGCCGTGCCGGTCCCCGAACTCTGCGTGGGCTGCGGACTCTGCTCCGAGGAATGCCCCGTTTCCGCGATCACGATGGTCGACAATCTCCCGAGCGTGAACGCGGATGCCTGCGTGGGCTGCGGCCTCTGTTCGGAGGCATGTCCCGCGCCGGACGGACCCGCGATCGTCGTGCAGGGGTAGCTGAGATCCCCCGCGCTTGAGCGAAGCCAAGCGCAACTTCAGTGGAGGACTTGTCCTCCTTTACTGTATTTCCCCAGCACGTCGCGCCACGCCGCGAGTTTCTCCTCGAACGTGTAGCGGGCGGCCGCCGGACTTGTGGACGGCAGACGCACAGCCGGAACGGGGAGACGCGGGAAGAATTTCCGCAGGCAGTTGAACGACGCGGATCCGTTGCAGCAGATCAGTTCGATCTTCGGACAGCGCGCCAGCAGACCGGGGATGTCGTTCGGTTCCGGCGACCGGATCGCCGTGTCGAGACTCCCCTCGCGTTCGCACTCGCACAGCACGTCCCACAGCGCCACGCCCGCCTCGCGCAGTTTCGCGAGGCGTTCCTCGTAGGGTAAATCCGGCGCAAAATGAAACAGCGTCCCCGTGAGACGCCAGAAGACGTTGTGCGGAAACGCGTAATATTGCTGGCGGCGGAGCGATTCGCCGCCGGGCATGGAGCCAAGGATCAGGACGCGTGCGTCGGGCGATTCGCTCGGCGGGAAGGAACGGCAGAGGTCGGGCACGGGGGGGGGAGCCTGATTTGACTTTCTTTTTCAGCCGTCAGCGTCTGCGTCCGAAGATGCGGAGCAGATAGAGGAAGAGGTTGATGAAGTCGAGGTAGAGGCTCAGCGCGAAGATAATCGCCACCTTGCGCATGGCGTCCGACTGCGCCTCTTCTCCGTTCGCCTCGCCGACCATGCGCATCTTCTGCGTGTCCCAGGCGGTGAGCCCGACGAAGACCGCGACGCCAGCGTAGCTGATGATATAGTCGAGCACGGCGCTGTGCAGGAAGAAGTTCACGAGCGAGGCGATCAGGATGCCGATGAGGCCCATGAAGCAGTAGGAGCCGACCGTGTCGAGCTTCATCCCGGTCACGTAGCCGAACGTGCTGGTGGCGGCAAACATGAGCGCGCAGGACCCGAACGCCAGGAAAATGCTCGTCTGCGTGTAGACGAGGAAGATCGGGCTGAGCGTGAGGCCGTTCAGGGCGGAGTATGCGATGAAGATCGCGCCCGCGACCGGCGCCGACATCCTGCGGATGGCCGCCGAGAAGACGATGACGAGCACGAGTTCGACGATCATCAGGGGCAGAGCGAGCGCCATCGTCTTTTTGAACGCCGCTTCGCCGAGCTGCGTGATGCCCCAGGCGATGACCGTGGTGATCATGAGGCCGCAGAACATCCAGTTGTAGACGCGGTTGACGAAGACGCGCGCGCCCGCCTCCTGTTCCATCGGGAGGGCGTCGTCGCGTTCGATGGTGCGGTAGTCGCCGTACGTGGTCTTGTGGTATTCGTTTCTTTCGTTCTGATTCATGGCTGTATTTCCTTTCCGTAAAACTGTATCTTTAGACAGTCCGTATTTGTGTTTTGTTCCGTGGGAGGCGATGCCTCCACTGTGGGAGTGCCGAGCTGACGCTTCGGCACGGAAAGCTGGCTTACATTATTTTGAAGCGCGGCAGATCCTGGATGTCGATCAGGCCGACCACCTTGCGGGCGTCGTCGACCACGATGATGTCGTCGATGTGGCGGCGTTCGAGGATGCGCAGGGCTTCGATGGCGAGGGCGTCCTGCCGCACGCATTCCGGATGGGGCGTCATGACCTCACGGACCTTCCGCGTGAGGATGGAGAGGTCGCTGTCGATGCGGCGGCGGAAATCGCCGTCGGTGAAGATGCCGAGCAGCGTGCCGTCCGGGTCCGCCACGATCGCGCAGCCGCAGCGCGCCGCGGTCATGTGCAGGAGCGCGGACTTCACGTCGTCGTCCGGGGCGACGATTGCGACGTGTTCGCCGGTGCGCATCAGGTCGCCGATGCGGAGCGTCACGGCGCGCCCGATGGCGCCGCCGGGGTGCCGCATGCCGTAGTCTTCCTTCGTGAAATTGCGCGCCTCGAGCAGGACCATCGCGAGGGCGTCGCCGACGGCGAGCTGGGTGGTGGACGTGGTGGTCGGGGCGAGGTTGAACGGACAGGCCTCGCGTTCGACGTGGGCTACGACCACGATGTCGGAGAGCTGGGCGAGCGAGGAATCCGGCACACCCGTGATGCAAGCCACGGGGACGCCGAGGCGTTTGGCGGGCACGATGATGCGCGTGAGCTCGTTCGTCTCGCCGCTGTAGCTCAGCGCGAGCATCAGGTCGCCGTCCTGGAGCACGCCCAGGTCGCCGTGCATCGCCTCAACCGGGTGCATGAAGATCGACGGCGAGCCGGTGCTGGAGAGCGTGGCGGCGATCTTCCGTCCCACGTGTCCGCTCTTGCCGACGCCCGTTACCACGATCTTGCCGTTGCGGTCCAGCGTGTCCATGCAGGCGGAAACGAGCTTGACGAACCCGTCGCCGAGCTGGTCGCGCACCGCAGCGAGTCCTTCGATTTCGATGTCGAACACCTGCCGCGCTTTTGCGATCACGGCCTTCGCGTCCATTTCCATAGTCGTTTCCCCTGGTTTGCGGTTTGCGTTTTTATCATCTTTTCAATATACATGACGAACGGAAAAACGCAAGTATTCTTTGCTTTTTTTCGCAAAGATTTCCAAAACAGAATGGAAAGACACACTGTGCCCGAGCGGAGCCGGGCACAAGGGCAAGCCCTTGACGGCGGTAGTGTGCTCAGCCTCGCTTGCGCACAAGGGCAAGCCCTTGACGGCGGTAGTGCGCTCAGCCTCGCTTGCGCACAAGGGCAAGCCCTTGACGGCGGTAGTGCGCTCAGCTTCGCTTGCGCACGGGGGAACCTCTACTACGCGATGACGGTCCAGTTCATATCGACGCCGCGGCCCATCTCGACCCAGTTCGCGGTGTTGCCCGCGCTGTAGTACCCGAGCATGCCGGTCGAATACTGG
>ONQZ01000043.1 GCA_900320095.1 uncultured Lentisphaerota bacterium
CGCCGTCGAAATCGCCGCACCCGGCGAGCGTCCAGGCGTCGCCGCCGAAACTCCCGCTGAGCGTCGCCCAGCTGTCCGTGCCGTCCTTCCACACGATATCGTCCGCATTGTTCAGGTAGCCGATATTCCGCCAGTTGGCGTCGGTATCCACGGAGTCGAGGTAGTAGCCGATGTACGCGCCCTTCACGCCGTTCACGACCACGTTGCCGACCAGCACGGAATCCGCCTTGCCGTTGGCGTTCATGTCGTAGGACCCGAGCACTTCCCATTCGGCGGGCTTGCGGAGGCCCTTTCCTCGCCATGTATTCGTGCCGTTCATCCAGTAGCCGAGCTGGTAATCGCCGCCTGTGTACTGGAAGAGCACGTCCGACACGCCGTTCGCATCAATGTCACTCTTCACGGGACCTGCCGGTTCCACCGCGCCGACGGAGACGCTGAGCAGGTCGTCGTTCAGGCTCAGGACATAGTCCACGCCGCCGATGGAGGTCTTTTTGCCGACCGTGAGCGAGCCGAGCGATTTGCCGGAGGTGTTCAGGACGGAGACCGTGCCGGTGAAAGCCGCCGCGCCGCCCGCGAGCTGGTATCTGCCGTTTTTCTGCGACCCCGCGACGGTGAGCGTGAAGACGGGTGTGCTGTAATTGATCTGGGAAAGGTCGTTCACGCGTGCCGCGGCTCCGGGCGAAACCGAGGTGAGGTCGAAATTCAGGATGCCGCCGTCGAAGATCGTGGCGGTCCCGCCCTGTTCGATCTGAAGCGCGCCGGTGATCTTGCCGCCGGAGTACACTTCGAGGTGTCCGCCGGACCCGACGGACGTGTTCGAAGCCGTCGCGCCGCTGCAGACAGAGGTATTGCCTTTTGAATAGATATTGGTGTTCACGGCGGTGCCGCCGCTGTAAATGGTCGCCTTGCCGTAGCCGTAGATGTCGGTGGCGGACAGGAGGCCGCCGCTCGAGACATTTGCCTTGCCGTTGTAGAACCAGACCGTGCCGTCGGAGGAGCTGCTGGTGATCTTGCCGCGCAGGATGGCGCTGTACGCGCGGCCGCCGTTCAGGTTCAGCGTGCCGCCGTTCTGGACGTAGACGCCGCTGACCGATTTTCCGCCGGAGACGGTCCTGGTCCCGGAGATGATGCTGGTGCCGGATTTGAGGACGAGGATGCTTGCCTCTCCGACGTTGTTTTTGCCGGAAAGCTCCTGGATGACGTTGTTCTCGTCGACGGTCACGCGGACGTTGTGCATGCCGACTTCGAGCTTGCCGAGGGAGACGTTTTTGTAATTGCGCGTCGACTTCGCGGAAATGGAATAGACCGAGCCGGAGCTGACGATGCCGCCGTCGATGCGGACCGCGGTATGGAAGTCGCGGCTTTCCTTCGAGCCGGTGTTCTGGATGGAATAGGTCAGGTACACGGTCGTCCCGGCGAAACAGTAGTCCGCGGTGGCGGTCGCGCCGGAGGTCCCGGCGAGGATCACTTTTTCCTTGCTTCCGGACGGGTTCACGAGCGCCAGGTCCACGTCGCCGTTCACGTTGATGCCGATGACGGTGATCGACTGGATCCTGCGGTCCGCGCCGGAGTAATAATACGTTTCGTCCCAGACCATGCGCTGGCCGGATTTGTAGCAGTCGTCGAAGATGATCTCGCGCGTCGAGGCGTTGTATCCGTAGCCCGCCATGGAGTGCCCCTCAATGGAGATCAGGACGGGGCGGCCGGAGTCGATCTCGCGCATGTAGTCCTCGAACGTGAAATCGCCGCCGTCGCAGTCGACCCGGAAGGAGCCGGAGATCTCGCAGTCCATCTGGTAGCCGCGGGACTGCACGTACAGGTACAGCCCGTACATCATGGTCGTGTCCTTGTAGGCGATGGTGCGCGTGTTGACGCCGTCGGTGATCCTGACGTTGTTGTATTTCTTCGTGAGGAGGTCTTCGAGCGAGCAGTAGGACACGGTGGTGGAAAGGTTGCCGTTGCCGCGCCAGTACTGCCCGGTGCCGAGGTAGTCAGCGAGGCAGTCCCAGACGCCCGTGTTCAGCGTCGTGTTGTCGGATTTGAACGCGTATTCCAGCTCCTGTTCGGGCGTGGTCGGAATATCTTTGCGGGAATGGAACCGGTACACGTAGCCCGAGGTGGCGGTGGCCCTGCCCAGCACGGTGTCGAACGCGTCCATGTCGTATGCGTTGCCGTCCGTGCCGCGCGATTTCAGCGCCACGGTCCCCTCGATCATGTTGGAAAGGCCTGTGCCGTGGTAGCCGTAGAGGTCGTAATATCCGAGGATCATGGCTGCGGCGGTCGGGGTGCAGCCGTACATGTATTCGGCTTCGGGCAGGGGGTTGTAGAGGAGGACGTCGCCGCCCGGGCCTGTGCTGGTGTAAGTCGCCATATCTGTCTCCGTTTGTGTTTATTCTGTCTTTCCCTAATACTATACCATGCTTCAGTTTGTTTGCAAGCGCCGTTTCATTCTTTTTTCGGGTTTTATTCGAAGGAGAAAACGGTTGAACACGGGCATACAAAACGCCCCCGGTTCCGATGGTGAAACCGAGGGCGGAGATACTCTGTCGGATTGCGCGGACCGAGGAAAAAGGCCCGCGCGTCAGAACTGACCGGAGAGATCAGAGATCGAAGAGCTTGTCGATGGCGGCGGCCTTCTTGAGGAGGTCGGCCGCGGCCTTGTCGGAGAGTCCGAAGGTGTTTGCCGCGGCTTCCATGGCTTCGGCGTGGTCTTCGAAGTCGCCTTCGAGGAACTTCACGGAGCCGTCGCCGAACACGACGAAGATGCCGTCGAAGAATTCGGTGGGATCCTCGTAGAAGACGACCGTTTCTTCCGGGTTGTCGGCTTTTTCGGCGGCTTCCGGCGAGACGAGGACGACGTACGGGAAATCGGTTTCGTCCGTTTCGCCGACGGTCTCAAGACCGTGTTCCGCATTCCATTTCGCGAAGACCGCGCCGCTGCCGTCTTCCGCGACGGTGAAGAAGACGCCGTTCCCTTCCGGAACCTTCGCTTCCTTCAGCAGTGCGAACGCGGCGTTGGCGCTGGTCTGGCGTTCCAGAATCTCAGCGGAATTCGGGCCGTCGTCGTTGATGCTGTCCATGATCCCCTTCGCGAACGGTCCGACGTAGGGGAGCAGGCCGGAGATGAAGCCTGCGACGGTACCGGAGTTCAGGAGCGCGATCTGCAGGTCCTTCGTGACCGTGGTGAAGACGAGGCCTTCCGCGTCGATCTTCGATGTGGCGAGGGTGGCGTGGAAATTGCTCATGATGGCGAGGGAGGCGGGATCGGTCGCGGGGAGCGCGCCGCCCACGACGTCGTTCGCCATGGCGCCGAACGTGGCCGTGATGCCGGCGATCATCTTGAAGTATTCTTCGGAAACATAGGAGAAGCTGGAGAAATCCTTGTCCGCGAGCGCGAGCATCTTGGCGAACTCGGCGTCGGCGGTCAGGTCGGAGCCCTTTCCGGCGATACGGTCGCGGATGGCGGCTTCATCGTTGGTGGCGACGAGGTAGTTTCCGGCTTGGAAGATTGCGATGCCGTCCACGGGGACGATCTTGCCGTCCTTCACGAGTTCGGGGCTGGACTTGGAGATGAAGTTCTCCAGCGCCTTCCAGCAGAGATCGCTTTTCGTGGTGATGACGAAGGCGAATTTCGGGACCAGGGCCATGATCGCCGCCGTGGGGTCTTCCCCGGCGAGGACGCCCTGCAAGTCTTCTTCCTTGAACTCGCGGCCTTCCACGTAGAACGACAGACCGGAGATGCACTCGAGGAGCTTGTCGGGCTGGATGCCTGCGCTGGCGAGATCGGAGATCTGCTCGTCGACCGCCGCCATGGTCTCTTCGTCCAGCGTGGCACGGAGCTTCTTGTCGACGAACGCATAGATCACGCCGGGCTCAAACTTCATGGAAACGGCGAGGGCGGATTTCGGCGAGGTGAGCTTGAGCTCGGGAGACGCGCCCTTGGAGGGGGCGCCGACGAGGTCCCAGAACACGCCCTTGTGTTCCGGCGCGTACTCGAAGTCGATGCAGCGGTAGTAGTCGCCGTTCTTCTTCACGCTGGTGCCGGAGCCCTGGAAGGTCTTCAGCCCGAATTCGTCGACGATGCCGCGGATGGCAGTGAAGATCTCTTTGGCTTCGGGGGTGTCCGCCGGGACCAGGACGTTGAACGAGTCGAACATCTGGTCGACCATCTGGCAGGCCGCCGCGCCCTGCGTGTAGCTGAACGCGATGCCGCCCTTTTCGAGGCGGGACGTGGTCTTGTCGAAGATGGCGGCGTCGTCCTGGGCACGACCGCTGAACGGAAGGGCCGCGAGCGCGGTGAACGCGAATGCCGCGATCCAGGCGAGTTTTGCGTGTTTCATAGTGTTTCTCCTGTGAGATATGGGTTAGTGTTGGAAAAACGGAAAAACAGCCCCGGAACGAAGTCACGGGGACAGATTCTAAATAATCTACACCCCGTCGATTTGTTTTTCAACCGGATAACGCAGTTATTAAAGAATTATTTAAGAAAAATCCGACCAATATGAGGTGGCGCGGAGAGAATGAGGCGGAGAAAAGATAGAAGAAAGACGGGGCAGGGCGGCATTTTTTGGTTTTTTTCGGCGGATTCCTCTTGATTTTTCCGCCGTACCGCCTATTGTTTTAACTGGACTTTTTTTCCGCACTTCTTCTGAAAGGGCCGAACCATGACACATGACGAAATCAAAGCGTTCATCGCGGACCGCACCCGCGAAGGACATAATCTCTCGAAAATCCAGGACATGCTCGCCGAGCAGGGCGTGAAAATGACGTTTATGGAACTGCGCCTCATCGCGTCCGAGATCGAAACGTCGTTCTGGCAGAATGCCGAACCCCAGCCGGAAGCCGCGCCCGAGGCTGAAAAACCGGCGCAGGACGCCGCGCCCGCCGAAGAGGCGGACGAACTCCCCGCCGACGATGCCGGGCAGCTTCCCCCGGACGATGCCGCGCCTGCGGACGATGCCGCGGTGGCGGATGACGGCAAAGCCGCTCCGCGCGGACGCACCACGGTCACGATCGACCAGCTCGCGCGGCCCGGTTTTCTGGCGACCGGCGGCGTGTCGTTCGGGTCCGGCGCGAGCGGGAACTGGTGCCTCGACCAGATGGGCCGCCTGATGTTCGAGAAGCTCGAAGGCAAACCCGACCGCCAGGACCTCCAGGAATTCCAGCTGGAGCTTCAGCGCATGTTCGCGAACTGATCCGTTTTCCCGATCTCACCCTCACACATATCCACACCACATAGGAAAGGTATTTGCCATGATCCCTTATGCCTTGTTCGCCGCGGCCGCAGAGGCCGTCCAGCCCGCCACCGCCGCCGCTGAAACCGCGCCCGCGACGGCCCAGCAGAAACAGTCCCTCCTCGAAAGCCAGTTGAGCGAGACCGGAAACGTGGTCCGCCAGATCCACGAACAGGGCCCCGGGTTCTTCTCGAACCTGTGGAACAACCACAGCGACGACGTGATCCGCTTCGTGAAAGTCGTCATCCTGGCGCTGATCGTGATCGTGGCCGCCAAGCTCGTTTCCATCGCGGCACGGAAGATCATCGCGCGCTTCTTCAAGAAGTTCGAGGGCGACGAATCCCTCACCTACGCCACCTACACGATCGTCCGCACGCTCATCTGGGTGATCGGCACGCTCATCATACTTGATCTCTTCGGGTTCAACACCGCCAGCCTCCTGACCGTGCTCGGCGCCGCCGGCCTCGCCATCGGCCTCGCCATGAAGGATTCGCTCAGCAACATCGCCGCGGGCATCATGCTCCTGATCCTGCGCCCGTACAAGCTCGGCGACTACATCGACTGCGGCAGCGTCAGCGGCACCATCCAGCAGATGGGCCTCTTCTCCACCATCCTGAAGACCCCGGACGGACTCTTCGTTTCCGCCCCGAACAGCGTGGTCTTCGGGACGCCGATCAAGAACTATTCGCGCAACCCGGTCCGCCGTTCGGACATCACGGTCGGCATCGCGTACGCCGATTCGCTGCCCGTCGCCATTCAGGCGATGAAGGACATCATGGCGCACGAACCGATGGTCCTGAAGGACCCCGCGCCGGAAGTGCTCGTCTCCGAGCTCGCCGATAGCTCCGTGCAGCTCACGCTCCGTTACTGGACCGCCACGGGGGACTACTGGCCCGCCTACTGGACCATCAAGGCGCAGCTCAAGCCCGCGATCGAAGCCGCCGGCCTCAACATCCCGTTCCCGCAGCGCGTCGTCACGTTCGTCAACGCCTCGGACGCGGCGAAGCCCGGCGCGTAAGCCATCCGGGCGATTTGGAACGGGCTCCCGTCCCGTTCGCTTTTGCACAAATAATCAGGGGAGATTCGCTCGTTTCGCGGACCTCCCCTTCAACGTCTTTACGGTTCCATCTGAAATGATACTTTCCCCCTCCATTTCCCCCTGTTTTGCGCGTCTCGCGGTCAAGTAAAAGCTAATGTACCGCAATCTTAACCCCTTTGTCGTTCGCGTCTCGCGGTAAACTAAACCTGTTGCCGAGCGTGAGCGAGCTTACCGAGGCGGCGAAGCCGCCCCCAGCAACGCGGGGACGCAACGCGTCCTTTCCTCTCCTCTTTTCGTTGCGGGAGGTAGGCAAAGATATTTAACTCTATATTCTATAAAATGGGACTTTTTTTCGAAAAAAAGATATGAAAAACTATTGAATGGACAAAAAATGTCCAGTCGGATGTGCTATATTAGTTGCAGAGCAAAAACAGAAAGGCATCCGACACCATGCCAGTGAATAAAAAACAATTGTTTCGTCTGGTTCGGCTGGTTGCACAGCTGAAGGAGAATCGCTACCCGAATTGTGTCAGCTTCGCGGAGGAGATGCGAAACGGCTTTTGGGATGATGGTCTGGATCACGGCTGCTCGGAAAAGACCATTCGCCGTGACATTCAGACCTTGAAGACCGAATTTAAAGCCCCGATCAAATTCGACGTGGCGAAGAACGGGTTTTACCTCACACATCACGGGTGGACCTTCAACTGCCCGATGGTGGAAGACGATGAAATGCTTGCGGCGGTCCTCGGTGCGAGAATCGCGGAGCACATATTCCCCTCGCCGATGAAGGAGCGGATCAGGAACGCCGTCGACAATCTGCTGACCGAAAACAACCCGGATTTCCTCGACAAGGCGCAGATCGGCTCGCTGACGATCATCCCCTCGAATCGAGCGGACATCGACGCAAAGGTCTTCGTGCCGCTTTTCCGTGCCTGGCAGGAACACGAGATATGCCGCATCACCTATCTGAGCAGCCATCGCGATATAACCGAACGCAAATTCGAGCCCCACGCTCTCGTTTTTTACGATGGTGTGTGGTATGCCAAAGGCTTTTGCCACTTGAAGAAAGATGTGCGTGTGTTGGCCTTGAGTCGCATGCAAACCGTTGTGCCGACAGGGATCACATTTTCTCCGGACCAGATGATCATCCGTTCTGCCACAGAAGAAACGCTCTTCAATCCGGAAATCATCGAAAATGTCGTAATTCGTTGCGACAGCTACTTGTCCAACCTCGTTCAGACGCATCCGCTCCACCCCGAACAGGAAATCGTGCCGCTGCCGGACGGCGGCTGTGAACTCCATGTCAAAGCTATGTCGAAGTACCGCCTCGTCACCTGGACGATGCGGCAATGCAGCAATGCAGAAATCATTTCTCCGGCATCCATGCGGGAACACGTCCTCACCCTCGCCAAATCAATATTGGAAAAACATACTCCAAAAAAGTAATGAAACCGACATTCTATCATATCAAAAACAACAAATACAAGGAGGAAAAAACATGAAGAAACCTATTAATATTAGTTCGATTCAAAAAACAGAACATCTGGATCCTAATTATCTTCCTTTAACAATGGATAGTATTAAGAAAGTGGAGGACGCAGTAGAGAACGATCCCGTTTATGGAAATGGAGCAAATGGAGGGGTACTTAGGGAGTACTTTTCTTCTAAAAAGGAAAATACAGATGAAATAACAATCTTACATAAGATCATGTTGATAGATTATACCTACTCAACAAATCTTTCTATGTATAAAAACGTGATAACGCTTTCTGAATTGACGGAAATCATAAGAACTACTATAGATTTAGATAAGAGAATAAATGATGGATGTATTGACGTTGTTGATGAAATAATTAATAAAGTATACCAGAAAACGAATGGGAAATACACTCCTCTGTCATTTGTTTCAAAATACTGTACCGTAAACAATTGTATTGGTTGTGAAAAAGACAGCTTTTCCATATATGACAACATTGTTGCGGATGCGATTCCCAAGTATTTAGACATAAAGGATTCTTATCAAAAAGACTGGGAAAGGGAGAAACAATACGATAATTTTCATTCCTTGATATCGAAAATGATCGAGGTTTATGGCTTGGATAAAAACGATTCTCATATTCGCCGTAAACTTGACCATTTCCTTTGGTACCCGAATCGACTTAACAAAGTCAAGGTGGCAATAAAGAAAGTTTTGGAAAAAAAGCTAAAAAACAAACTAAAAATCAAAGATATAACTGCTCAGGTCTTGATGCCTGAAATAGTTTCGGAAGAGGTTCGTTATCCAGTCAAACTTAATCGTGCAGTGGGGCGTGATTGCATTGATGCCGATATTGAAAACAAACTTGCGGAGAAGCTATATGTAAAGGAAAATCTTTTTGTAGATATTTCCGAATCGGGTTTTCTTACCATTAGATTTCCTAGTAAAAAGAAAGACGAGGTTTTTCTCGAACCGCTTCTTGCTTTATGGAAAAAGATCAATTCACCAAAAGAATCGTGATAACAAAACATAGGACTTTCGGAAGCATTCGCGAAAAACATTTTCAACAATCGAAATAGTAGCCCCCGAAAAGGAACACAAGTCATGGATAACATCAGTTCAGAATCTACTTATACCCTACCCAGTTCAACGTTGTTGAAAGAAGACATCTCTCAGAAAGAGAAGGTAAGCTCACGAGACGCAAAGGCAAAAATGGAAGAGATCCTGTCCAACTTGAAGATCGACGGGCATGTAACAAAGGTTTCCGTTGGTTCCAGCGTAACGCAGTATGAAATAACGTTGGAGCCGGGCGTCAGGGCAAGCAAGGTCGAAAGAAACGAAACGGCCATCAAGGAAGCCTTAGGTGCGTCCAGTATTCGGCTTGTCATTCCGATTCCAGGGAAAAACGCCCTCGGAATTCAGGTGCCGAACAAAACAGCCACTCCGGTTTATATGCGTTCGCTCCTCGAATCGAAGGAATGGAACGAATCCAAGGCAGCCGTGCCCGTCCTACTGGGACAGGACATGGAAGGAAAAACAGCCATTCTTGATTTTGCGAAAGCGCCGCATCTTCTTATTGCCGGGGATGCGAAGTCGGAAGTGTCCGCCTGCTTGAACACGATCATCCTGAGCCTTCTCTTCAAGTTTTCTCCGAATGAACTCACGTTCCTTATCCTTGCGCCCAAGAGCGGACCATTAAGCGTGTTCGGTCGGATTCCGCACATGCTTGTCCCCATTGTGAGCGAACCGAAAGAGTATGTACCGACGCTCCGATGGGCGGCGGATGAAGTGGACCGCCGCTATAAGGTGCTGGCTAAGGTCAAGGCAAAGAATCTTACCGCGTTCAATTCCCGGCTGGCGGATTCGCAACTTCTTACGGACGATGATGGAAATGTGATCCCTCAAAAACTCCCGGTTCTCGTGATTATCATCAGCGAACTCGCTGATGTCATGATGGCCGATTCTACCGACAGGGAAGAAGCGGAAATGTGCATCTGTCGAATTGCACAGAACGGTCATGCCGCAGGCATCCACCTGATCATCATGACGCAGTCACCTCGCAAAGAAGTCGTTACCGGCCTTATCAAGGCGAACATCCCCACCAAGATCGCGTTCCGCGTCAACGATATCAATGAAAGCCGCGCGTATTTGGACACGAAAGGAGCTGAAAAGTTGCTCGGGAACGGGGATATGTTGTTCAATCCACCGGATGGTTTACCATTAAAGCGCATTCAGGGCCCCCTTGTCTCTGAAGATGAAGTTTCCAAGGTGGTTGCTGAGGTTCGCAAGCAATCTGAAGAACAGCGATGACTGAGCGGGAATTCAACGATCTGAAAAACCAAACTGTGGCTGCATTGTTTCAGGTAGGTAAGTGTTACGAAACGGGCGATGGCGTCGGCAAGGATGAAGCGGAGGCTGTCAAATGGTACCGTATGGCGGCGGAGCATGGTTGCGCCGATGCGATGTTTGAACTCAGCAAATGCTATACATTCGGTATTAGCGTGAGGCGGAACCGTGTAACAGCGGCAAAATGGCTGCAAAAAGCCGCCGAGCATGACCATGTGAGAGCAATGTTTATCCTCGGCAACTGGTATCTGTCAAAACGGCGTGGCATTGAATACAACCCACGCAAAGCCGCCTGGTGGTTCCGCAGAGCAGCGGACAAGGGCGATGCATGGGGTATGTTTCACCTCGGGGAATGCTATGCGGACGGTGTCGGGATGAAGAAAGATTATGACGCGGCGTATTTATGGTTTTGCCGTGCCGCGCTTGCCGCCCCTGACGACGAAAAGCTGTATCAATCCGTGCAGAACCAAATCTATGACCCGAACCTGAAAGAAGTTCTGGGAAAGAAAAACTAGGCTATATTATTCTATTTGCCGCTTCGCTGGGGGCTCGCATGCGCGAGCCTCGGTGAACTCGTTTGCACGAGTTCGACAGATTACTTTACCGCGGGGCGCGAGAGGGCAAGCCCTCCACTGCGGTTGTGCTTGGCTACGCTCAAGCACGGGAGGCTATGTCTTCCTGCTGAGGATCATTCGGCCTGGTGGCGGGGATCGCCGCAGAGGATGTTCATCGCCATGGTGAAGAGGGAGAAGGTGACGTCGGCGTCGTAGGCGGCACGGTGGGGCTGACCGGGGAAATTGTCGGGCACCGGGAATTTCGAGCGGAGGAATTCGAGGCTGTAGCTGGAAAGACCGGGGTAGGCGCGGCGGAAGATCGGGATGCTGTCGTAGGCTCCGCCCTGGATCAGCTCCATGCCGCAGCGCGCGAGGCTCTCCTGCATGAACGACAGGTCAAACCGGGCGTTGTGCGCCACGAGGCGCGATTTCCGAGCGAAGTCCATGAACTTGAACCCGGCCTCCCTGAACTTCGGCGCGTCGGCGACCATGGCGTCGTCGATGCCGGTCAGCGCGGTCAGGCGCGGCGGGATGGGCACGCCGGGATTCACGAGCGTCTGGAACCTCGAAACGGAGCCGTCGAGCTCCACGCGTACCGCACCGATCTCAATGATGCGGTCGCGGACCGCGCTGAAGCCGGTCGTTTCGAGGTCGAAGACGGTGAACGGTCCGGAGCTGAGCCAGTTCATGGGGGGATGAATCCAGTTTCAGTTCAGCGGACGGTCATTCCTTCGCCAGCTGGTGAGCGGCGAGGTCGTAGCCGTGCTTGCTGGAGATGTTGATGGGGCAGGGCTTGATCTCCCAGATCTTCTCGGCGTACTCGCGGATGGAGCGGTCGCTGGAGAAATAGCCCATGTTCGCGATGTTGATGAGGCACTTCTTCTGCCATTCGGCGGGTTTGCGGTAGAGCTCGGCGACCTGCTCCTGGACGGCGGCGTAGGAATCGAAGTCGGCCGCGCACATGTAGTTGTCGGAGTTGAGGCTTTCGAGGATCGGCTTGAAGATGTCGAATTCGCCGGGCGAGAAGAAGTTGGTGCGGATGAGCTCGAGCGCGCGTTTCAGCAGCGGGGATTTCTCCACGAATTCGTTCGGACGGTACCCCCGCTCGCGGAGCTGACGTACCTCGTCGACGTTCATGCCGAAGATGAAGATGTTGTCCTCGCCGACCTGGTTGCGGATTTCGATGTTCGCGCCGTCGAGCGTGCCGATGGTGAGCGCGCCGTTCAGGGCGAACTTCATGTTGCTGGTGCCGGACGCTTCGGTTCCGGCGAGGGAAATCTGCTCGGAGAGGTCGGCGGCAGGGATGATCTTTTCGGCGAGGGAGACGCGGTAGTTGGCGAGGAAGATGACCTTCAGCTTGTCGCCGATCGACTTGTCGTTGTTGATGACTTCGGCGACGGAGTTGATGAGCTTGATGATGAGCTTCGCCATGTAATAGCCCGGGGCGGATTTCGCGCCGAAGATGATGGTGCGCGGGACGAAGTCCATGTCCGGGTTGTCCTTCAGCTTCAGGTAGAGCGTGATGGCGTGGAGGATGTTCAGGAGCTGGCGCTTGTACTCGTGGAGGCGCTTCACCTGGACGTCGAAGATGGAGTCGGGGTTGATCTCGACGCCGTTGTGTTCGCTGATGTACTTGGCGAGGACGAGCTTGTTGGCGCGCTTGATCTTCGCGAGTTCCTCGAGGAATTTCCTGTCGTCCGCGAACTTGGTGAGCTGTTCGAGCTGGTCGAGGTCCTTCGGCCAGCCGTCGCCGATCTTGGAGTCGATGAGGCGGGAGAGTCCGGGGTTGGCCTTCTTCAGCCAGCGGCGCGGCGTGATGCCGTTCGTGACGTTCACGAACTTGCCGGGGAAGAACTCGTTGAAGTCGCGGAAGAGGCCGTTCTGCAGGAGTTCGGTGTGGAGCGCGGCGACGCCGTTCACGTGCTTGGCCGTGACGACGCACATGTATGCCATGCGGACCATCTTCTCGGGCTGTTCCTGGATGAGGGACATCCGCGACTGCATGCTGTTGTCGTTGAGGTAACGCGTGGCGACCTGGCGGAGGAAGAGGAAGTTGATCTGGTAGATGATCTCGAGGTGGCGCGGGAGGAGCTTTTCGAAGAGACTCACGGACCAGCGTTCGAGCGCCTCGGACATGAGCGTGTGGTTGGTGTAGTTGAAGACGCTCGTTGTGACCTTCCACGCCTTGTCCCAGGAGTAGTTGTGGATGTCGATGAGGATTCGCATCATCTCGGGGATGGCGAGGGCGGGGTGCGTGTCGTTGAGCTGGACGACGATGACGTCCTTGAGCTTCTTGAGGTCTTCTCCGCTCTTTGCGAAGCGGGAGAAGATGTCCTGAAGCGAGGCGGAGACGAGGAAATACTGCTGTTTGAGGCGGAGCTCCTTGCCTTCGTAGTTGTTGTCGTTCGGGTAGAGCACGCGGGTGATGTTCTGGTCCAGGCTGGACTCGAGGTTGGCGCTGATGTAGTCGCCCTGGTTGAACTTCGTGAGGTTAAACCCGTAGAGCGATTCGGCGGACCACAGGCGGAGCGTGTTCACGGTGTGGTTGCGGTAGCCGGGGATCGGGGTGTCGTAGGGCATGGCCTTCACGTCCTGCGTGTCGACCCATCTGCGGCGGTCCGGGTTGGCGTCGTCGCGGATCTTCTCGACATGGCCGCCGAACTGGACGACGCAAGCGAGCTCGGGACGGCGGATCTCCCACGGGTTGCCGCGGCTGAGCCAGTTGTCCGGCTCCTCGACCTGGTAGCCGTTCTGGATGATCTGCTTGAAGATGCCGTAGTCGTAGCGGATGCCGTAGCCGAACGCCGGGAGTTCCAGCGTGGCCATGGAGTCCAGGAAGCAGGCCGCGAGACGTCCGAGACCGCCGTTGCCGAGACCGGCGTCGACTTCCTCGTCGCGGATTTCGTCGATGTTGAAACCGAGTTCCGCCAGCGCTTCGGCGGCGTCTTCTTCGACGCCGAGGTTGACCATGGCGTTGCCGAGCGAGCGGCCGATCAGAAATTCGAGCGAGATGTAGTGGACGACGCGGGGCTTCTTCTCTTCATATTCGTCGCGGGTGGCGATCCAGTCGCGCATCATGAGGTCGCGGATGGTGAGCGCCAGCGCATGGTAGCAGTTCAGATTGACGGCTTTTTCCGGGCGAGTGCCGACAGAGCAGATCAGGTGGTGCAGGAAAAGCTTCTTCAGCATTTCCTTCGTTTCTTTCTTGGCCATGGTTTGAAAACTCCTTCTTGCAAGGCAGTGAAGTGGGCTGTGTCATGCGTCGGAAGGCGTAAGCCGTTCCGGCGGACGCGCGGTCTCCGATCGGTGCCGGACGGCGTTCCGTTCCGGGTGCGCGTGCAAAAAATCATCGCTATATAATATACTCTTGAACGCCCCTGTTTTCAACCCGGGTCTTTTCATCCATGAAAAAAGTGTTCCGCCCGCCATATCCCCTGCACCGTTCTTTTGCGGAGTTTCTGAGGATGCGTCCGACGATGTCCGCAGCGGAACCCTGTCATTCAGAGGACGCCTGTGCTGCCCGGCAACCTGCTTTGCAGGTCGTCTGACCGGGCAACACGGGAGGCGGCTTCGGAAGAAAACGGTTATAACGAGTTGTTTTTCCCTCGGGAAAGATGATTCCGCTCGTAATAATTCACAAGGCTCACTTCATATTCCCTGTCGGCTTGTTTCTTCATGGCATCCAGAATCAGCGCCGATGCCCAGGAGACAAGACCGGCGAGAAAAAGGAATGTCGAAAAGATCAGAGTCGGGAACCGCGGGACTGTGCCAGACTTGAAATACTCTATGAAAACGGGTGTCGAAAGAAGGACGCCGAGAAGAATAAGCGCGAGCCCTATGCACCCGAAGAACTGGAACGGTCTGTAAAGGCGGAACGTATTGAAGATCGTGATCAGGACGCGCCATCCATCGTGGACAGTGCGAAGTTTTGATACGCTGCCGGCCGGGCGATCCCGGTATGAAATAGGGACTTCCAGAACACGGAGACGTTTGTCGAAAGCGTGCAGTGTGATCTCAGTTTCAATTTCGAATCCTTCGGAAAAGATCGGACAGTTTTTCACGAAACAGCGGGAAAAAGCTCGGTATCCGGTCATGACGTCCTTGACTTTGCTTCCCCAGAGAAAACTGACCAGCCAGCACACAAGCGCGTTTCCGAAATTGTGTCCGGGACGTTTGTTCTCTTCGTAATAGCTGGTCGAAAGCCTGTCCCCTGTTACCATGTCGGCGTTTCCTTCGAGAATCGGCTGTATCAGGCTGTTCACTTCATTTGCCGGATACGTGTCGTCTGCGTCAGCCATGACATAGACATCGGCATCGATTTCCCGGAAAATAGCCCGGACGACATTACCCTTGCCTTTCCTGTGTACCGGTATCACGATGGCTCCCGCCGCTTTTGCCTTTTCAGCGGAATCGTCGGTGCTGGCATTGTTGAACACATAGATGTCCGCGTCAGGCAGTGCAGCCCGGAAATCCGCGATGGTTTTTGAAATTGTCTGCGCTTCGTTGTAGCAGGGCAGACAGACCGCAATACAGGCATGTTTCATTTCACAGGCTCTTTCTCCGCATCGAAAAGATGCAGTTTTGGCAGTATCCAGCATCCGAATATCGCCATTCCCAGCGATATGCGGCGGATAAGTTTTGTCAGGATTCCTTCATCGGGCAACAGCGGCCAGGCCACAAGGGCAATCAGGATCAGAGAGAAAACCCGAACTGATTTCTTATCCGTCCGGATTGCAGCCAGAGCGGCCAAAAGCTGGATTGCGCTCAGAATGACTCGGTCATGGGGTTTGCAGTAATTCCAAATCAACGCGCAAATCACGGCGGGAGCGAAAAAGGCAAGCCAACTGGAAGTCTTCCGGAGTCTCCATGTCAGGATCAGGCATATGGCGCTGCCGATGAACATGCTGATGCCGCCAAGTACTGCGGATGGAACTTTGTCGTGCAACCTTATGAAAACGGTCGAGGGAATGAGCAATGTACCATTTTCCTCAGCTATAAACGCACAACCGCGCGGAACTTCCAGAATCATTTCCAGAGGGTTTTTTCCGCACAAGAGGCACGGAGGAATGGTACAGATGACACAGATCGCAACGGCAACGCCCGCAGTAATAAAACGGCGCTTCATCAGGAGCGGGATCGCGAATAATACCCCTATCTGGGGTTTCGTCATGAGAAATGCCCATACAATGCCGGCTGAAATATCATGTCCGGCGGACACGGTCACGATCAGAAGAATGATTAGAAAGGCGTTGATGGCTCCATAGTTCCCCATAACAAGGACTTCTCCTGCCTCATACCCCAGAAAAAGGGCCGCCGATGCCGTAAAAATACTGTCAAACAAGTCGTGTCTTATTTTGAGTCCCTCCCTGTACGAATAAACCCCTGTCAACGCCAATGCCGCTGTGGAGATCAGCAGGAAAACGGTTCCGGCTGCACGTTCCGACAAAAAGGAAAGAGGCAAAAAATAAGTATACTCCCATGGGGTATAGACGTGAAGTGTCTTTACGCCGGGTTTTGCTTCCGGGGTCCCGAACAGAGCAAATTCGGTCGAGGGTGTTTTTTGGATTACGATGTCGTAGGGATCGATTCCCTGTCTGAGGCATTCCACTTCATGGTAGCGTAATCTGAAATCGTATCCGGGAATACTTCGTAAACCGTGGGTCAAGTTCAAGACAGCGATGAAGAGGGAGAACGCCGCAAAGACAAGGATCGCTAGTTTCCGGGGAGGTGTTTGGGACATCGTGATACCTGTTGAGTGAAAGGATATGATATGAATATGCTCGGAAATGCTTGTTTGCCATTCCGTCATAGATACAATACATGTCCGACAAACATTTTGCAAGATATGTTTGTTTTTTTTTGGATACTTTCTGTTCCTGGTTTGAAAATGCCGGCGCGTTCGGGGGTGGACGACGAGCCGTTTTTGTTTTTGCCGCTGGACCCCGGGCTGTCGGAATGCCGGCTTCGGCGCATCTCTTTCCCGTCTGTCGCCAGGAATCTCCATTTAATGATATTGTTTATTTGTGCTCGCTCGCGCAAAAAGACGGGAAAAAGCCTGTTTTCCATCCTTGCCGTCTTGATTTCAAACCGTTTTAAGTCTATATTATTCCGATAGCTTTTTTCGAGAACAAACCGCGGAGACCGGAGTATTCTTTTTTATCCGGCTTCCGCTTCAGAAAGGCGCTTCCCATGGACGAAACTCTCCTCAAAACCCCGCTTGCCGACGAACACGTCGCGCTCGGCGCGCGCATGGTCCCATTCGCCGGCTGGTTCATGCCGGTCCAGTACAAGGAAGGCATCCTCGCCGAACACAAGTACACACGGGAACACGTCTCGCTGTTCGATATCTGCCACATGGGCGAGTTCACCGCCGCCGGACCCGGCGCGGCCGAGGCGCTCGACGCCGCGCTGGCGCGTTCCGTGGCGGACCAGAAGGATGGCGTCTGCCGCTACAATTTCCTGCTGAACGAGGCGGGCGGCGTGATCGACGACCTGATCGTGTACCGGATGGGCGCGGAGGAGTTCTTCATCGTGGTGAACGCGGCGCGGATCGCGGCCGACTTCGCCGAGCTCCGCAAACGCCTTCCCGCGTCCGTCAAACTCGAAAACCTTTCCGACTCCATGGCGAAATTCGACCTGCAGGGGCCGGATTCGACGGCGGTGCTGACTTCGCTCGGGCTGGACGCCGCCGCCCTGCCGAAATACTATCACTGGGGCAAGTTCGAACTCTTCGGTCTTGACATGCTCATCAGCCGCACGGGGTACACCGGCGAGCTCGGATTCGAGCTGTATTTCGACGCCGCGCACGCGGTCGACGTGTGGCGGAAGCTCCTCGCCTGTCCGGGCGTGAAGCCCGCCGGGCTCGGCGCGCGCGACACGCTCCGCCTGGAAATGGGCTATCCGCTGTACGGCGACGAGATGGACGAATCGACCACTCCGGTCGAGGCGGGATTCGGCGCGATGCTGAAGCTCGACAAGTCCGAGCGCGTTTTCGTCGGGTCCGACGCGCTCCGCACCGTGCCGCCGAAAAAGCATCTGCGCGGGCTCGTGCTGGAAGGCCGCCGCGCCGCCCACACCGGGACGCCCGTCCTGCTCAACGGAACGCAGGCAGGCACGATCACGTCCGGCACGTTCGCGCCCTCGCTGGGATGCGCCGTGGCGATGGCGTATTTCGACGCTTCGGCGGAGATTCCCGCGGATGCCGAGTTCGAGGTGGAACTCCACCGCGCCGTCGTGAAGGCGAAGCTCGCGCCGCTGCCGTTCTGGACGCACGGCACCGCCAACCCGAAAGAGTAACGTTTCCCGTTCAAAAACCAGACAACCTTTCTACACCCATACCAAACCCAATTTCAGGAGAAAACCATGGCGAAATACTACGCTGAATCGCACGAATGGATCGAACTCGACGGGACCACCGCCACGCTCGGCATCTCCAAATACGCCGCCGATTCCCTCGGCGACATCACCTACGTTGAGATCCCGGTGTCCGGCAAGGCCGTTGCGGCGGGCGAAGTCCTCTGCACGGTCGAGTCCGTGAAGGCGGTCTCCGACGTCTACGCGCCCGTCGCGGGCACCGTCGGCGAAGGCAACGCCGACCTCGAAGCCGATCCCGCCGCGCTCAACGCCGATCCGGAAAACACCTGGATCTGCAAGCTCGAAGGCGTGAACGCGTCCGACCTCGGCGGTCTGATGGACGCCGACGCCTACGCCAAGTTCGTCGAATCGCTCTGATCCGCTCTTTCCCGTTCACCAGCAGAAAGGCAACAGCCATGCCTTACATCCCGAATACCGACGCCGACCGGGCGGAAATGCTCGCCGCGGCGGGATTTGCGTCCGTCGATGAGATGTGGGAGAAGGCGGGGGTGAAGTTCCCCGCGCCCGCGCTTGACGGCATCCCGGAAGGCAAATCCGAATTCGAGGTCATGTCGTATCTTTCCGGCCTCGCCGAAAAGAACGCCACGCACCTCATCAACTTTGTGGGCGGCGGCTACTACGACCACATCATCCCCGCGGCCGCCGACGCCATCGCCGCGCGCGGCGAGTTCTACACCGCCTACACCCCGTACCAGCCGGAAGCCTCCCAGGGCACGCTCCAGGCGATCTACGAGTACCAGACCGCCATCTGCCGCCTGACCGGCATGGAGGTTTCCAACGCCAGCCTCTACGACGGCGGCACCGCCCTCTTCGAAGCCATGATGATGGCGGCGCACATCACAGGACGCCGCCAGGTCGTGATCTCCGCCGCCGTCTCCCCTATCTTCCGCCGCATGATCGAATGTTATTGCCGGAACCTGGACCTGGAGCGCATCGAGATCCCAGACGGACGCGGCACGGACTCCAACCTGGACGCCGTCGTCGCCGCCGTCACCGACCGCACCGCGTGCGTGATCGTGCAGTATCCGAACTTCTTCGGCGAGGCCGAAGAGCTGTCCGGGATCGCCGCCGCCGCGCAGGCGAAGGGCGCGCTCGCGGTCTGCTCGACGTACCCCGTGGCGCTCGGCTGCCTGAAGACGCCCGGCGAGATGGGATTCGACATCGTGACCGGCGAGGGGCAGAGCCTCGGCATCCCGCTGAGTTTCGGCGGCCCGTACCTCGGATTCATGGCGGTCAAGTCCAAATACATGCGCAAGATGCCCGGCCGCGTGGTCGGGCGCACCGTGGACATGAACGGCAAGGTGGGCTACGTGCTGACGCTCCAGACCCGCGAACAGCACATCCGCCGCGAACACGCCACCAGCAACATCTGCTCCAACGAGAGCCTGTGCGCCCTGAACGCCCTGATCTACCTTTCCCTCTGCGGAAAGAACGGGTTCCGCCGGGTCGGCGAACTCTGCATGTCGAAGGCCGTGTACGCCCGCGAACAGCTCCTCGCGATCGACGGCGTGTCGGCGGTCGGGTCCGGCGCGTTCTTCAACGAATTCGTGATCGAGACCCCGCTCGACGGCGCGGAACTGGTCGGCAAGCTCATCGACAAGGGCTTTGCCGCCGGATTCCCGCTCGGACGCTATTACCCCGAACGCAAGAACCAGATCCTCGTGGCGGTGACCGAAAAACGCACCCGCGAGGAGATCAAGGCGCTTGCAAACGCGATGGAGGCGCTGATATGAAGCTGATCTATGAAACCGGCCGCGCCGGCCGCACCGGCGTCGTCCTCCCGAAGTGCGACGTTCCCGAAGCCTCCGCGGTCCCCGCCGCCCTCCGCCGCGCCGAACCCGCGGGCCTGCCCGAAGCCTCCGAACTCGAGGTCGTGCGCCATTTCACCGAGCTCAGCCGGATGAACATGAGCGTGGACACCAATTTCTATCCGCTCGGGTCCTGCACCATGAAATACAATCCGAAGTTCCACGAGAAAGTCGTGCGCCTCGCCGGATTCGCCGACCTGCATCCGCTGCTGCCCCAGCTCCGCCGCGGCGGCGTGCTGGTCCAGGGCGCGCTGATCGTGCTCCACGAGACGGAGCGCATGCTCGCCGAACTCCTCGGTTTCTCCCAGATGACCATGCAGCCCATGGCGGGCGCCCACGGCGAACTCACCGGCTGCATGCTGATCGCCGCCTACCACCGCGCGCGCCGCGACACAGCCCGCAAGTACATGCTGATCCCGGACGCCGCGCACGGCACGAACCCCGCGAGCGCCACCGTGGCCGGGTTCACGACGAAGGTCGTGCCCAGCGACGCGAACGGCAACGTGGACCTGGACGCGCTGAAGGCGATGCTGTCGCCCGAGGTGGCGGGCATCATGCTGACGTGCCCGAATACGCTCGGCCTCTTCGACCCGAACGTGTCCGAGATATGCAAGCTCGTGCACCAGGCGGGCGGCCTCTGCTACTGCGACGGCGCGAACTTCAACGCCATCGTCGGACGCGTCCGCCCCGGCGACATCGGGTTCGACGTGATGCACGTGAACCTGCACAAGACGTTCTCCACGCCCCACGGCGGCGGCGGACCCGGCTCCGGCCCGGTCGGCGTCTCCATCAGCCTCGTGCCGTACCTGCCAACGTCCCGCGTGATCCGGCGTTCGGACGGCATCTGCTGCCTCGAGTACAACTATCCGGAATCCATCGGCTACATCGCGCCGTTCTACGGCAATTTCGGCGTGATCCTGCGCGCCTACGCCTATCTGCTCACGCTCGGCCGTGAGGGACTCAAACGCGTCAGCGAGAACGCCGTGATCAATGCGAACTACGTGGCGTCGCAGCTCGAGGCGTACTATGACCGCAAGTACAAGCGCCCCTGCATGCACGAGTGCGTCCTTTCCGGCAAGCGCCAGCTCGACTCGAACGGCGTCCACACGCTCGACATCGCCAAGGGCCTGATCGACCGCGGATTCCATCCGGAGCCGACCGAGACCGAGTCCAAGGAAGTGCTCGACGCGTTCATCGAGGCGATGAAGGACATCGCCCGCGCCGCCGAGACCGACCCGGAATCCCTGCACGCCGCGCCCGTCACCACCCCGGTGCGCCGTCTCGACGAGACGCTCGCCGCGCGCAAGCCGGACCTGAAGTATACAGGCGACTGAGCGCCAGCGGCAGACAGAACCATCCTGCAAAGGAAACCCGTCCCGCTTCCGGAAAAAAACGTCCGGAGGCGGGTTTTTCTGTGTCCGTGTCCCGAAAAGTCCAAAAAAACGGGAAGAACTTGCGGAATTGAGTTGAAAAACGCCCGAAAGCATGGTATTGTATGGGATGTTGTTTTTAGATTAACGTATATTCTGCAAAACAAGGAGCGCACCATGAATTCCAAGAACTGGAAACCCGAAACCCAGGCAATCCATTGCGGCTGGACCCCGAAGAACGGCGAACCCTGCCAGCTTCCGATCTTCCAGAGCACGGCATACAAGTACAACGACGCGCAGAGCGTGGCCGACCTCTTCGACCTCAAGGCGGATGGATTCTTCTACACGCGCCTCGCGAACCCGACCGTGGCGGCGCTCGAGACCAAGATCGCCGCGATGGAAGGCGGCGTGGCGGCCGTGGGCGTGACCTCCGGCCAGACCGCGAACATGCTCGCGATCATGAACGTCTGCCCGAGCGGCGGACACGTGCTCGCCAGCGCGGCGCTGTACGGCGGCACCGTGACGCTCTTCACCATGACGCTGAAGCGCATGGGCGTGGAGGTCACCATGGTCCCGCACGACGCCACCGCGGACGAGATCGTGGCGGCGGCTCGCCCGAACACCCGCGCGCTCTTCGCCGAGACGCTGACGAACCCGAGCGTGTGCGTGCTGAATTTCGAGGCGTACTCCGAAGCCGCGAAGCGCCTCGGCGTGCCCCTGATCGTCGACAACACGTTCGCCACGCCCTACCTGTGTCGCCCGTTCGACTACGGCGCGGACATCGTGACGCACTCCGCCACGAAATACCTCGACGGCCACCAGACATCCATCGGCGGCGTGATCGTGGAGAAGGGCGACTTCGACTGGAAGAACGGCAACTTTCCCGAATTCACCGAGCCGGACGTGAGCTACCACGGCCTCATTTATACGAAGGATTTCCCCGCCGCGCCGTTCTCCACCAAGCTCCGCGTGCAGTGGGTCCGCGACACCGGCGCGATCCTGCCGCCCATGAACGCCTTCCTCATCAGCCTCGGCATGCAGACGCTCGCGCTCCGCATGGACCGCCACAGCTCCAACGCGCTCGAAATGGCGAAGTTCCTGAAGGCGCATCCGAAGGTCGCGTGGGTCAACTACCCCGGCCTTGAGGACAGCCCCGAGCACGAACGCTGCAAGAAGTATCTGCGCGCCGCCAGCGGCGTGCTCTGCTTCGGCGCGGTCGGCGGCAAGGATGCCAGCGTGCGCGCGATCGACTCCCTGAAACTCGCGTCCATCGTGGTCCACGTGGCGGACGTCCGCACCATGGTGCTGCATCCCGCCAGCATGACCCACCGCCAGCTCTCCGACGAACAGCTCGCGGCGGCGGGCGTGCCCCCGGACCTCATCCGCCTGTCCGTCGGCATCGAGAACATCGACGACATCAAGGCCGATTTCGAACAGGCCCTGGCGAAGATCTGAACTTGATTTGAGCCGAACAGGAAACGACGCATGAGAGTGCTGCTTCAGCGGGTCCGCAGGGCGTCCGTGACCGTGGCCGGTGAGACCGTCGGCGAGATCGGGCACGGCGTACTGCTCTTCGTGGGCGTCACGCACGGCGACACGCGCGCCGATGCCGACTGGCTTGCGAAAAAGGCCGCCGGACTCCGCATCTTCGAGGACGAAGCCGGAAAGATGAACAAGTCCCTGCTGGACATCGGCGGGGACACGCTCGTGGTGTCGCAGTTCACGCTCTATGCCGACTGCCGCAAGGGACGCCGTCCGGGATTTGACCTGGCGGGCGATCCTGCGGCGGCCAATGAGCTTTACGAATACTTCGCGGAACGCCTGAAGGCCGAGGGCGTCAGCCATGTAGCGACCGGACGCTTCGGCGCGGACATGCTCGTCTCGCTCGAAAACGATGGCCCGGCGACGTTCCTGCTCTCCCATCCGTGGGAATACTCCGTGACGACGAATCCGAACGCGGAGGCGGACGAATGAGCCTCTGCAACCTCGCTCTGCTCGGGTCCACCGGGTCCATCGGCAAAAGCGCCCTCGCGGTCGCCCGCGCCCTGCCGGACCGCATTCGCGTCTCCCTGCTCGCCGCGGGGCGGAACTGGGAGCTTCTGGCGGAACAGGCGCGCGAGTTCCATCCGGATTGCGTGTGTTTGGATGATGCCGTGCATCTCGACGACCTCCGCGCGGCGGTCCCCGCCGGATGCAAGGTCATTTCCGGGCGCGAAGCCCTCTGCGAAGCGGTCGCCGCGCCGGAGATCACGACCGTGCTGTGCGCCATCGTGGGCACGGGCGGGCTCTTCCCGACCCTGTCGGCGATCCGCGCGCACAAGACGATCGCGCTCGCCAGCAAGGAAGTCATGGTCATGGCGGGACGCCTGGTCACGGCCGAGGCGAAGAAATGCGACGCACGCATCCTGCCTGTCGACAGCGAACACAGCGCGCTCTTTCAGTGCTTGGAGAGGCGGCGTCCGTCCGAGGTCGCGCAGCTGATCCTGACCGCCAGCGGCGGACCGTTCCGCAACACCCCCGTGTCCGAAATGGACAAGATGACGTGGGACCAGGCCCTGGCGCATCCGACGTGGTCGATGGGGCCGAAAGTGACCGTCGACTCCGCGTCGCTTATGAACAAGGCGCTGGAGATGATCGAGGCGCGCTGGCTCTTCGACGTGGAGGGGCCGCGCATCGAGGTCCTCGTTCATCCTCAGAGCATCGTGCATTCGCTCGTCCGGTTCCGCGACGGCGCGCTGATGGCGCAGATGAGCCAGCCCGACATGCGGTTCCCCATCCAGTACGCATTGACCTGGCCGGAGCACACCGCGTCGAACCTGCCTGCGCTTGATTTAGCCGAGATACAGACGCTCACTTTCGAGCGTCCCGACGAATCGCGGTTTCCGTCGCTCGGATTCGCCCGCGCCGCGCTCGAAGCGGGCGGTGCTCTGCCCGCGATCCTGAACGCGGCGAACGAGATCGCGTTCGAGCGGTTCCGCGCCGGGACCATACGTTTTACGGACATCTGGCGGATCGTGGAGCAGACCATGAACGCGCTGGGACGGTGCGGCGACGAGACGCTTGACGCGGTTCTGGAGGCGGACGCACGCGCACGCGCCTATGCTCGGAACATCGTCCTTCCCGCCTCAAAATGAACTGAACTTGAATCGAACTTGAAAAGGAGTTTTTGAATATATGGAAACACTGATCCTGATCGCATCGGTCGCGCTGATGGTGATCTTTTTCGGCCTGTGCATCATCGTGCATGAGTTCGGGCATTTCATCGTCGCGCGGTTCTGCGGCCTCCACATCGAGGCGTTTTCTGTCGGCTTCAAGAAGATCTGGGGCAAGAAGATCAACGGCGTGGAGTATCGCATCGGGTGCATTCCGTGCGGCGGCTACGTTGACCTGCCGCAGATCGATTCCACCACCGATGAGATTACTGACAGCGCGGGCAACCCGCTGCCGCACGCCGAACCGTGGAAACGCATCGCGACCGCGTTCGCCGGACCGCTGTTCAACATCATCTTCGGCCTCGTCCTGGGCGTGGTGGTGTGGCTGGTCGGCCTGCCGCAGCCCGACACCGACCGCTACACGGAGTTCACCGTGCGTGAGGTCCCGGAGGACTGCCCCGAATACCGCGCCGGACTGCGCGCGGGCGACCGCATCGTGAAACTGAACGGAAACGAATTCGACCTCAGCTGGAACGAGTTCATGCAGAAGATCATGCTGAACGACGACAACGTGAAGCAGGTCACGCTGGAGATCGTCCGCGACGGCAAGACGTCCGAAATCTCCTATACGCCAGCCGAGAACGACAAGCTCATGCCCGGCGAAAAAGTCGTGATGCCGTTCTTCCAGCCGGAACTGCGCGTCTATGTCTACCCGATTCCCGGGTCCGCCGCGAAGAAGGCCGGGATCGAACCGGAGGACCGCGTGGTCACGGTCGACGGCGAACCGGTCTACGGCGCGGACGACCTGATGAGCCGCATCAATTTCTCCGGCGGAAAGACGCTCGCGTTCGTCGTGGAGCGTGGCGGGAAACAGCTCGAGATCCCCGTGACGCCGACGAAGATACCCGACGCCAAAGAGCGTCTGCTGGTCGGCATCAATTTCTTCTACGGGAGCGGCCCCGCGTCCGACGACAATTTCTGCATCGTGGCGGACACCATCCCCGGCCTGCCGGCTGCGAACGTCCTGCGTCCTGCCGACGTGATCACGACGTTCAACGGCGTGTCCCTGAAGGACGTTTCCAAATCGTTCCCGGAGCTCCTGGAGGAAAACGGCGAGAAGGAGATCACGCTGGGCGTGGAACGCGGCGGCGAACAGATCGAGGTGAAACTCACGCCCCGCAACGTCGTGCCGTACGAGATCGGCGTGAGCTTCTACCGCATCGAGCATCCGACCCCGTGGAAACAGTTCTGCAACGTACTGAAAATGACGAAACGCACGCTGAAGAGCCTCGGCCACACGATCCAGAGCAAGGTCGGACAGGATACCGGCTACACCACTATCGGCGTGCAGAACCTTTCCGGCCCGCTCGGCATCGGACGCTACATGATCATGACGTTCCAGGGGTCCTTCATGCGCGGACTGTACTTGGTCGTAGTCATCAGCTTCTCGCTCGGACTCTTCAATCTGTTGCCGATCCCCGTGCTGGACGGCGGCCACATCATGATCGCGCTGATTGAAATGGCGATCCGGCGTCCGGTCCCGACGAAACTGGTCCAGCCGGTCACCTACTTCTTCATGTTCGTCCTGATCTCGTTCATGGCGATCGTGTCGTTCTACGACGTGAAGAAGATGCTCCCTCAGAAATGGAGCGATGCGCTGGAGATCAAGATTCATCGTGCCACCGGCGAGCTGGAGGACGGCGAAACGGCGGAATCCGCGCAGACGGAAGCGTCCGCGGAGACCGAAGATAAGAGCGAAGCCGCGGAAACGCAGGCCCAAACGCAGGAGGCGCCAGGTGAAACGCCGGGTGAGTAATCGGGTGCACGTCGGACGCGTCGCCGTCGGCGGCGGTGCTCCGGTGTCCGTGCAGTCCATGACCAATACGCGCACGTCCGACGCGGAGTCCACGCTCGCGCAGATCCGCGAACTCGCCGCGCTCGGCTGCGACATCATCCGCTGCGCCGTGCCGGACATGGCGTCCGCCGAGGCGATGCGCCGCATCGTCGCCGAATCCCCGATCCCCGTGATCGCGGACATCCATTTCGACTGGCGTCTGGCGCTGGAGTCCATCCGCGCGGGCGTTCACGGCGTGCGCATCAACCCCGGCAACATCGGCGGCGCGGACCGTGTCCGTGCCGTGGCGGAGGCCGCGGGCGAGGCGGGGATCCCGATCCGGGTCGGCGCGAATACCGGCAGCCTTCCGAAGGGGCTGTTCGAATCGAAGCTCGCCGCGTGCGGAGACCACGACGAAGCGATGGCGGAGTCGCTCTGCGAGGCGGTCGAGGAGCAGATATGCACGCTGGAATCCTGCGGATTTCACGATATCAAAGTTTCATTGAAAGCAAGTTCCGTCCCCGTTATGGTCGCCGCCTACCGCAAGTTCGCGGCGCGTTCGCCGTTCCCGCTCCACCTCGGCGTGACCGAGGCAGGGACTACGGCGCGCGGCATCCTGAAGAGCGCCGCCGGGATCGGCGCGCTGCTGCTGGACGGCATCGGCGACACCATCCGCGTGAGCCTGACCGCGCCGCCCCGCGAAGAAGTGAAGGCGGGGATCGCCCTTCTGGAAGTCTGCGGACTCCGGGACGCGTATCCCGAGATCGTGTCGTGTCCCACATGCGCCCGCACCGAGTACGACCTGATCGGCATGGCGGAACGCGTAGAGGAGCTTGTCGCCTCGCTGAAGGCGTCGGGCCGCCGCATCGGCCTGAAGAAGATCGCGGTCATGGGTTGCGTGGTGAACGGCCCCGGCGAGGCGAAGGACGCCGAATTCGGGCTTGCCGGATCGAAAAACGGCTTCGTGGCGCTTTTCCGCAAGGGCGTTCCGTTCGCGAATCTGCCGCAGGAAGAGGCGTTCGAAGTGCTGAAACAGGAGATCCTCGCCTCCGCGCCGGAGACGCCCCCGAAATGACACTTCACGCGCGAAACCATAACTTTTTTGGAAATATTTCACAAAAATCCGGTTGTATTCCGCCGGTTTGCATGATATAGTACGTATTGGATAAAATTCAACAGTTACCGGGAGAACGCCATGAAACGCTTCAAACACCCCTTTACATTAGTCGAACTTCTCTGCGTGATCATCGTGATCGCCCTGCTCGCCGCGATCTCGGTCAAGGTCACGCAGATCGCCTATCGCCGCGCGGACGAGACGAAGACGAAGACCGTCATGGAGATCATCCGCACCGCGAACGAGCAGTACAAGGCGAAACACGGGTATTATTTCCCGAACGGCGGTTCCACCTACAACGAGGACGGCGGGGATTTCCATTCCATCGACCTGAAGCCGAGCGATCCGAACGATCCCGCGATTGAATTCCTCGGCGACGCCTACGAGACCTGCGTCTCCATCGCCTCCGAAAACGGAAACGCCGACAAGGTTCGCGATGCGTGGGGAAACGCCATCCGCTACCGTAGCCCCGGCAAATACAACACCGGCACGTACGACCTGTACTCCATCGGACGCGACAAGGCTGTCGGCAACGGGGACGATTCCACGAAGAAATCGCCCGGCCTCGGCGACGACATCGCGAACTTCAAGAACCCGAAAGCGAAATAACCGAACTCAACCTTCATAAGGAATCCATACCATGAAAACTTCTTCCAAAAGATTTACATTGATCGAGCTGCTCGTCGTGATCGCCATCATCGGCATCCTCGCCGGGCTTGTCTTCCCCGCCCTCGGCGTGGTCCGCAACAACGCGAAGAAATCCAAGGCGAGCAGCGAATGCCAGTCCCTGAAGACCGCCATCATCATGTACGAGTCGGAGTTCTCCTGCTGGCCCGCGAAGGTGTCGGGAAACAATGACGCTCTCGTCAGCAGCAGCGATTATGTCCAGATGTGCAAGATCCTCACGGGCGAAAACTCCAAGAAAATGGTGTTCTACGAAGTCGGCGTCGGCTACGACGAAAGCAAAGGCATCCTGGATCCGTGGGGCCGTCCGTATCAGGTCCTCCTCGACATCGACTACGACGGCAAGCTCAAAAATACCCTTGAAGCGGTTTCCTCGGTCAACGCCGTCAACGGCCGTACCGGTCAGGATCTCCGCACGAAAGTCGGCGTGTACTCGTTCGGCGTCGTCGAGACCGACAAGGACGCCAAAAAGCTTGACAAACTTGCTTCGAGAAAGAAACTCGTCATCAGCTGGTGACGGGCGGCCGTGTTTTAAGCTCGTCGTGAGCTTGCGCCGGGAGCCTCTTTGCCGGGGCACCCGCCGGAAGTCCGCGGCCTGAAAAAAAGAGATCGGTAACCGTATGGATATTGTTTACGGGATAATGCTGGACAACGGCTCCGGGTACAACGCCCGGTGCGATTCCTCGCTCGGACTGCACGTGGGCGACTTCTGCGTGATCCGCAAGGATTTCTACCTCGACTACGGCCAGATCGTGAAGCAGTTCGACGCGCCGCCGCCTGAATCGATCCCCGCCGCGCCCGTCGAGGAGGAACGCGAATCGGGCGGGACCGTGTTTTCCGCCAAGAAGAACGAGATCTACGCGATCCAGCGCAAGGCGACCGTGGTGGACCAGGGCAAGGCGCACGAGAACCAGATGCGCGCGAAATCCGCCCTGCGGATCACCGGGCAGTACGTCGACCGCCTCGGCCTGCCCATGAAGCTGATCAACGCGCATTATTCGTACGACGGCAAGCTCATCACCGTGCAGTTCAGCGCCGAGGGGCGCGTGGACTTCCGTGAGCTGGTGAAGCTGCTGTCGCAGGAATTCAACACGCATATCGAACTGCGCCAGATCGGCGTGCGCGACGAGACCGCCATCCTCGGCGGCATCGCGAACTGCGGACGCCCGCTCTGCTGCTGCATGTTCCTGAAGGATTTCGCGTCCATCAACGTGAAGATGGCGAAGGAGCAGGACCTCTCGCTCACGCCGTCCACGATCTCCGGCATCTGCGGCAGGCTGAAATGCTGCCTCAAATACGAGCACGAAGGCTACCTCGAGCTGGAAAAGACCATGCCGCGCCGCGGCGAGCTCTGCGAATGCAAGGACGGACGCGGACGCGTGGTCGACCGCAATCTGCTCACGCAGAAGGTCACGATCCAGCTGGAAAACTCCACGCACACCGTGATCTGCCCCGCCTCGGAAGTCTCGGTCGTCTACCTTGACAAATACAAGATGCGCGGCGGCGCGGGGCAGGGCGGGTCCGAATCCGGCGACGCGAAACCGTCCGCCGAGGAGAATGCTCCGGCTCCGCAGCAGAAGCCCGCGCGTCAGGACGGGCAGGGCGGACAGAACCGTCCGCACGGCCAACACAAACCGGGCGACCGCCCCCAGCGTCCCGCGGGCGAACAGCGTCCGCAGAACCAGAACCGTCCTCAGCAGAATAATAATCCGAACCGTCCGCCGCGTCCTCCGCGTCAGGACGGCGGCAACCGCGAGGGCGGCAACCGCGAGGGCGGCAAGCCGAACAGCAACCGTCCGCCGCGCCGTCCCCAGCAAAGCTGAAAAATGCGGACAAAAGTCAGTCGCATTCGACCGTTTCACCGCCGCCCGGATTGTGATGTCCGGACGGCGTTCTTTTCGCGCCGGAATCCCTCATGCGCGCGCGAAAACGCGGAAAACAGCCTGAAAACGCCTTGAAAATGTGCGCATTTTCATGTATAGTAATAGGATAGATTTTTTTCGCCATTGTCTGTAGAAAGGAGCCGCACGAAGATGCTTGCCAAACGTATCATACCCTGCCTGGACGTGAACAACGGACGCGTCGTGAAGGGGGTGCATTTCGTGGGACTCGTGGACGCGGGCGATCCCGTGGCGGCCGCCGTGGAATACAACCGGCAGGGCGCCGACGAACTCGTTTTCCTGGACATCACCGCCAGCAGCGACGCGCGCGCCAGCGTGGTCGACGTGATCGCGAAGACCGCCGACCAGGTGTTCATCCCGCTGACCGTGGGCGGCGGCATCCGCACGGCGGAGGACATCCGCCTGATGCTGAAATCCGGCGCGGACAAAGTCTCCCTGAACACAGCGGCCGTGCTGAATCCCGACCTCATCAAGGCGGGTTCCGACCGGTTCGGCGCGCAGTGCATCGTGCTGGCGATCGACGCCCGGCGCGTCCCCGGCGAAAACTGCTGGGAAGTCTACACGCACGGCGGACGCCGTCCGACCGGGATCGACGCTCTGGAATGGGCGGTGCGTGGCGTTGAGCTCGGCGCGGGCGAAATCCTGCTCACGAGCATGGATACCGACGGCACGAAGGCCGGATACGACTGCGAGCTGACCGCCGCGGTCGCCGATTCCGTGCCGGTGCCCGTGATCGCGTCCGGCGGCGCGGGCGACCTGGACGACCTCGCCGAGGTCATCGAAAAAGGCCGCGCGGACGCCGTGCTTGCCGCCAGCATCTTCCACTTCGGGACGTACACCGTGGGCGACGCGAAACGCTTCCTCGCCGGACGCGGCATCCCGGTCCGAATCTGAGCTGAACAATTTCAACACAACTTTTGGAGAATACAACCATGTCGAACGACCTTGCCTCCCGCAGCCTTGCCTACCACGCGAATCCGCAGCCGGGCAAACTGAAGATCCTGCCCTCGAAACCCTGCACCACGCAGGACGACCTTTCGTTGGCATATACGCCCGGCGTCGCCGTGCCCTGCACCGAGATCCACGACCACCCGGAGAAGATCTGGGAGTATACCGGACGCGGCAACACCGTGGCCGTGGTCAGCGACGGCACAGCGGTGCTCGGGCTCGGCAACATCGGTCCCGAGGCAGGACTCCCCGTCATGGAGGGCAAATCCGTTCTCTTCAAGCGCTTCGCCGACATCGACGCCGTGGCGCTCTGCATCGGCGGCGTGTTCAAGGAAGACGGCCGCACCGATCCGGACAAGGTGATCGAGACCGTTGCCCGCCTGGAACCCTCGTTCGGCGGCATCAACCTCGAAGACATCGGCGCGCCCGCGTGCTTCGCCATCGAGCCCGCGCTGAAGAAGGCCATGAAGATCCCGGTCTTCCACGATGACCAGCACGGCACCGCCATCATCTCCCTCGCCGGCATCCTGAACGCCCTGCGCGTGGTCGGCAAGAAGATCGGCGACTGCCGGTTCGTGATGAACGGCGCCGGGGCCGCCGGGATCGCCTGCGCGGAATACTACGTCTCCGCGGGCGCCGACCGTTCCAAGTTCATCCTCTGCGACTCGAAGGGCGTGATCCACGACGGCCGCACCGACCTCAATCCGCAGAAACAGCGTTTCGCCGCCCACACGGACGCCCGCACGCTCGCCGACGCCATCAAAGGCGCGGACGTCTTCGTCGGCGTCTCCGTGCCGAAGGCGCTCACCGACGACATGGTCCGCACGATGGCGCCCGGCGCGGTTGTCTTCGCCATGGCGAATCCCACGCCCGAGATCTTCCCGGACGAGGCTCTGGCGGCGGGCGCGGCGGTCGCCGGCACGGGGCGGTCCGACTACAGCAACCAGGTCAACAACGTGCTCGGGTTCCCGGGCATCTTCCGCGGCGCGCTCGACACCCGCGCGTCCGACATCAACGAGGCGATGAAGCTGGCGGCGTCCCGCGCGCTGGCGGACATCGTGGCGGAGCCGATGCCGGAGGACATCCGTCAGCTGCTCTCCGCCGCGTACCCCGAAGAGGCGGCGAAGGGCATTTTCGAGGGCGAGATCCCGCTGAAGGCGTCGTTCGTGATCCCGAAGCCGTTCGATCCGCGCGTCGTGCCCCGCGTGGCGCGCAAGGTCGCCGAGGCCGCGATGGCCTCCGGCGTGGCGCAGATCAGGATCGACGACCTCGACGCCTACGAACGCGCCGTGGCCGCCCGCATCGCCCGCAACAACAAGCAGTGAAAACCGAGGTGTAACATGACACAGGTCATTCATTCCATTTCCGAACTCCAGCAGTGGTCCCGCAATGCGCACAGGAACGGCAAGACCGTCGGTCTCGTGCCGACCATGGGATTCCTGCACGACGGCCATCTTTCCCTGATCGACGCGGCGCGCGCGAACGGCGCGGACGCCGTGGTCATCTCCATCTTCGTGAACCCGATCCAGTTCGGCCCGAACGAGGATTTCGCGAAATATCCGCGCGACTTCGAACGCGACCGCGCGCTGTGCGAAGCCCGGAAAGTGGACGTGATCTTCGCGCCCGGCGTGGAGGACATGTACCCGGAGCCGCTGACTTGCCACGTCTATGAGAACACCATTTCCAAGAATCTCTGCGGCAAGTCGCGCCCGATCCACTTCGAGGGCGTGACCACGGTCGTCTCGAAGCTTTTCAACGCCGCGCTGCCCGACCTGGCGGTGTTCGGACAGAAGGACGCCCAGCAGGCGGCGATCATCCGCCGCATGGTCCGCGACCTGAATTTCCCCATTAAGATCATCACCGCGCCCATCGTGCGCGAGGCGGACGGCCTCGCCATGAGCTCGCGCAACAAATATCTCTCCGAAGACGAACACCGCCGCGCGCTCGCCATCTCGCGCAGTCTCTTCCGCGCGCAGAAGACGTTCGCCGCGCAGCCCGGCGTTTCCGCGTCGAAGCTGATCGCCGACATCCGCGCAGAGATCACGGCGGCGGGCGGCCTGGTGGAATACGTCGAGCTGACCGATTCGGACACGATGCTTCCGGCGGCCTCGCTCGAACCCGGCAAATCCTTCACGATCGCGGTGGCGGCGAAGTTCGGCAGCACCCGCCTGATCGACAATATCCAGCTCTGAGGAGCGAAGCAAACATTTTCGGCATAGGATGAAACACACATGGCAGACGGTGTAAAACACGAGCATTGGGGCAGTTCATTCGGATTCGTCATGGCTGCGGTCGGTTCCGCCATCGGACTCGGCAACGTGTGGCGGTTCCCCTTCATCACGGGTGAGAACGGCGGCGGCGCGTTCGTCCTGATCTATCTCCTCTGCATCGCACTGGTCGGCCTGCCAGTGATGCTTGCGGAACTCGCCATCGGGCGCGCCTCGCAGGGCGACCCGATCAAGGCGTTCCAGCACTTCGCGATCCGTTCGCCGCGCCTGCCGAAAGTGGCGTCGGGATTCGGGCTCGGGCTTGCCGCCGCGCTGGCGGGCTCCCACAACTACGGCATGTCCGTTCTGCTGGTGATCCTGAGCATCCTCATTTACCACTACGGGTGGTCCACGGTCGGATTCTCCTGTACGCTCGTGGCGGGTCTGATCCTGTCGTACTACGCGATCATCGGCGGCTGGATTTTCCTGTACGCGTGGAAATCGTTCGTGCACGAGCTCGTTTTCGCCTCGCCGAAAGAGGCCGGCGCGTACCTCGACAACGTGTCGTCGAACGGCTGGCTGTCGTCCGGTCTGACGCTTGCCTTCATGTTCGCATCGGCGGCGATCTGCTGGTTCGGCGTGAAGAAGGGCATCGAAACGGTCTCGAAGATCATGATGCCGCTGCTTTTCGTGCTGGTGCTCGTGCTGGTGGTTCGCAGCGTGACGCTCCCCGGCGCGTCGAAGGGCGTGGAGTTCTTCCTGAAGCCGGACTTCAGCAAGATCAACGGCTCAAGCATCCTGGACGCCCTCGGACACGCGTTCTACTCGCTGAGCCTCGGCATGGCGATCCTCATCACCTACGGCAGTTACCTGAGCAAGAAACGCAACATCCTGAAGTCCTCTCTCTGGATCGTCTTCTTCGATACCCTCATCGCGATGCTCGCCGGTCTTGCCATCTTCCCCGCGCTCTTCGCGCAGGGCGGCAATCCGGGGCAGGGACCCGCGCTCGTCTTCAACACCCTCCCGATCACGTTCGAGTCCATCCCGGGCGGCCTCGGCTGGCTGTGGAACGGCCTCTTCTTCCTGCTTCTGGCGATCGCCGCGCTGACGAGCGGCCTGAGCCTTCAGGAGGCGGTCGTGTCCAGCTTCATGCAGAATCTGAAGCTCTCGCGCCGCGCGTCCGTGCTGCTCTCGACCGTGCTGATCACCGGACTCGGATGCGTGATCTCGTTCAGCGTGAACGACTGGTCGCATCTGCCCTCGCTGCACCGTCTGCTCACCGGGCTGTTCGGCGGCGTGAAGAGCAGTCTCTTCGACCTGATCGACTACGTGGCGAGCAACTGGATCCTGCTCCTGAACGGTCTCGCGGCGGCGTTCTACGCCGGCTGGGTCTGGGGCACCAACGGTGCGGCACGCGAACTCTACCGCACCGGAGCCGATCTGAAGGGACTTTCCAAACTCCAGAAATTCAACCGCACGCGCCTCCCGGTCATCTCCTGGTCCGTGTTCATCCGCTTCATCTCGCCCGTGCTGATCTTCGTGACGTTCCTGTCCGCCGCCGGATTCTTCCAGAAGGCGCAGAAGCCCGCCGAATCCGAAGCTGAACAGCCCGCCGCGCAGGAAGCCGTGCAGACGCCCGCGCAGCAGGCTTCCGTGGCGATAGAACTTGAGGCGGCTCCCGCCGTCGAGCCCGCGCCGTTCCATCGCCTGAAGGGCACCGCATGGCGTCCCGAGCAGTGGTGGAACCCCGCCGACGGCGCGGGATACGCGTTTTCGGCCAGCATCCGCTTTGCGGCTGTCCCGGAGGGCGTTGTGCCCGTGCTGTCCGTCTGGGAGGAGTTCGACCTTTCCGTCTCGCAGGGACTCCCCGTGTTTACGGTCGACGGCATGTCGTATGTCGTGAGCCATCCGGCTGGAGATGAACCATTCTTCCCGGCGAACCAGTGGGTGAAGCTCGGCATTTCGGAAGAAGCTCGAATCCGCACCCGAAAACGCCGCGTCCGAAACTGTCTTCGACATCTTCTGCGACCGCCTGTATCCGCACGCGGTGGATTCCGAACAGGCGGCCCGGATTTCCAAGCAGGGTTTGTGAAATCGCGCCGTTCTTCCGTTTTTTTCGGGTTCCGCGCTTGAAAACCCGCGGAATCCGTGGTATAGTTTTCTATTAAAACACAACCAAACTGAAGGAGTTGAACTTATGAAACTGAAACATCTGTTTATGCTCGCCGCGTCCGCCGTCCTGTCCGCCGCGGCTTTCCTCGCCTGCAACTGCGACGGGAATTCCTGCTCCGACGATGCGACCTCTAAGGACGTCGCGAAGGTGAAACCGCTGGTGGTGTACTGGACCTGGTCCGATACGCACAACACCAAGGTCGTCGCCGAAATGCTCCAGCAGAAGACCGGCGCGGACATCGCCCTGATCGAAATGGTCACGCCGTATCCGAACGACTTCGGCAGCGTCATGCAGCTCGGACAGCGCGACCTGCAGCAGCCGAAAGCCCCGGCGATCAAGGAAATGAACCTCGACCTTTCCAAGTACGATCCGATCTATGTCGGCACCCCGATCTGGTTCTCCACCTATGCGCCGCCGGTCCGCACGTTCCTCCAGTCCTACGACTTCAAGGGCAAGACCGTCGCGCTCTTCTGCACGCACGGACAGGGCAACCCGGCCACGTTCAAGTATCTTGCCGACGCGAAGGCCGCGGTCCCCGCGATCAACTTCTTCCCCGAAGTCTTCGCGCACAAGGGCACGGAAGCCGCGAACGCCGGTCCCGCCCTCGACGCCTGGATCCAGAAAGTTTCCGCGAAGTAAGCCGAAGCTTTTTCCTCTGACATCTTTGACGGCGGACCGGAGCGTTTTCCGGCCCGCCTCTTTTCTCCCTTCATCTTCCTTCAACCGCACCATCCGAAAGGAATCCGAACCATGCACGTGCTCCTGCTTAACGGCAGCCCGAACGCCGAAGGCTGCACCTTCACCGCCCTGTCCGAGATCGCCGCTACGCTCATAACAGAAAACATCACGTCCGAGATCTTCCAGCTTGGCAAAAAGCCCGTGCGCGGCTGCATCGCCTGCGGAGCATGCCGGGAACGCGGTGTGTGCGCGTTCCAGGACGATGCTCTGCCGGGGCTCGTCGAGGCCGTGAAGCGCGCCGACGGCATCGTGATCGGATCGCCCGTGTATTACGCCGGGCCGAACGGCGCTCTGTGCGCGCTGCTGGACCGGCTGTTCTTCTCCGCCGGGTCGTTCCTGAAGGGCAAGCCGGGCGCGGCGGTGGTCAGCTGCCGCCGGGGCGGCGCGAGCGCGTCCTTCGACCGCCTGAACAAGTATTTCACGATTAGCCAGATGCCGGTCGTATCCTCGCAGTACTGGAACTCCGTGCACGGGTTCACGCCGGACGACGTCCGCAAGGACGCCGAAGGCCTTCAGACCATGCGCACGCTGGCGCACAATCTGGCGCGGATGCTCCGCATGGAGGCCGCCACGCCGAAGCGCACGGACGAGGAGGAACACCTCTGGACGAGCTTCCACGACGGGAAATGAAGCATTTGTAAAACATCAACGGACAGGCCCCCCGGCATGAAAGCACTGGACGATCTGACCTACGGCGCGGAGTGCGCCCTTCGCGGGATGAAGGTATTCTTCACGCGCCCGCGATTGTGGCCGTATGCCCTGCCGCCGCTGCTGGTCGTGCTGGTGCTGTACGCCGGGATCCTGTCCGCGGTCATTTTCTGGGCCGCTCCCGGGCTCCGGGAATGGCTCGCGGGGATTTCCTTCCCCGGGTGGCTGTCGTGGCTTCAGACGGTCCTGGACTGGTGCCTCTCGGCGTTTCTGTGGGTCGTCATCCCGCTCATCCTGCTGTATTTCATCGGCACGTTCTACGAGATGTTCGGCAACATGCTGTTCGACATCCTGGTCGACGCGTTCGAGAAGAAGGAATACCCGGAGCATCCCGGCGCGGAGCAGTCCTACGGCAGAGTCCTCCGCCTCACGGCAGGCTATATCCTGCTGACAATTGTGTCCTATCTCGTTTATTTCCTGCTGTTCTGGATCCCCGTCGTCGGATTCCTGTTCCGCGGCGCGATCTGCGGCCGGTCGTATCTTCACGACAGCGCCGTGCGCCAGGGATTCCATGTGTCCGTGCTGAAAAAACAGGTCGCGGCGAACCGCATGTACGTGCTGGGATTCGGCATCATCGCGCGTTTCGCGGAGGCGATCCCGTTTCTGATCCCCGGACTCGTGATCGGCGGTTCCATCCTGTATCACACCCGAATTCTGAAAGCGGCCGGTCTCCCGGACCGGAAAAAGCTCTCCGTCTGAACAAAAAAAGCCGGACGAAATGAATCATCCGGCGCGGAAAGCAAAAAAGAAAGGACAAGTTTTATTTCTTGTCGGGAATTGTGACGAACGAGCCTTCCTTGCGGGGCGGGAGTTCGCCGTTTTTCAGCTTGATCTGTCTGTCCTTGTCGGAGTGGCAGACGGGGCAGTTTTCCTTCGGTTCCTCCAGGGAGAGATGGCCGCAGACGGGGCAGAGATAGAACTCGAAATCAGGGGTTTCCTCCGAATCGGAATCGATCATCAGTTCGATGTCCATGTCGGCTGCGAGCACTTTGTTTGTGATCTCAAGCGCGATGAGGACTTCCCTCAGATTCTTTCTTGTTGTTTCCTCGTTTGAGAGGATATCTTTGTATTCTTCCACGGGAGAGAGGACAATGGTCCGCGGATCCATTTCGATGGAATAGGAGACCGTGGAGACGCGTTCCATCTTTATTTTTTTCAGGAGGATATTGATGATCGTTTCGTGCCGGTCAACGAGGATCTGCTGGGAGTTCGCGAGGGCGAGGAGGATTTCCTTGTCCTTGGATTCCTGTGCGGCGGATCTGCAGCGTTCGACGCATGCTGTGAGCTCCGCCTGGGTCTTTTGCATGAGGCGGAGCGTATCCTGATCGATTCGTTTGATCTGCTGTTTTTTTCCGCAGGAGCAGAGGCAGAGAGCCGCACAGCAGACGAAAAACAGGACAGATGCGAGAGATATGGTTCTTTTCATGAAAAGCGAACTCCGTAAAAAGATATGAACTGAACAGGCGGAAAAAGAAAATGAGTTTTTTCCGGCTTTAAAAAAGATACATCGTTTTCCCGAAAAGTCAACTGAAAACAAGTTTTTTTTCAGATAATTCTCTTTTTTTTATCATTGACGGGAGCGATTGTCCGCCCTTTCTGTTTGAAAAAACGGCCGGGATATGCTATATTAGGCGCATCACAACCAGTTCGTCCTTCCCTGAACCGGCATCTCCAGAAAGGCGGTTTCCATGTTCTCTTCCTCCGCGAAAAAAAGCATCTTCGTCCTGTTCGTCCTCTGTCTGTCCGCGTGTGTCCTGTCCTGCGTTTCCTCGAAAAACAACACGTCGGAGGGCATCGCGTTCGTGTCCGGCATGGGATACGGCTGGAACCTCGGCAACACGTTCGACGCCCTGCCGAACGGCGGCGGGCGCGGCGGCATGGAAACGGAAACCGCGTGGGGCAATCCGCGCACCACGCGCAAGTTGATCAAGTACATCAAAGAACAGGGATTCGACACGATCCGCATCCCGGTGAGCTGGGGTCCGCACATGGGCGACGCGCCGGAATACACGGTCGACCCGGCGTGGATGTCGCGCGTGGAGGAGGTCGTGGACTGGGCTCTGGCGGAAAAGATGTACGTGATCGTCAACCTGCACCACGAAAAATCCTGGATGGAGAAGGCGTCAAAGGATTACGAGGGGACCATGACGCAGTTCCGCGCCGCCTGGCGGCAGATCGCCGCGCGGTTCCGCGATCGCCACGACCACCTGATCTTCGAGTCGATGAACGAGATCGACTTCACGGACCTGCCGATCGCGGAGAACGGCGCGCTCGTGAACCGCGTGAACGGCGAGTTCGTGAAGCTGATCCGGGCTTCGGGGGGGATCGGCGCCGACCTCGACAAGGCGTGCGACCACCTGGTCCTCCCCGACGATCCGCGCTGCATCGTGTCCGTGCATTACTACCTGCCGCCGCAGTTCGCTATCGCCACGCCCGGCACGAGCTGGGGCTACCAGTACAGCTGGGGCGGCGGCGAGGACCACAAGACGATGGAAGCCAACTTCGCGAAGCTGAAGGAGCATTATCTGGACAAGGGAATCCCGGTCATCATCGGCGAGTACGGATGCCTCCTGCGGAACAAGGACCGCGCGAGCCGCGCCGACTACTTCCGTTCCATCGTGCGCCTGTCGCGCGCAAACGGCATCTGCCCGGTCTTCTGGGACAATGGCGAGGAACTCGACCGCCGGGCGTACGTCTGGCGTCAGGAGGGCATCCTGCCCGCCCTGACCGGAAACTGAGTGTGCGCAAATGAAAATCGTCCCTGCCGATTTCGGGCGCCATGCCCCGTATGTCCTGGCGCTGCTGAACGACGCCATCCTGCATACGACCTGGGTGTACGACTGCGATCCGCACCCGGAAGCGTACATGCGGGAGTATTTTGATGAGCATGCGGCGGGGAACTACCCCGTGCTGGCGGCGGAGTCGGACGACGGCGTTTTTTTGGGGTTCGCCTCCTGCGGCGCATACCGGCATCATCAGGGGTACCGGCACGCGGCGGAGCTGTCGCTCTACGTCGAACCCTCCGCGCGCCGGACGGGCGTCGGGACGGCGCTGCTGGCGCGTCTGGAGGACGAATGCCGCAAGGTCGGCATCCACACGCTCATCGGGGTGATCGACTCGGAGAACCTGCCGAGCATCGGGCTGCACAGGAAATGCGGCTACGAGTACGCCGGGACCGTGCGCGAGGCAGGCCGGAAATTCGGCCGCTGGCTCAGCATCGACTACTATCAGAAAATCCTCTAAAAAGGGCGGAAGAATAAGCTCAGAGATCCGCCAGCCGCGCCGCTTTCACGAATGCGCGGCAGAGCGCGGCGCTTTCCGTACGGTCCGACGTCGCCTTGACTCCGGTGTTCACGTCCACGGCGTAAGGCCGGACGCGTTCGATGGCGCGCGCCACGTTGGCGGGCGTGAGGCCGCCCGCGAGGATGACCGGGAGCGGAGATTCCTGCACGAACCGCGCGGCGCGGATCCAGTTTCCGGTAAGCCCGGTCCCGCCGACCTGTCCGGTCTTCGGATTGAGCGTGTCGATCAGGAACGCGTCGATGAACGGCACGAACTCGGCGTATTGATAAAAGGCGTCCTGCGGCTCGGGATGCACCGCGCGCACGAGCCTGGCGCACGGGGGCAGGGCGTCGCGGATCGCGGAGACTTCCTCCGGCGTGGATTCCCCGTGAAGCTGGATGTTGTGGACCGCCGCGGCGTCGGCGAGGTCGAGGACCTCCTCCGGTTTGGACAAATGCGTGACCAGCCACGGCTGGACGAACGGCGGCAGGGATTTCGCGAGACGCCGTGCGGTGCATGCGAGGATGAAATCGGGCGATGGATGGACCTGCCCGACCAGGAATCCGACGGCGTCCGGCGAGGCGGAGAGCGCCGCCTTCAAATCCGAATCGTTCCTGATGCCGCAGATCTTGATCCTCATGGGGCATTTCTCAGCTGAAAAGCAGCTCGACTCCGCGCAAGGTGAAGTCGTCCCCGCCGTCCGTCATGCCGGCGAGCTCCGGAGTGCGCAGGAAAAACGCGCGGTCGCCGCCGCATGCATAGACCGTGAGACGGCGTCCCAGCTTCTTTTCGATGCGGACGATGAATCCTAATACGGCATCAATGGCGGCGGCATCGGTGCCCATACGGATGGCGTCGGCGGTGTTCGCGCCGGGGCAGGGGGGCAGTCCGTCCGCGAGTTCGACGAAGGGGAGTTTCGAGGTGTAGAGAACGAGTGCGCGGCGCGCGAGGGTGCGTCCGGGGAAGATCGCGCCGCCGAGAAAGCGCCTCTGCGCGTCGACGACTTCCGCGGTGATGCAGGTGCCGAAATCAAGGGAAACCGCCGGGAGAACGGCCTTTGCGGCCAGATAAACGGCATTCGCGACGCGGTCCTGTCCGAGCGTCGACGCGTCGACGAGGGAGAAGTCCACGAATTTCGAAGCGGCCTCCGGCGTCGCCATGCTGCATCCGCGCGCCTTCAGCGCGTCCGTCTTCTCCGCCACGACGCATGCCGCGCATACCTCCGTGCCGTCCGGGAGCGAGGAGGGGTCGAAGTCCGCCGTCGGGACCGTGCGGACCGTGCGCCCGCCGTCCGGCATGACGGAGAGAATCTGCGTATGTGTGTTTCCGATGTTCAGAAAGCAGCGCATGGGGGCGCACCTCCGGAAAAAAGAAAAGGTCCCGCCTTGGAAAACCGGGCGGGACCTGAGGTGAGGCGGATCAACCGCCGCCGAGGGTCTGGATGATGGTGATCAGCGGGCTGAACAGCGCGATGACGATACCGCCGACGATGACGGCGAGGAAGACGATCATCAACGGTTCGATCATGGATGTCAGGGCGCTGACGGCGTTGTCGACTTCTTCGTCGTAGGTGTCGGCGATCTTTTCGAGCATGTCGGGGAGCTTGCCTGTTTCCTCGCCGACCTCGATCATACTGATGACCATGTCGGGGAAGATCTTGGTGGCGAGCAACGGTGGCGCCATCGGTTCGCCTTCCTTCACGGCGTCGTGGACCTGCTGGACGGCCTTGGAAACGAGCTCGTTGCCGGCGGTGTCGCGGACGATCTGGAGGGCGTTCAGGACGGGTACGCCGGAGCCCATGAGGGTGCCGAGCGTACGGGAGAACTTGGAGATGGCGTTGCGGGAGATGAGCAGGCCGATGATCGGGGCGTTGTAGATGCCCTTGTCGAAGTAGAACCTGCCCTTCTCCGTCTTGAGGATGAACTTCGCGGCGATCACGAGGACGACCACGATGATGATCGCCACGATGATGTTGTTCTGCAGCCAGCGGCTGACGCCCATGACGAACCGGGTGATGGCGGGCAGCTGTGCGCCGTCGAGCATTTCCGTGAACATGACCTCGAATTTCGGGACGATGAAGATCATGAGGAAGATGGTGATGCCGATGGCGATGGTGAGCACGATGGCGGGGTAGACCATGGCTGATTTGACCTTGCCTGCGATCTTGGCGGCCTTTTCGCGGAAGCCCGCCAGACGCGTGAGGATCAGTTCGAGCTTACCGGCGGCTTCGCCTGCGCGGATCATGTTCAGGTAGAGTTTGTCGAACGATTTCGGGTGCTGTGCGAGGGCTTCGGAGAAGGTGGAGCCGCCTTCGACGGAGTAGGCGACCTTGCCGAGGATGGTCTTGACGGCGGGGTTTTTCGCCTGGCGTTCGAGCGTCTTGAGCGAGCGGATCAGCGGGAGGCCGGCGTCGAGCAGGATGGCGAGCTGACGCGTGAAGACGGTCAGGTCCTTGCCCTTCATGACCGTGGGGCCGAGGTTGATGTTCAGGCCTTTCGCGGCGGCGGGGCCCTTGGCCTTTTCCTTTTTGGCCTTGGCCGCCTTGGCGAGCGGCTTGATGGAGGTGGGGAACATCCCCTGTTCCTTCAGGAACGCGGCGACGGCTTCTTCGCTTGCGGCTTCGTGCTGTCCCTTCTGTTCCTTACCGGATGCGTCCATCGCGGTGTATTGGAAGATCGGCATTTTGTGAACTCCAAATTATGTGAATGTTGAATGAGAACCGGATCAGATGTTGGTGCCTGCGAGGGTCTGGACGATGCCTTCGGGGTCCTGCGCCTTCGTGATGACTTCGCCGTAGGAGACCATGCCCTTCTTGTAGAGGTCGACGAGGTGGGAGTCGAGGGTGTTCATGCCGTACTTCGCGCCGGTCTGGATGTCCGACGTGATACGGAAGGTCTTGCCGTCGCGGATGAGCGCCTGGATGGAGGGCGTGGTGATCATGATCTCGAAGGCGGCGACGCGTCCGGGCTTGTCGATGCGCGGCAGAAGCACCTGGGAGATGACGCCGACGAGGCCGGCGGCGAGCTGGGTGCGGATCTGCGGCTGCTGGTTGGTCGGGAAGGCGTCGACGATACGGTCGACGGTCGGGGCCGCGCCGGTGGTGTGCAGGGTGCCGAAGACCAGGTGTCCGGTTTCGGCGGCGGTGACGGCGGCTTCGATGGTGACCAGGTCGCGCAATTCGCCGACGAGGATGATGTCGGGGTCCTGACGGAGGGCGCGGCGGAGTGCTTCGGAGAAGCTTGGGACGTCCGCGCCGACTTCACGCTGGATCACCACGCTCTTCTTGTGGTGGTGGTAGAATTCGATGGGGTCCTCGACCGTGATGATGTGCACGGCGCGCTCCTCGTTGATGACGTTGATCATCGAGGCGAGGGTGGTGGACTTGCCGGAACCGGTCGGGCCGGTCACGAGGATCATGCCGCGGGGACGGTAGAGCAGGTCCTTGATGCTCGGCGGGAGGCCGATCTTGTCGAGCGGCATCATCTCGTTCGGGATCTGGCGTAGGACGGCGCCGATGCAGCCTTTCTGCTTGAACGCGCTGACGCGGAAACGGGCGCGGTCGCCGAACGCGAAACCGAAGTCGGAACCGCCGTCCTCGGCGAGCTGCTGGAGGTGGCGCGGGGAGGCGATCGATTTGACCAGCGCTTCCGTATCCTCCGGCGTAAGCACCGGGAGGTCGAGCTGGGTCATTTCACCGTGGAGGCGGATCACGGGTGCGACGCCGACTTCGAGGTGCAGGTCGCTGCATCCTTCGGTGACGACGAGATCCAGTAATTCATCCATTTCAACCATGTTGAGGGCCCTTTATGTTGATTACGTGTATTTGAGAACTTCTTCCATCGTGGTCTCGCCGTTCAGGATGGCGCGGATGCCGTCCTCGCGCATGGTGGTCATGCCGAGTTCGCGCGCCTTGTCGCGGATGACGACGGCGGGCGCGGAGTCCAGGATCAGCGAGGAGATCTTGCTGCTCATGCAGAGCAGTTCGGTAATGGCTTTGCGTCCCTTGTACCCGGTGTTGTTGCAGGTGGGGCAGCCTTTGCCGTAGTAGAACTTGTTGTCGCCGATGTCCTTCCGCTGGAGCCCGAGGAGCTTCAGGTCGTCGTCGGTGGGGACGAACGCCGTGCGGCAGTGCGGACAGATGCGGCGGAGGAGTCGCTGGCCGAGGATGGCGATCAGCGAGGCTGTGATGAGGAAGGGCTGGACGCCCATATCGATCAGACGTGTCACGGCGCCGGCGGCGTCGTTGGTGTGGAGCGTGGTGAAGACCAGGTGTCCGGTGAGGGACGCCTGGACTGCCATTTCGGCGGTCTCGATATCGCGCGTTTCACCGAGCATGATGATGTCGGGGTCCTGACGGAGGAAGGCGCGGAGGGCGCGTCCGAACGTCATGCCGATCGCGTCGTTGATCGGGAGCTGCACGATGCCCTCGAGGTCGTATTCGACAGGGTCTTCGGCGGTGAGAATCTTGTCCTCGACCTTGTTGATCTCCTTCAGCGCGGAGTACAGCGTGGTCGTCTTGCCGGAACCGGTCGGCCCGGTGATGATGAAGATGCCGTTCGGCATGGCGATGATCTCGCGGATCTTCTTGAGCGTGTCTTCGTTGATGCCGAGGACGTCGAGGTCGAGGTTGACGACGGAGCGGTCGAGCACGCGGAGCACCACGGATTCGCCGTGGGAGGTCGGGAGCGTGGACACACGGAGGTCGATGGGGCGTCCGGCGATCTTCAGCTGGATACGGCCGTCCTGAGGCTTGCGGCGCTCGGAGATGTTCAGGCCGGAGAGGATCTTCACGCGGCTGATGACCGGGATGGCGAGGCTGCGCGGCGGCGGGGACATCTCGTACAGCGCGCCGTCGATGCGGTAGCGGATCTTGAATTCGTGCTCGAACGGCTCGAAGTGGATGTCCGACGCCTTGTCGCGGATGGCCTGGTAGAGGACGGCGTCCACGAACTTGATGATCGGGGCCTTGTTCGCGTCTTCCTCGGCGTTCGCGTAGGCGTAGTCGGAGCCCTCCATGGCGTCCATCTCGGAGAGGAGGTCGTTCACGCCGTTGATGTCGATGGGATAATACTTGTCGATGAAGCTGTCGATCTGCTTTTCCTCGGCGAGGACGATCATCACGTCCTTGCCCAGCACGAACCGCATTTCGTCGGCGATCTGGTAGTTCAGCGGATTGCGGACGGCGAGCGTCACGGTGGTGTCGTCCGCCTCGATCGGGACGACGCCGAGCATGCGGACGTTGTCCGCGTCGATGAGGTCGATGACATCCTTCGGGACCTCGAGCATGGAGAGGTCGACGACGGTCGTGCCGAGGCTTTCCGCGATGTAGTTGAGGATCTCGTTTTCGGTCAGGATCTGGAAGTCGATCAGGATCTGCTGAAGCGGCTTCCCCGTGCGTTCGAATTCCTCCTCGGCTTCCTTCATGTTCTGCGCGGAACATGCGTTGGCGTTCAGGAGGATGTCTTTCAGTGTTTGATTTTCAGAGTCAAGCATGATATAAGATCCGTGTGGTTGATTGCGTTATTCTTCGTCGCCGACGGTGACCGCGAGGACTTCGGAGACCGTGGTGGTCCCGGCGGCGGCCTTGCGGAGACCGTCTTCGCGCAGGGTCCTCATGCCGCTCTGGCGTGCCGCGGCGCGGAGCTTGTCGGAGCTTTCCTTGTTGTAGATGAGGTACTGCATATCCTCGGTGATGAGGAAGATTTCGTAGATTCCCATACGTCCCTTGTACCCGGTGCCGCCGCAGGCGGGGCAGCCGCGCCCGTGGACGAGGTTCGCGGAGTCGAGGTAGTCCTTGTCGAGGTGGAGGAGCCGGATTTCGTCGGGGGTCGGCTTGTAGGGCTCCATGCAGTTCTTGCAGACGCGGCGGACGAGTCGCTGCGCCATGATGGCGCGGACGGAGGACGCCACGAGGAAGGGCTTCACGCCCATATCGATCAGTCGTGTGACGGAGCTGGGGGCGTCGTTGGTGTGCAGCGTACTGAAGACCAGGTGGCCTGTGAGCGACGCGTTGATGGCGATGTCGGCTGTTTCCAGGTCGCGGATTTCACCGACCATGATGATGTTGGGCGCCTGACGGAGCATGGCTCGAAGCGCGTTCGAGAACGTCATCTGTACGATCGGGTTCACCTGGACCTGGTTGATGCCGCTGAGCTGGTATTCGACAGGGTCCTCCACCGTGATGATCTTGCGGTTCGGCTTGTTGATCGTGTTCAGGAAGGCGTACAGACTGGTCGTCTTGCCGGAACCGGTCGGTCCGGTGACGAGGAAGATGCCATCCGGCATGGAGATGATGCGGTCGATCTTCTCCTGGTCGTCGGTGTAGAAGCCGAGCTTCGGGATGTCGAGCTGGATGCTGGACTTGTCGAGGATACGCATCACGATGGATTCGCCGTGCGTGGTGGGGATGGTGGACACACGGAGGTCGAGCCCGACGCCGGAGACCTCGATCTGGATACGGCCGTCCTGCGGCACGCGCTTCTCGGAGATGTCCATCTTGGACATGATCTTGATGCGGCTGATGATGTTCGTCTGAAGGTATTTCGGCGGACTTTCCATTTCGCGGAGCGCGCCGTCGATGCGGTAGCGGATGCGGAATTTCTTTTCCATCGGCTCCAGGTGAATATCGGACGCACGGAGCTTGAAGGCGTTGTAGATGAGGAGGGAGACGAGCTTGATGATCGGGGCGTCGTCCTCGGGATTGCTGTTCGCGGCCTTCATGGCCTCCTTCGTGGCCTCATCCTCGTCCGTCTGCACGACTTCGAGCTTGGACGTGTCGACGCTGCCGACGTAGGAATCCACGGTGCCTTCGAGCCCGCCGTAGCTGGCCTCGAGGACCTTCTGGATCTGCTTCGCGGGGGCGATGACGGCCTCGACGTCGCGCTTCAGCAGGTACCGGAGCGTGTCGACCGTCTCCATGTCGGTCGGATCGGACATGGCAACGGTGAGGATGTCGTCGTGAAGCATGACGGGGACGACCTGGTACTGCCGGGCGGTTTCCGCCGGGAGTTCCGCGATCACTTCATCGGGGATGACGAAGGCGGACAGGTCGATGGTCTCAAGCCCGTACTGCTGGGCGAGCATGTTGATGATTTCCTGTTCGTCGACGTAGCGCAGGGACTTCAGCGCGTCAAGGATATCGAGCTCGCCGTCGGAAGCGGCGACTTTTTTCCAGCCTTCGTCGACCTGCTCCTTGGTCACGAAACCGTTTTCCTGGAGCAGCTCCAATACATAATCACTGTCAAGCACGTTTAAACCTCGTTTGGTGTGAAGAAAAATAAATATCGCTAAAAAATACGGCATGATTGCCGATTTTTCAAGTCGAAAAGTACGTTTTTCCAGATTTATTGAAGAAAAAACGGATTTTTCCGCTATTTGCTCTTTAAAATCGGCGTCCGGCGTGGTATATTCAATGAAAAGTTTTTTGAATTCTCAACCCATCCAAGGCTGACATGCGATGAAATATGCGATCCTGAGCGACATCCACGCGAACCTCGAAGCGCTGGAGACCGTGCTTGCCCGCTGCCGCGAACTGGCGGTGGACTCCTACCTCTCCCTCGGCGACATCGTCGGCTACAACGCCAGTCCGCACGAATGCCTGGAGATCATGCGGGCGCTGCCCGTCGCCGCGTTCGTGAAGGGCAACCACGACGAATACGCGTCGAACGGCGATACGGTCATGGCGGGATTCAATCCCCACGCGAAGAGCGCGGTCCTGTGGACGCAGAGCATGCTGAACGACGAGGAGCGCGCCTTCCTCGCCGGACTGCCGTACAAGATGCAGGTGCGCGGGACGCCGTTCACCGCGGTCCACGCGTCGCTGGACAGCCCGTCGGAATGGGGTTACATCTTCGACATTCATCAGGCGATGGACAATTTTTCCTACCAGTATACCCAGCTCTGCTTCTGCGGACATTCCCACGTGCCGATCGCGTACTGCAAGAAAATGCTCGCGCGCCCCGGCGAACTGCCCGTAGACGAGCTGAAACTCTGGACGGTCAAACCCGACGAGGAAGGCATGATGTTCCGGTCCGACGAGGCCGACGAGATCGTGCTGCCGATCCAGCCGGGCTGCAAGTACCTGATCAACGTCGGCAGCGTGGGCCAGCCGCGCAACCGCGACCCGCGTGCGACGTTCGCGGTGTACGATACCGAACAGCGCACGCTCACGCGTTACCGTCTGCCGTACGACATCACCGGGACGCAGGAGAAGATCCGCGCCGCCGGTCTGCCGGAATGCCTCGCCACTCGTCTTGAACATGGCATGTGACCGCCGGACGGACGCCGTCCGCCGCACGGACCGGAGGAGACGCTGCGCAATATGAAGCGTTATCTGATCGTAAAACCGAGCAGCCTGGGGGACATCCTGCACGCGATGCCCGCCGTCTCGGCGCTGGCGAAAGCCTGTCCGGACGTTTCCGTCGACTGGGTCGTGAAGCCCGCGTTCGCCGACTTGCCGCCGTATCTCCCGTGCGTCCGCCGCGTGATCCTGTTCCGCGACGGCAGACTCCGCAAGCCGCTCCAGTTCCTGCCGGAATTCATCCGGCTGTGTTCCGATCTCCGGCACGAGCCCTATGACGCCGTGATCGACTTGCAGGGGCTGGTCCGGAGCGCCGTCATCGGACGTCTCACTGGCTGCGGACTCCGGTATGGCCCGGCAACGCCGCGCGAACGCCCTGCGTCCAGATTTTATACCCGTTATCTGAAGGGGCACGAGCAGCCCGGCCATGCCGTGGAGATCAACAACGCACTGATGAAAAGTTTCCTCGGGCGCGAAGACCTGGATTTCAGCCTGAACCTGCCTGTGAACGAGCAGAGCGCCGTCCGCGCCCGCGAGGTTGTGGCCGCCGCGTTCGGCGGGACCGTGCCGGAACGTTTCGCGGTCGTCGCGCCGGGCGCACGCTGGGCCACCAAGAAATGGCCCGCCGATTTCTTCTTCGCCGTGATCTCCTCGCTCGCCCGCCGCGATCTGAAGCTGAAATTCCTGCTTGCCGGGACTCGCGACGAAGCGGAGGACGCGAACGAGATCCTGGCGAAGAGCGGGGATCTGCCCGTCGCGTCGATCTGCGGCCGGACGAGCGTAGGCGAACTGCTGGAGGCGGTGCGCCTGTCGTCTCTGATGATCTGCAACGACAGCGGTCCGATGCACATCGCCGCGGCGCTTGGCGTGCCCGTCGTCGCCATGTTCGGTCCGACGGATCCCGCCCTGACCGGGCCTTACTGCGAAAAAAAATCCGTGTTTATTCCGGAAATCGCTTGCAATCGCTGTTTTTTGCGCTATTGTAAAGATTCACGATGTCACGCGTCGGTCGACCCGGAAGCGGTCGCCGGAGCGTCTTACAACCTTCTTATGGAAAGGAGCTGAGCCATGTATTTCAGACTGCGTCATCTTTGGGCGGCGGTCCTTGTTCTGTTTCTGATCCCGCTGTGCGTCCGCGCGCAGGTGGCGATCGTCGTCAAGCCGGTCCAGGTCAACTATCTTCAATATGAATCCGTGTTCGTGCGCGTGGCGATGCGCAACCTCTCCGCGCATCCGCTGGCGTTCGGCGAAAACCTCGGCCTCAAGGGCAATCTCCAGTTCGAGATACGGCGTTCCGACCGCAACGATCCGTCCTTCATCCGCACGCCGAAGGACGCGCCTCTGCCCGACATGACCGGCGTGATCCTGCCGCCCGGCGGCGAGAAATCCTACATGTTCAACCTCAGCAAGCACTACGATCTGCGTTCCACCGGACGCTATACCGTCAAGGCCGTGCTGCGCCATCCGCAGATGCCGACGCCGTACCAGTCCAAGGAGGCGCATTTCAACATCGTGCGCGGTAGCGTGATCTGGTCGCGCACGATCGGCCTGCCTCTGCTCGACGATTCGCCCGAGGTCACGGTCAACGAGGACGGCACGAAGGAGGAGAAGCACCGCATGATCAGGACGCGCGAATACCGCATCCTGAGCTATTTCACGGGCAAGTCCAACATCTACTGCCTCACGCTCGAGGACAAGGACAACGTCTACATGCTCCGTCATATCGGCTACGACCTGGGGCCCGACCTCCGCCCGAAATGCGAGATCGACTTCCTCTCTCGCCTCAGCGTCCTCCTGCCCGCCAGCACGAAAGTGTATGCCTACTACCAGTACAACACCGACGGCAACCTCGAGAACCGGCAGATCCTCATGAAGACCGACCGTCCGCCCCGCCTCGTGCTCGACAAGGACACCGGCATCGTGAAGGTCGTCGGCGGCCGCGAAGCACGCAAGGACGTCGACTACGAGGAGATCCAGGACATCCAGTTCCTGGAGGATATGCGCGATCCGAAGAAATCGTCCATTCTCGACGAACCGCTCGACCGCGACGGGGACATCATCCGCGGCCCGGAATCCCTCAATGCGAAGGATGCGGCGGAAAAGGCCTCGGAAAAGAACAAAGACCAGAAATCCCTGCTCGAAGGGTTCTGAGCACATTCCATTCCTGACGGAACGAGTTTCCCGGTGCGCGAGCGCAAGCCGCGCACGGTATCGGCACGGCTTGCTGTGCCGTTTTTTTCGCGTCCGGAGGATTTTGTTTAAAGAAAATATGATTTCGTGCAAAAAGTGTATGGGAAAACGCCCGGAACGTGCTATTGTATTTTCATCAGAAAACCGTATTCTCAAAAAACAGGCTCCGGCATCCGGGGCGAACAACAGGAGAAAACCATGAGTCCGAGCAAGAAATCCGCCGCAAAGAAGACCGTCGCGAAGGCCGCCGCGAAACCCGCGTCCGCCGCCGCGAAGAAGTCCGAAGCGAAAAAGGCTGCCGCGCCGAAGACTGCCGCGCCGAAGAAGGCGGTCCCCGAGGTCTATCCGGGCGAGACCGCGCCGGAACGCGTCATCAAAGCCGATTTCAGGACGGTGAAGGGCGAACTGTCCGACGTCTGGCGCGACTGCGTCGGGGCGGGCCGCATCGGTGAGGGTCTGCGCGATACCTGGCGGAAGCAGCTCGCGAAATGCAAAAAGGAGCTCGGATTCCGGTATCTGCGCGCACACGGCCTCTTCCACGACGAGATGCGCGTGTACAGCGAGGACAAGGCGGGCAACCCGGTGTACAACTTCATGTACATCGACGACGTGTTCGATTTCCTGCTCTCCATCGGCGTCAAGCCGTTCGTCGAGCTCAGCTTCATGCCCGAAAAACTCGCCTCCGGCAAGACCACGATCTTCTGGTGGAAGGCAAACGTGACCCCGCCGAAGAAGCATGAACGCTGGGCCGACCTCGTCCGCGCGACCGTGCAGCACTGGACCGAACGCTACGGCGAGGACGAGGTGAAGACGTGGCGGTTCGAGGTGTGGAACGAGCCGGACCTGGACGTCTTCTGGGATCCCGGCAAAAAGACCACCATGCTCGACGCCTATCTTGAGCTGTACAAGCACACGGCGCGCGCGGTCAAGTCCGTGAACAGGGCGTATCCGGTCGGCGGCCCCTCCGGCGCCGGGCTCGACTTCATCGCGCCGCTCGTGAAATACTGCCGCAAGAACCGCCTGCCGCTGGATTTCATCTCGTTCCACCAGTACGGATTCGACCCCGAGAACCCGGCTCTGCCGAAGATCGACCGGTTCGGCGGCAACTACATCTACCTCATGAAGAACCTCCGGCACGTCGCCGACTGCTTCAACAAGAAGCTGGAGGACATCCGCAAAAACCTTCGCTGCGACGTCCCGGTCTACATCACCGAGTGGCACGCGTCGCCGTCGCCGGTCGACCCCGTGCACGACTCGTATTTCGCCGCGCCGTTCATCCTGGAACAGCTCCGCAACACGGAAAAGATGGCGTGCATGAGCCTGTGGACGTTCACGGACATCTTCGAGGAATGCGGACCCGCGCCGCGTCCGTTCCACGGCGGTTTCGGCCTCATTACGTTCCAGAGCATCCCGAAGGCCGCCTACCGCGCGTACCAGTGCCTGGCGGCGCTCGGCCCGACGGAACTCGTTTCCAACGACGCGTCGTCATATGTCTGCAAGGACGCGAATGGCGGCGTGCAGGCGCTCTTCTGGGACCTCAGCCACCCCACGCAGGGCGGCAGGATCAGCAACCAGGACACGTTCTTCGATCCGCATCCGGCGAAGGACAAAGGCCATGCGCTGTTCAGCATCACCGGCCTCAAGGCGGGCGAATACGACCTGCGCGTGACCCGTATCGGCTACCGGGCGGGCGACGCGTATTCCGCGTGGCTGGAGGAGGACGGCGCGAAGACGGACATCAGCCGCGAGGAGATCGCGCGCCTGACACGCGTTTCCCAGCTCCGTCCGATGTACCGCGCGCAGGTCACGGTCATGAAGGGCGAGGAATTCCAGCTCGGCCTCGACATGAAGCAGAACGACGTCTATTTCGTGGAGCTGGTCCCGCTGAAGTAACAGACAGGCGTTTCTTGCCAAAAAAGGAAATCCCGTGCCGCGCTGAACGGTACGGGATTTTTCGTATCTGTTTTTTGAGGGAGAAACTTATTTCTCCGGGGCGGGAGCCTGCGGCTTCGCGTCCTTTTTCTCCGCCTCGGCCTCTTCGATCGCCTCTTTGGCTTCCTCGATGATCTCCTTTGCCTCCTCGGCTTCTCTGGCCTCTTCCTTTGCCTCTTCGGCCTGATAGGATTTCAGCCATTCCTGGAAATCGCCCTCGGGATTGAGCGGGATGCGGAGGACGCCGTTTTCATCGGGGATGTTGGTCTCCTCCTGCGGCTTGTCCGCGGGCTTTTTGTCCTGTTTCTGCGCCGGTTTCGATGACGGCTTCTTCGCATCGGCCTTCTTTTCGTCGGCTTTCGCCTCGGCTTTCTTGATCTCGGGTTTCGGCGGCGTGTATTTCTTCACAAAGCCGTCGAGGTACTCGGCGTAGCGTTTCGGCGGGTCGAAGTCCATGATCTCGTTGATCTTCCGGCGGTGCTTCTCCGTGCTGCCGTCGGCCTTCAGGAAATCGATGTAGATGTTTCCTTTTGCATCCAGCAGGAGCGCGGTCGGCAGGATGGTGATGCCGAACTTCGTGCGGAGTTCCCGGTTCTGCTGGGAGAGGCTCTTCGGCTGAAGGTGGGCCGCGTTCGGGAAGTCGATCTTCAGGAGCACGAGCTTCCTGTCGGCGTAGTCCTGAAATTTCCTCTGGCTGAAGATGGTCCGTTCGAGGCTGCGGTCGGCGGCGGCGTCCGAATTTGTGAACAGGATATAGATCGGGCGCTTTGTTTTCAGCGATTCGGCTTTTGCCTTTTCGAAATCTGTGAACCACTCGCCCGCGGAAAGAGCGGGGACGAGCACGGCTGTTGTCAGGAAACAGCAAAGGGCGAGAATAAATTTCATGGCATCACTCCTTTCTGTTGAGGATTGTTTGTCATTTTCAGCCATAACTATACCACAAAAACGGAGAAAGTCAAGCCGGAATGGCGGTATGTTTCCTCCGGTTCAGCTCAAAACCTTCATAAGCGAATCCTGCGTGACGGGCTTCATGACGATGCCGTCGAACATGCTCATGTCGAAGTTCGAGGAGTTTTCCGTGTCGGCGGTGACGGCATACATTTTGATGCCGGCCCAGTCCGGATTCGAGCGGATCGCGGTCGCCAGTTCCATGCCGTTCATCTCAGGCATCCAGAGGTCGAACAGGCCGATGTCGGGCTTTGTTGTCTTCATCAGCTCGAGTGCCTTTGCGCCGGACGGCGCGGAGACCGGATCGAATCCCATCTTGCGGAGCATGGCGCAGAGGACTTTTACGTTGAGCGGGACGTCGTCGACGACGAGGATCTTCTTCGTAAGGTCGAGCTTGCCTCTGCTTGTCTGTTCATCCTGCCTGAGCTCAGCGTTGGCGCAGATTTCGATTTCGGGGAGCAGGATGGTGAACACGCTGCCCTTGCCGAGCGTGCTTTCGACCGTGAGGGAGCCCTTCATGCAGTCGACAAGACGTTTCGCTATGGAGAGTCCGAGGCCGGTTCCGTTTTCCGTGCGGATGCCGCGGTAGGATGACTTGTCCTGCACGAACGGCTCGAAGATCTTGGAGAGGGATTCCTTCGAGATGCCGCATCCGGTGTCGGCGACGCGGATGGTGATGGCGCCGTGTTTTTCGTTGAGCTTGAAGAATGCGAGCGAGACGGTGACGGACCCCTCTTTCGTGAACTTGACGGCGTTGCCGATGATGTTCAGGAGGACCTGCCGGAGGCGGCGTTCGTCCAGGTTGAGAATCGGGAGGTCGTCCGGGACGGTCGTGATGAGGTCGATCCCTTGGGATTGCGCCTTGGCCGTGAAGACTGCTTTCAGCTCGAACATGAGTTCGCGCAGGTTGGTCGGCTCCGGCTGGATGATCATCTGGTCTGCGTCGAGTTTGGAGAGGTCGAGGATGTCGTTGATGAGGGAGAGCAGGGCATTGCCCGCGTAATGGATGCTGCGGAGGTATTCGCTCGCCTCTTTGCGCGGGAGGGATTCGTCCTGGAGCAGCTGGCTGAATCCGAGGATAGCGTTGAGCGGCGTGCGTATCTCGTGGCTCATGGTGGCGAGGAAGAGGCTCTTCGCCTTCGCCGCGGATTCGGCTGCCTTGATCGCGTTGTGCAGCTCTGTGACGTCGCTGCTGCACCCGAAGATGAGCAGGCGCCCGGACGTGTCCCTGAACGCGACGTGGGAGATCTGCGCCACGCCGAAACCGTCGTGCGTGGGCACGTCGACGAGGTGTGTGCAGACTTCGCCGATGCGTTTGGCGGCTTCGTCGTCCATGTCCTGGAACGACTTTGCGAGCTCCGGCTCGAAAAGGCCGGCGTAGTTCGTGCCGATGATTTTGTCCTCGGTCGTGTTGAGCTGGTAGCAGTATTTCTGGTTCGCCATGAGAAGCCGGTAACCGTCGTCGTAATCGCGCACGGTGACGGTGTTTGGCATGATGCTGAAGAGCGTCTTCAGGAAGAGCATCGCGTTCGCCGCCTCGGTTTCCAGGTCGCGGACCTTCGTGATGTCCTGGATCATGAAGAAAAACCGCTGATGTTTCCTGCGTGCGGACTTGTCCTTCACGGCGGTGATGCGGAAATGGCGGCGTTTGCCGAAGAAGTCGCTGCGGAAGGTGCATTCGAGCATGTCGGAGTTGCCGTGGAAGAGCGCGCGCCGCTGCGTGAGGTAGTTCTGCAGGTCGTCCGCGAGGATCCAGTCCTCGGCCTGAACTCGTTTGCCGTTTTCGAAGGGCCAGATGGCGTCGGAGGGCGACGGCGCGTCGAACGTGTCGGTCTCGGGCGTGTAGTAGAAATAGCCGAGTCCGGCGAGGGATGTCGCGGTCTGGAGCGCGTGCGTCTTGCGGTCGAGTTCCTCGCGGCGTTCGTATTCCTCCGTGATGTCGCGGAAGACGACGATCGCGCCGAGGAGGGCGTTCTTCGCGCCGCGGATGGGGGAGGTCGAGGTGGAAATGCGGCGCTTTGTCCCGTCCTTGGCGGTGATCGTGAGGCTGTCGCTGTTGGTGACGATGCGGTTTTCGCGGATGGCGGTCTCGATGGGCGAGAGCGTGGCGGAGCCGTCGGGCGACGCGGTGTTGAAGACTTCCTGAACGGTCTTGCCTTCGGCTTCCGTCTGCGTGAACCCGGTCATTTTCTCGGCGG